>JBBQVF010000117.1:0-14226 GCA_038211805.1 Burkholderiales bacterium | reverse complement strand
CACTACGAAGAGCTGCAGCGCGAACGCACCATCGCCGCGCTCAAGCGTCGCGCCGCTGCGCTGGGCTTCCAGATCAATCCAACCCCAGTCCAGGCGTGAAACCGGACTTCAACCCGTTTTGTTTCTCATGAGGCTGTCGGGTCCGGACGCCCGCCGTAGGGGGGGCGCCGTGGCGGCCAGATTCACAGCCAGATCCCCACCCAGATTCCCACCCACATTCCCACCCACAATCACGCCATGAGCGAAGCCCCCACGCCCCTCGAGACCTCCAACGACAGCCACAGCCCCGCCAGCCCTGCCGCCGTGGCCGACCGACCCACCCTGCTGCTGGTCGACGGCTCCAGCTACCTGTACCGCGCCTACCACGCGATGCCCGACCTGCGCGGGCCCGACGGCTTTCCGACCGGCGCGATCCACGGTTTGGTGGCGATGATGAAGCGCCTGCGCGAGCAGATCATCGGCCGCGGGCCTGGCGGGCACGCGGCCTGCGTCTTCGACGCCTCGGGCCCGACCTTCCGCGATGCCTGGTACGACCAGTACAAGGCCCAGCGCGCGCCGATGCCCGACGACCTGCGCGCTCAGATCCCGGCCATCCACGAGGTGGTGCGCCTGCTCGGCTGGCCGGTGCTGGAGGTGCCCGGCATCGAGGCCGACGACGCCATCGGCACGCTGGCGAGGGTGGGTGCGGCGGCTGGCCACCAGGTCGTCATCTCCACCGGTGACAAGGACCTGGCGCAGCTCGTCACGCCCGAGGTGACACTGATCAACACGATGAGCAACGAGCGGCTCGACGTTGCCGGCGTCCAGGCCAAGTTCGGCGTGCCGCCCGACCGCATCGTCGATTTCCTGACGCTGGTGGGCGACACGGTCGACAACGTGCCGGGGGTCGAGAAGGTGGGTCCCAAGACCGCTGCCAAGTGGATTGCCGAGCACGGCTCGCTCGACGGCGTGATCGCCGCGGCACCTGGCATGAAGGGCGCCGTTGGCGAGCACCTGCGCAAGGCACTCGACTGGCTGCCGCAGGGTCGCCGGCTGGTCACCGTGGTGACCGACTGCGACCTGGCCGACCACCTGCCGGGCTGGCCCGGCGTGGAAGGGCTGGCGCTGCAGCCGGTCGACGAGGCCGGGCTGTTGGACTTCTACCAACGCTATGGCTTCAAGGCCTGGCGCAAGGAACTGGAGACTTCGCTGGGCGTGGCCGGGCCTGCCGGTGCAGCGGCCAGCGCTGCGCCCGTAGCGGCGACCGCCGCGGCTGGCACCGCCGGCCTGTTCGACGCCGACGGTACCGGCGCCGAGGCCACGCTGCCCGACAACAGCGCGCTGGCTCGCCACTACGAAACCGTGCTCGACCGCGAGCAGCTGGCAGGCTGGATAGCGCGCCTGCGCGCCGCGCCGTTGGCCGCGCTGGACACCGAGACCGATTCGCTCGACCCGATGCGTGCGCGCATCGTCGGCATCAGCTTCGCGGTGCAGCCGGGCGAGGCGGCCTACGTGCCGCTGCGGCACGACTTTCCTGGTGCACCCGACCAGTTGCCGCTGGACGAGGTGCTGGGGCTGCTGCAGCCCTGGCTGGAAGATGCCAATGCGCCCAAGGTCGGCCAGAACATCAAATACGACACCCATGTGCTGGCCAACCACGGCATCACGGTGCGCGGCTGGCAGCACGACACGCTGCTGCAGAGCTACGTCTTCGAGGCCCACCTCGGCCACAGCCTGGAAAAGCTGGCCGAGCGCCACCTGGGCCGCAAGGGCTTGAGCTACGAAGACCTGTGCGGCAAGGGCGTCAACCAGATTTCGTTCAGCCAGGTCGACATCGAGCGAGCCACCCAGTACAGCGGCGAAGACAGCGAGATGACGCTGCAGGTGCACGAGACCCTGTTTCCCAGGATCGCGGCGGTGCCCGGCCTGCTGCATGTCTACCGCGACATCGAAATGCCGGTGTCGCTGCTGCTTCAGCGCATCGAGCGACATGGCGTGCTGATCGACCCGGCGCTGCTGGCCCAGCAGAGCCAGCAACTGGCCGAGCGCATGCTGCAACTGGAGCAGCAGGCCTACGAGATCGCCGGCCAGCCGTTCAACCTGGGCTCACCCAAGCAGATCGGTGAGATCCTGTTCGTCCAGCTGGGCTTGCCGGTGAAGAAAAAGACCGCCAGCGGCGCGCCCAGCACCGATGAAGAAGTGCTGCAGGAGCTGGCCACCGACTACCCGCTGCCCGCCCGCATCCTCGAATACCGCAGCCTGGCCAAGCTGAAGGGCACCTACACCGACAAGCTGCCGCTGATGGTCAACCCCGCCACGGGCAGGGTGCACACCAACTACGCGCAGGCGGTGGCGGTGACCGGCCGGCTGAGCAGCAACGACCCCAACCTGCAGAACATCCCCATCCGCACCGCCGAGGGCCGGCGCGTGCGCGAGGCCTTCATCGCGCCGCCGGGGCACTCCATCGTGTCGGCCGACTACAGCCAGATCGAGCTGCGCATCATGGCCCACATCAGCGGCGACCCCGGCCTGACCCACGCCTTTGCCGCGGGGCTGGACGTGCACAAGGCGACCGCCGCCGAGGTCTTCAACACCACAGTGGAGGCGGTTACGCCCGAGCAGCGCCGCTACGCCAAAACCATCAACTTCGGCCTGATCTACGGCATGGGCGCCTTCGGCCTGGCGCAGGCACTGGGCATCGACCAGAAGATGGCGAAGGACTTCATCGAGCGCTACTTCGCGCGGTTTGCCGGCGTCAAGCGCTACATGGACGAGACCAAGGCCAGCGCAGCCGATAAGGGCTATGTTGAAACGCTGTTCGGCCGCCGCATTGAACTGCCCGAGATCCGCGGTGGCAACGGCCCGCGCCGCTCGGGTGCCGAGCGTCAGGCCATCAACGCGCCGATGCAGGGCACAGCGGCCGACCTGATCAAGTTGGCGATGATCGCGGTGCAGGGCGCGCTGGACGCTGGCGCCAAGCGCACCGCGATCGTGATGCAGGTGCACGACGAACTGGTGTTCGAGGTGCCCGAGGCCGAGCTGCCCTGGGTGCGCGAACAAGTGCCCGCGCTGATGGCCGGCGTGGCGCAATGGAGCGTGCCGCTGCTGGCCGAGGTGGGCGTGGGGCCGAACTGGGAACAAGCGCATTGAGTTGCCTCAAGCGACAGCCCTGGCGCTGTCAGGTGTCATGGAAATGTCGCCCAAGCTTCATAAACTGCCGAAGATGACCGACTCGACTCTGCTGCCCAGTGGCTTGACGCCCTTGCTCAACCGCGAGCGGGCCATCCTGGAATTCAACCTTCGCGTGCTGGCCCAGGCGCGGCGGGCCGATGTGCCGCTGCTCGAGCGCTTGCGCTACATCACCATCGTGTCGTCGAACATGGACGAGTTTTTCGAGGTCCGCTTCGCCGACGCCATCGGCGCCATGCGCGAAGCCACCGACGACGACGACCCGCAGCGCGGCGAACTGCGCCAGGTGGCCGCCGAGGCCCATGCGCTGATCGACGCGATGTACGCGGTGTTCAACGACGAGGTGATGCCGGCGCTGCATCGCCAGGGCATCATCGTCATCAACCATGCCGAGCGCACCGAGGCACAGCGGGCCTGGGTGGCTGGCTTCTTCGCCCGCGAGGTGCAGCCGTTGCTGCTGCCGGTGGGGCTGGACCCGGCGCATCCCTTCCCGCTGGTGGCCAACAAGAGCCTGAACTTCATTGTCAAGCTGGGTGGCCAGGATGCGTTCGGCCGCGAGAACTCGATCGCCATCGTCAAGGTGCCGCGTGCGCTGCCGCGGGTGATCCAGATGCCGGCTGCGGTGTGCGACAACGGCACGCAGGCCTTCGTGCTGCTGACCAGCGTGATCCGCGCCCACCTGCAAGAGTTGTTTGGCGGCCGGCCGGTCGAATCGTTTTCGCAGTTCCGCGTCACCCGCGATTCCGACCTGGAAGTCGACGACGAGGATGTCGGCAACCTGCGCCAGGCGCTGCGCGCCGGCCTGACCACCCGGCACTTCGGTGAGGCCATCCGGCTGGAGGTGGTGTCGAGCTGCCCCGAGCCGCTTTGGCGGTTCCTGCTCGACCAGTTCAGCCTGCCCGAGGCGGCGCTGTACCTGGTCAACGGCCCGGTCAACCTGGTGCGGTTGGCGCAGCTGATCGACCAGGCCGATGCACCGGCATTGCGATTTGCGCCGCTGCAAGCCAGCTGGCCCGAGGCCGATCTGCCGCGCGGCGCGTCGATCCTGGAGCGGCTGCGCCAGGGCGACGTGTTGCTGCACCACCCGTTTCAAAGCTTCGACCCGGTGGTCGAATTCCTGCGCGAGGCGGTGTTCGACCCGGCGGTGCTGGTCATCAAGCAGACCATCTACCGCACCGGCAGCAAGTCGGTGCTGATGGAGCTGCTGCTGGAAGCCGCGCGCCGTGGCAAGGATGTGACGGTGGTGGTCGAGCTGAAGGCCCGCTTCGACGAAGAGGCCAACATCAACTGGGCCGAGCGGCTGGAGGCGGTGGGCGCCCAGGTGGTCTATGGCATCGTCGGCTTCAAGACCCATGCCAAGTTGATGCTGATCACTCGCCGCGAGCGCAACCGCCGCGGCCAGACCGTGCTGCGCCGCTACGCCCACCTGTCCACCGGGAACTACAACCCCGGCACCGCGCGCCTGTACACCGACGTCGGCATGCTGACCGCCGACGAGTCGATCACCGCCGATGCCGACGCGGTGTTCCATCAACTCGCCAGCCTGACCAAGGTGCGCACGCCGCGCCACCTGCTGACGGCGCCGTTTGCGTTGCACCGGCGCTTGATGGCCCACATTGCCCAAGTGGCCGACGCCGCACGTGCCGGGCAGCCGGCGCGCATCGTCGTCAAGATCAATTCGCTGACCGACCCGGCGCTGATCGCCGCCATGGTGCAGGCGGCCCAGGCCGGCGCAAAGATCGACCTGATTGTGCGCGGCGCCTGCATGCTGCCGCCCGGCATCGTCGGCGTGACCGACCGCATCCGGGTGCGCTCGGTGGTGGGCCGTTTCCTGGAACATACCCGGGTCATCTACTTCCGCTGGGGCGATGACGACAGCAGCGAGGCGCTGTACCTGTCGTCGGCCGACTGGATGGGCCGCAACATGTTCCGTCGCATCGAGATTGCCTGGCCGGTGCGTGATGCCGCGCTGCGCCAGCGGGTCGTCGACGAATGCCTGGTTCCCTACCTGCATGACCAGCGCGATGCCTGGATGCAGGCCAGCGACGGCAGTTACCAGCGTGTGGCCGAAACCGGCCTCAGCGCCCAGGCCGCGCTGGCCGCCCGTTACATGAGCCGAGTTTGAACAAGGCTGCGACGATGGACCTGATCCTCTGGCGTCATGCCGAAGCCCGCGACCTGCCCGAGGAATCGCCGACGGCCGAGGCCGATCTGGCGCGGCCGCTGACGCCGCGTGGCGAGAAGCAGGCCCACCGGATGGCCGAGTGGCTGAACCGCTTCCTGCCCGACAGCACGCGCATCCTTGTCAGCCCGGCGCTGCGCACCCGGCAGACCGCCGATGCGCTGGGCCGCAAGTACCGCACCGTGGACGCGCTGGCGCCGGGCGTCTCGCACACCCAGGCGCTGGCCGCGTCGCGCTGGCCCGACAGCCGCGAGCCGGTGCTGCTGATCGGACACCAGCCCACGCTGGGCCAGCTGGCCGGCTACCTGATGGGCGGCGCAGCCACGTTGGACGGCCCGCCCTGGGCGGTGCGCAAGGGCGCGGTGTGGTGGTTGCGCCACCGCGACCGCGATGGCGTGGCCGAGGTGGTGCTGGTGTCGGTGCGCACGCCCGACAAGTTGTGACCTGACGGTCCCCGGGCGGGCCTGGAGGCAGCCGGCGCAGGCGCCGAAACGGGCGCTGACAGTGCCCGATCAGCCCGGCGCCAACAGCAATTTGGGGCTGTCCTGCCGCGACCAGTTGTCGCTCTCCTCGCGCAGCAGGTGCACCGTGCGTGGGTGGCCGTCGGCCCAGGCCGACCGGTAGGCCAGGCGCGCCGAGCGACCCTCGCGCTTCAGGTTCAGCACCTTGGTGTCGACCGCGCCGCGCGCGTGGCATTTGATGACGGCCAGCCGCAGCGCCATCACCTGCCAGGCGAAACGTTCGCTGCACAACTGCGGCTCGATCTTGCGCAAGCCGCCGCGTTGGCCCAGCACCAGATCGCCGATGCGGCGCTGCTGGCTTTGCGAGAACCCCGGCGCGTCGACATGGCTCGTCAGGTAGGCGCTGTGGCGGTGGTGGTCGTGGTGCGAGACCATCAGCCCGATCTCGTGCAGATCGCAGGCCCAGCCCAGTTCGCGCAGCGCTTCGCCGTCATCGGCCGAGGCGATGTCGGGCAGGGCGCTGCGCAACAGCGCCGTGGCCACGGCCCTGACCCGGGCGGCTTGCGCCGTGTCGATGTCGAAGCGTGTCTGCAGCGCCGCGACCGTCTGGTCACGCAGGTCGCCGCCGCTGGCGTGCCGCCGCGCCGCGTGGCGCTCGTGCAGGTCGATGATCACGCCCTGGCGCAGCGCGCCCTTGGCCGGCCGCAGCTCGGTGATGCCGAAGTGCGTGGCCAGGGTGTACAGCAGCGCCAGGCCGCCACCGATGATGGCCTTGCGATCCTCGCGCAGCGAGGGCAGTGACAGCTTGTCGATGCTGCCAGCAGCCAGGCATTGCGCCATGCACCAGCGCAGGCCCTCGGGCGTGATCGTGCCGTCGGTGATGCCGGCCGCCGCCAGGATCTGCGAGACCGCACCGGCGGTGCCCGACGAGCCCAGGGCCTCTTGCCAATGACGGGCTGCGAAGGGCTCCAGCGCTTCTTCCAGCTCGGCGCCGGCGGCCACCTGGGCATCGCGGAAGCGCTGTTCGGTGAACACGCCATCCGGGAACCAGCGCATCGACAGGCTGACACTGCCGACCTTGAACGACTCGACCACGCTGGGCGTACGGGCGCGACCGAGGATCATCTCGGTGCTGCGCCCGCCGATGTCGATCACCAGCCGGTCGGCCGGGCCGGGCTGCAGGAAGGACACGCCGGCAAAGATCAGCCGCGCTTCCTCGCGGCCGCTGACCACCTCGACCGGAAAGCCCAGCGCCGCCTCGCCGCGCACCAGGAAGGCGTCACGGTTGCGGGCTTCGCGCAGCGTCTGGGTCGCCACCGCACGCACCTGCGACGGCTCGAAGCCGACCAGGCGCTGGGCAAACATGCGCAGGCAGTCGAGCCCGCGCTGTGCGGCTTCTTCTGTGAGGTAGCCGTTGCTGTCGAGCCCGCCGCCCAGGCGCACAGTTTCCTTCAAGTAGGCGATGCGCCGGTAGCGGCCGTGCTGCAACTGCGCGATCTCGAGCCTAAAGCTGTTCGATCCGATGTCGATCGCGGCCAGGGGCGCCGCGGCGCTGGGGGGGCGGATGGGCATGATGCCCGGCATGCTACCGGCAAAGCCGGGCGACTCCGTGGATTGCGGCAGCCGTTCCTAAAATGCGGTTTGACAAAAACCATCGTCTCAATCAGGAGCCTTCATGTCGCATCAGGATTTCGACAGTTTGACCCCCAGCCGTGACTTCAGCCGACGCGATTTCGTGCGCACTTCGGTCGGCAGCGGCTTTGCCGCTGCCGTGCTGCCGGTGATGGCTCAAAGCATGGTCAAGACTGATACGGTGGGCCTGATCGCCGGCGAGGTCACCATTGCGGTGGGCGACTTCAAGATGCCGGCCTACCGGGCTGCGCCCGCCGACCGCGCCAACGCGCCGCTGGTGCTGGTGATCAGCGAGATCTTCGGCGTGCACGAGTACATCGCCGACGTGGCGCGGCGCTTTGCCAAGGCCGGTTACTACGCGGTGGCGCCCGAACTGTTCATCCGCCAGGGCGACGCCACCTCCTACGGCGAAATTGCCAAGCTGATGGCCGAAGTGATCAGCAAGGTGCCCGATGCGCAGGTGATGGGCGATCTGGACGCCACGGTCGCCTGGGCCCGGGCGCAGGGCGCCGGGGTCGACCGCACCGCCATCACCGGCTTCTGCTGGGGTGGCCGCATCACCTGGCTGTACGCTGCCCACAACCCGGCGGTCAAGGCCGGTGTGGCCTGGTACGGCCGGCTGGTGGGCACCCCGTCGGCGCTGACGCCAGCCCACCCGGTCGACCTGGCGGGCCAGCTTGCGGCGCCGGTGCTGGGTTTGTACGGTGGGCAGGATGGCGGCATCCCGCTTGACACGGTCGATAAAATGAAAGCCGTGCTTGCCCTGGGGTCTGCGGCGGCGAAGAAATCCGAGTTCGTGGTGTACCCGGACGCGCCGCATGCCTTTCACGCTGACTACCGGCCCAGCTTCCGCAACGAGGCGGCCGAGGACGGCTGGAAACGCTGCCTGGCCTGGTTCAAGGCCCAGGGCGTGGTCTGACCCGACCCTCGCCGGCCGGACTGTTCGTTGTGCGGGCCGGCCGGCCCTGCCGTGAACCGCGCCACCACGGCGCGGTTCTCTTTTCTGGAAGCGTTGATCGATGACCCTGCTCTACATCGTGCTGGCCACCCTGGCCGGTGGCCTGTTGTCGGTAATCATCGCGGCCGCGCTGACCTTGACGATGCTCAGCCGCATCGTGCGCCACCTGGTCAGCCTGTCAGTGGGCGTGCTGCTGGGCACGGCGCTGCTGCATGTGTTGCCGGAAGCCTTCGAGAGCGATGTCGAGCCACACCGCCTGTTCGCCACGCTGCTGGGGGGGCTGCTGTTTTTCTTCCTGCTGGAGAAGGCCGAGCTGTATCGGCATGCCCACCACCACGAGGGTGACGGGCACGAGCACCACCCCCACTTCGACCGGCACCAAGCCGGCAGCGGAGGCTGGAGCGTGCTGGTGGGCGACAGCATCCACAATTTCTGCGACGGCATCATCATCGCTGCTGCGTTTCTGGCCGACGTGCAACTCGGCATGGTCACCGCAGCCGCGGTGATCGCGCACGAGATCCCGCAAGAGGTGGGCGACTACATCGTGCTGCTGAATGCCGGCTTCAGCCGCCGCAAGGCCCTGCTGTACAACGCGCTGTCCGGGCTGGCCTCGGTGGTGGGCGGTGTGCTGGGCTACTTCATCGTCGGGCCGTGGGAAGCACTGTTCCCCTACCTTCTGGTGGCAGCGTCCAGCAGCTTTGTCTACGTCGCCGTGGCCGACCTGTTGCCGCAGTTGCAGCAGCGGCTGTCATTCAGGTCCACCCTGGCGCAGATTGGCTGGATCGCTGCCGGCTTGGCGCTGGTGCTGCTCGTCAAGAGCCTTCAGCACAGCCACTGACCTGCCGACTGTAGGTGGTCGCCTCAGCGGCCACCTCAGCGACGTCGGCGGCGGCTTACTTCACCACCAGCACAGGCAACTGGCTGTGGGTGAGTACGCGGCTGGTCTCGCTGCCGATCAACAGCGCGGCCATGCCGCGGCGGCCGTGCGACGCCATGACGATGACATCGCAGCCCTTCTGCTTGGCGGTGTCGAGGATGGCTTCCCAGGGATGCAGCGCCTCGACCGTGGCGCCTTCGGCAACGACACCCGCGGCGGCGGCGGCCGCCAGCACGGCCTGCACCCGGCCAGCGGCGATGCGCTCCTGCGCGTCGTAGAACTCCTGTGGCGGCACGGGTTGCATTTCGGAAATGGCGCTGTAGGGGAAGGGCTCCTTCACACACAGCGTGACCAGCGATGCGCCGGACAACTTGGCCAGCGCGACCGCGGTCGACACGGCCTTGGCGGTGATGTCGGAACCGTCGGTGGGGACGATGATGCGCTTGTACATGGTGGGCTCCTGGGGGTGGGCGGCCGGAAGAACCGGCCCGAAATCATGCCGAGTGTGCGCCCTTGCGACCGGCTCGGCTTGAGCGACGTCAAGCCTGAGCCGAACCGAGGATCTGCAGGGCGGGCCAAGGCGTCATCGGCGCGGCGGGCACCGGTCGCTGTGTCACGTGTCGGCCTCAGCGTCTCGTCACGACCTATCGGGCCCAGTCAACGGAGCCCAACGGCGGCGGCTTGCCGGCACGAAATTGACTATGCTATAGTGCTAGCTTAGCTGCAAGGGAGTGGTAGTTCAGTTGGTTAGAATACCGGCCTGTCACGCCGGGGGTCGCGGGTTCGAGTCCCGTCCACTCCGCCATTATTTGAACAGCCGTTGTGGGTTTCCAACCCACAACGGCTTTTTCAATTCTGAGCCGCCAATTCCTTGTTCCGTAGTTCCTTGGGGTCGGCCGGGTTACTGTCGTCACCGGCACTCCTGCCCGGCGACGGTTGCTTGCGGTGGCCGTCGAGCGGAGTTGGCAACGCCCGCAAGGCCACGGTGGAGGTTACGCCCATTCGGCGACGTCGTGGGGTGTCCGCCATGCCTTTTCGCGCCGGTGCCGGGCCTGCAGTTTGCCCCACCGGCGTCACACCTGCAGCAGGTGGTGCAGCACCGCCCCGCTTTCGCACTTGGCGGCCGACGGCGAACCTCGGTGAGAGGTCCGGTGAGGCGGCGCACAGGACGCGGGCCGTTGAAGGATTTCAGGCGCTTGGCCGATGAACCGCGCGATCAGCCAGGGGCAGGCATGCCGCTGATCTGCAGACGTTCGCACGCGACCCGCTTCACGGTGCCGTTCCCTTGGTGACCAGTGGCCGGCCGGCTTTGGCCCAGGCATCAACACCGCCGCGCAGGAAATGCGCCTGGATACCTGCGGCTTGCAGCCTCAGTGCCGTGACACGACTGACCTCATGGCCGTAGACGCAGTAGACAAGGACAGCCTGATTGGTGGGCAGATCACGGGCCCATTCGTCGACCGTCGCCGGGTCCGCCCAGCGCGCGCCAGGCAGGGTGGTGGTTGACTGCTCGTAGACCCCGGCCCGGCGAACATCCAGGATCACTGCCGCACCGGCCACGCCATCCTGGCTGACCCCCAGCGCCTCGCCTGCGCTGTGGACGGCCGCTTGGTAGCGTTCATAGACGGCGATCCAGTGGATGTGGCCGATGAAGGCGGCGACGCAGTCGCCCGCAGCAGCGCCGAAAACCATCGCGTGAGCGTGCTCGTGCAGGTTCAGTGCCAAGAGCGGGACGCCGCCGGCCGCCGCCGGACTGTGCATCGCCAGGCGCTGGTTGACGAGTGTGCCGTTGCCGGGCTGGAACACCAGCAGCACCCAGCCTGAGCCGCCGACCAGGGCTTCGGCCATGGCGACGAACTCGGCCTGCCAGCGCTCGACGGAGCCGAAGTTCGTCGTCAGCGCCAGCGTCATGCCCGGTGCCTTGGCAGTGCCCACGTCACCCCACGAAGCGAGGCACAGGGCGTGCAGCAACATCGAGTAAGTGGCGACGAGTTCCTCTTGCTTGAGTCCGGTGAGTGGGACGCCGGGCACGACGCCGGTCTCCAGACCGGCCAGTCGGGCGCGGAGGGCCTGGAGCCGTTCAACCGCCCCGTCGTGCTGGTGCTGGTGGCTGCGCAGCAACTCGGAGGACAACCCGGCGTGGGTGCCGGGGTCGAAGGGCAGGACCTTGGGTCGCAGGTTCATGGCACGGGTCCTTGGGTGTGCAGGGAATTCGGGCTCGGCGGCGTCGGGCATCAGGCAAGCAGACTGAGCGCCAAGCCCGCCAAACCGGCCACCAGCACGACAGGAATGACGCCGACCTTGAAGCGGATCAGCGCGACGGCCGCCGCGATCCCGATCGCGGCGGCCACGCCGTCGAAAGGCCCGGACAGGCCGGCGGGCCAGAGCACGTGGTAGGCGAAGAACACGGCCAGGTTGACGATGACGCCGACCACGGCCGCGGTGATCCCGGTGAGTGGCGCGGTGAACTTCAGCTTGCCGTGGGTGGACTCGATGAACGGCCCGCCCAGGAAGATGAACAGAAAGCTCGGCAGGAAGGTGAAGAACGTGACCACGCAGGCGGCGACGGCGCCCGACAGGAACAACGAATCCGAACCGAAGACAGCCTTGGTCCAGCCACCCACGAAGCCGACGAACGACACCACCATGATCAGCGGCCCCGGCGTGGTCTCGCCCAGGGCCAGCCCGTCCATCATCTGCGGGGCGGTGAGCCACTGAAAGTGCTCGACAGCGCCTTGGTAGACGTAGGGCAGCACGGCATAGGCGCCGCCGAAGGTCAGCAAGGCCGCCTTGGTGAAGAACCAGGCCATCTGCGTCAGCACGGCGTCTCCGCCGTAGGCGAAGGTCAGCGCGCTGATGCCGGCCAGCCACAGGCCCAGGCAGACGGCCATGACCTGAGCGAAGCGGCGCCAGGTGAAGCGGGCATGGGCGGGCGGTGGGCTGGTGTCGTCGATCAGCGCAGGCCCGGCCGATACGCCGGCCTGGCCGTGACCGCCACCAACCGCGAACTTGTCGGGCGCCAACCGTCCGCCGAGGTATCCCACGCCACCGGCCAGCAGCACGATCATCGGGAAGGGCAGGTCCAGCGCGAAGATGCCGACGAAGGCTGCCACGGCGATGCCCCACAGCCAGCGGTTCGTCAATGCCCGCGAACCGATGCGGTAGGCCGCCGACACGACGATGGCGGTGACGGCCGGCTTGATGCCATACAGCACGCCGGCCACGGACGGCAAGGCGCCGTAGGCCATGTAGACCCAAGACAACGCGATCAGGATCACCAGGGACGGCAACACGAACAGGCCGCCCGCCAACACGCCGCCCCAGGTGCGGTGCATCAGCCAGCCGATGTAGGTGGCCAGTTGCTGCGCCTCCGGGCCGGGCAGCACCATGCAGTAGTTCAAGGCGTGGAGGTAGCGCTTCTCCGATATCCAACGCCTGCGGACCACCAGATCCTCATGCATGATGGCAATCTGGCCCGCCGGCCCGCCGAAGCTGATGAAGCCCAGCCTCAGCCAATACCAGAAGGCCTGTCCCAGGCTCACCGGTTCAGGTGCCGGCGCGGGTGCTGGCGCGGGTGTTGGCGCAGTAGTGGCGGTGCTGGTGGCCGTCGCAGCAGGGATCATCATGGCTGCCGCAGTGCAGCGTAGAGGGTGTCGAACAAGACCGCGGCGGCCTGCCGCAGGACTTCGTCGTCGGCATGCTGGGCCCGCAGGCCGCGCACCAGCGTCTCGATCCCCGGCACTTCGTCCGCCGCCACGCCGCCCATGTCGATGGCGTGAACGAGCGCGCCCAGGCGCCTGATTGCCGGGTCTGCGCCCAGGCCGAACGATTCGACCAGAACCTCGTAGGTCACCCGATCGCCGACGTGGCTGAAGACGGCACCGTCGAAGTCGTAGCCCAGCGCCGATGGCGGGCAGGCGCTGGTGTCTTGCAGCCAGAGGAAGCGGGGCGACTGGTCGACGAAGCGCTGCACCAGCCAGGCCGAGGCCAGACGGTCGACCCCTGGCCGCGTGCGTGTCGCCCAGGTCTTGCCCTGGTAGTCGGCAATGGCCAGTTGGGCGATCGCACGCGAGCCGGCAGCGGGCTCGCCGGGAGACAGCTGTCGCTCGGTCTCCTGCCGCAGCGCTTGCAGGCCGGCCTTGGCGGCCTCGAGCGAGGTGTCTGGGAAGTAGTCGGCGGCCAACACGTCTTGCAGTTGCTGATCGAGTGCGCGCAGCAGCTTGCGGACCTGCGCCTCGGTCGCCGTCTGGAAGGCCCTGCGAGCATGCTGGAGCGACTGGGCGAAGTCGGCGTACAGCGCGGACCGGTCGAAGAGCGCCCGGAAACCCGCCTCCTGGACTGCGTCACGGGCCTGGAATTCGAGCAGGTGCGATTCAGCCCCGGCGTCCCGGATGGCCGCATCCATGGCCCAGAAATCCTGCGCAGACGGCACCGCTGCCGGCAGGATGTACACCCCCTCGCGCAAGGTGGCGCAATGGGTGGCCTTCAATGTCCGCCAAATGCGCACCCGCAGACCGGACGGCGTGGTCGGAAGTGTGGCGGTGAGGATCAGCCAAGGTGTCATGAAGCAAATATCGCATACTGTGATGATTGCTTCACTATTTTTGATGGCTGTTTCGTCATGATGGCCATGGCGGGGCAGCCTCGAGAGGCGGCGTCGATGCAGGCCGAACTGGCGCCCACCTGTTCACCTTTCGGCAGCATCAACGGGCCGCGCAGCTTGTAGGGAGCCGGCTGACAAGCGCTTGGGTTGGCGGCTGACGCTGCGTCGCGGCGCGCGCACCCTGCTGCTGATGCGGCCTGGCGGCTAGCCCAAGTTTGTCACCCTCCCCAACCAACCCCAATGAAATCAACAACTTAGAGCGTCATTTCGGCGCGTATGGCACTACGTCTTTGCAGCTGCCTGCCGGTTGTCGAGCCCGCATGCACGGCTGCCTCAGACCAGCAC
>JBBQVF010000116.1:0-14368 GCA_038211805.1 Burkholderiales bacterium | reverse complement strand
TCGGGGTGGGCTGGCGTGTTTTGCGCAGGTAAAGGAGGAGCCGGTGCGCTTGCGCCAGCCTGCGCGCTGGCGGGGGACACGGAGCAAAACACGCCAGCCCGGCCCGATGCGCTCGCGCAGAACCGAATGCCTGCTTTCCGGCAACAACGCAAAGTCAGTAACGAGCCGATTGACGGCATCGGCGACGGGCAGATTGCTTGCCATCTGACCGCCGTCGGGATCGGGATGGTCGCGGTAGCCGGTCCTGACATCCACCCGCCGCTACCCCTGGCGCGGCGCCGGCCCGGTCGATTCGCGCACCACCAGTTCCACCTCCACCTCGGTGGCGGCGGGCACCGGTTGCTGCGCCAGCGCGGCGATCAGGCGGTCGGCCACGGCCTGCCACATCGTTGGCGTGGGCACATGCAGCGTGGTCAGTGCGGGCTGGATGTGGCGCGCCATCTCCAGGTCGTCGAAGCCCACGATCGACAGGTCGGCCGGCACCGCGATGCCCAGGCGCTGCGCCTCCAGCAGCGCGCCGAAGGCCAGCACGTCGTTGCCGCACAGCACCGCGGTGGGCCGCGGCGTGGTGGCCATCAACGCGCGAAAGCCCTCGCGCGCATCGGCCAGCGCGTAGCGGCGCTCCACCAGGTGCTGCGGCGCCAGCGCCAGCCCGGCGGCCGCCAGCGCCTGCTGCACACCGGCCACGCGGGCTGCGGCGCGGTCGTTGTCGCGCACCGTGCCGGCCAGCATGGCGATGCGGCGGTGGCCCAGGTCGAGCAGGTAACGCACGGCCTGGCCGATCGCCCGCGCGTTGTCGAAGCCGACGCAGACCATGGCCGGCGCGGCGCCCGGCGGCTGCAGCGTCATCGCGTGCACCGTGGGCAGCTCACGCTGGCGCAAAAACTGCAACAGCTGCGGGTTCTGGCCCATGCCGCACAGCGCCAGCCCGTCGGCACCGCGGGTGACGAGGTTCATGGCCTGGCGCGCCTCGGTGTCCGGGTCGTAGCCGCTGGTGGCGATCAACAGTTGCAGGCCGGCCTCGCCCAGGCGCTGCTGCAAGGCGTCGATTGCCAGCGCGAAAATGGCGTTGTCCACCGTCGGAAAAATGGCGCCGACGGTTCCGCTGCGCTGCAGCTTCAGCGCCCGAGCGCCGGCGTGCGGCACGTAGCCCAGCCGCGCCACCGCGGCAGTCACCCGCGTGCGCAGCGCCTCGCGCACCGAATCGGGCCGGTTGAGCACCCGCGACACGGTGGCCTTGGACACCCCGGCCGCAGTGGCCACGTCACCGATGTTGGGCAGGCCGGCGTCGGTCGGAATCATCCAAACCACTGTAATCGATTTCCACAGTGCAGCAGCCGTTGTGCGACACCGGGGCATTCCATCTTTCAGGGAAAGCACCGACTCCGGGCCAATTGACGCCACCCGAGCCCGCGTTGATCATCCGGAGGTGCTGAAATCGATTACAAACTCTCGCAGCCCCTGGACCCGCGCGCTGAGTGCGGTGGCGGCGCTGGCCGGCGTGGTGCTGGCCTGGCACCTGCTGACGGCGGTGTTCGGCGTGATCTCGGCGATTCGCTTTCCCAACCCGGCGGAGGTGGCCGCCGCGCTGCAGCAGATCGCCATCGAGGGCTACAGCAACGGCCGCCTGCATGAGCACGTGGCCCGCAGCGTGCTGCTGGTGACGATGGGCTTCGCTCTGGCGGCCAGCGTGGGCGTGGTGCTGGGCCTGGCGATGGGCGCCAGCCGCACGGTCGAGGCGCTGGTCAACCCGGTGTTCCTGCTGCTGCGGCCGATCCCGCCGCTGGCCTGGATCCCGCTGGCGATCGTCTGGCTGGGGCTGGGCGACGCGGCCAAGATGATGGTGATCTTCTTCGCCGCCTTCGTGCCGTCGGTCATCAACAGTTACGCCGGCGTGCGCCAGATCGAGCGGCCGATCTTCGAGGCCGCCGCGATGCTCAACGTGCGCGGCTGGCGCTACTGGCGAGAGGTGCTGGTGCCCGGCGCGCTGCCCAGCATCTTCACCGGGCTGCGGCTGTCGCTGCAGGCGTCGTGGACCACGCTGGTGGCGGCCGAGCTGGTGGGCGCGGTGGCTGGGCTGGGCCAGATCCTCAACCAGGCCGCACAGGACATCTACCCCGCGATGATCCTGGTCGGCATGATCAGCGTCGCGCTGTGCGGCTGGCTGATGACGCTGGGCCTGGGCTGGCTGGAGCGCCGCGCCATGCCCTGGCGGGCGGCCTGAGAAGGTGTGATGCTGCAGCCCCGCCTGCCCGCCGCCCGCGTGGCGCTGCTCAGCGGCGTCGGCGCGCTGGCCTTTCTGGCGCTGTGGTCGGGCGCGGCGCTGTCGGGCATCACCTCGCGCGATTTTTTGCCCGCGCCCTGGGACGTGGTGGCCCGCTTCGCCCGGCTGGTGGTCGAGCCGTTTGCCGGCTACACGCTGTTCGAGCACCTGCTGTCGAGCTTCCAGCGCTTTGCGATGGGCTTTTTGATCGCGGTGGCGGTGGGCATCCCGCTGGGCCTGCTGATGGCCTGGTTCCCGTGGCTCGACCGCATCGTCTCGCCGGCCTTCGACGCGGTGCGCTTCGTCGCGCCGATCGCCTGGGTGCCGTTTGCCGCGCTGTGGTTCGGCACCGGCATCGGCGGGCCGGTGCTGATCATCTTCATGGGCGCCTTCCCGCCGGTGCTGATCAACACCTACCGCGGCGCCAGCAACGTCGACCGCAAATACATCGAAGCCGCGCAGATGCTGGGCGTCAGCCACCTGCGCGCGATGACACAGGTGCTGCTGCCGGCCGCCGTGCCGTCGATCGTGGCCGGGCTGCGCATCTCGGCCGGGCTGGGCTGGCAGTCGCTGGTGGGCGCCGAGCTGATCGTCGCGTCCAGCGGCGTCGGCTACCTGATGGTCAAGGGCCAGGCGGCGGTGTCGACCGCCACGGTGATGAGCGGCATGGTCGCCATCGGCGTGGTCGGCATCCTGATCGATGTGGCGTTGCGCCGCGTGCAGCAGGCCATCGAGACCCGTCGCGGTCTCTGACGCGCAACCTCCGGAGAACCCCAGCCAGTGGCCAACATCAGCTTCAAGGGCGTCGAGCGGGTCTTCCGCCAGAACGGACAGGATTTCGTCGCGCTGCGCGACGTCAACCTCGAAGTGCAGGACCGCGAGTTCGTCGCCATCGTCGGCCCGTCGGGCTGCGGCAAGACCACCTGCATGCGCATGGCCGCCGGGCTGGAGCACCCCACTGGCGGCACCGTCAGCGTCGAGGGCGAGGTCGTGCGCCAGCCCGGGCCCGACCGCGCGGTGGTGTTCCAGGCCTTCGCGCTGTTTCCGTGGAAGACGGTGTGGGACAACGTCGAGTTCGGCCTGCTGTCGCTGCGCGTCGAGCCGGCCGAGCGCAAACGCCGCATCGAACACTACATCGGCCTGATGGGCCTGGGCGGCTACGAGCACGCCTACCCGCACCAGCTGTCGGGCGGCATGCAGCAGCGGGTGGCGATTGCGCGGGCCTACGTGCTCGACCCCAAGGTGCTGCTGATGGACGAGCCCTTCGGCGCGTTGGACGCCCAGACCCGCGTGGTGATGCAGGAAGAGCTGGTGCGGCTGGCCCGCCAGCACCCGCGCACGGTGCTGTTCATCACCCACGCGGTCGAAGAGGCGGTGTACCTGGCCGACCGCATCGTGGTGATGACCGGCCGGCCCGGCACGATCCGCGAAATCATCGACGTCAAGACCGTGCGCCAGGACGAGCAGTGGGACCGCCATGCCCGCATCGAGGACGTGATGGACCAGCCCTCGTTCGTGCACCTGCGCTCGCATGTCTGGAAGCTGCTGCGGGCCCAGCCCGGCGCCGACGTGCATTGACGTGCGCGGCCGGACTGCCCCGTTTCGCGACCTTGATTCCGATCCCGTTTCCGTTTTCATCCCACCCCGCCCTCAGGAGACCGACCATGAAGATGTCCAAGACCCTCGCCGCGCTGGCCTGCGCCTGGCTGGCCAGCAGCCCGGTGCACGCCCAGCAGCCGGCGCTCGCCGAGATCAAGGTCAGCTACCAGCCGGCGCTGTACTGGGCGCTGCCGTTCTTCGTGGCCAGCGAGAAGAACTGGTGGGCCGAGGTCGGCCTGAAACCGGTGTTCAGCACCTTCCCGGCCGGCGTGCCGCAGATCGCCGCGGTGGCATCCAAGAGCTGGGACGTGGGCGGCACCGGCTCGGTGCCCGCGGTGCTGGGCCATGTGCGCTTCGGCATCAAGACCATCGGCCTGACCAACGACGAATCGGCCGGCAACGCGCTGCTGGTGCGCAAGGAATTGGCCGACAAGTTCGTCAAGGACCCCAAGGCGATGAAGGGCCAGACCATCCTGCTGACCGCCAATTCCACCGGCGACTACGCGGTGCAGTCGTGCCTGAAGAAATACGGCCTCAGCAAGGCCGACGTGACGATCAAGAACATGGGCCAGGCCGAGATCATCTCGGCGGTGTCGTCGAACAACGCCGACCTGGCCGGCCTGTGGGCACCCAACATCTACACGCTGGAAGAAAAAGCCGGTGCCCGGGTGCTGTGCTCGGGCAAAGAGGGTGGCGTGGTCGTGCCCGGCGCGCTGATCGCCCGCGGTGAATACGCCGAGCAGAACCCCGAGAACGTCGCCAAGTTCCTGGCCGTCTACCTGCGCGCCTGGAAGTGGATGGGCGCGCACAAGCCCGAAGCGATCGAGATGATGAAGAAGTTCTACGCCCAGGGCGGCGTCAGCATCAGCGACGCGTCGATGAAGAAGGAATTCGACACCCGGCCCACCTTCGACCTGGCGCAGCAGCTGGCGCGCATGGACCGCAGCCGCGGCAACAGCGACATGGACGCCTGGTTCAGCCAGATCTCGATCTTCATGCGCGGCACCGGCGCGATCCAGACCGTGCCGCTGTCGACCGACTTCATCAACGACAGCTTCATGAAGAAGGTGCAGGCCGACCCGAAGCTGCGCGAGTTCGCCAACAAAGCACAGTGATCGGCGCAATGACCGGCGCAATGACAGGCGCAGTGACACCGCGCACCGCAGCCCCGCGCCGCAGGGCGCTGCACCTTACCGACCCCGCATCGAGGACCGCCCCATGGCCATCGTCTACTTGAAGAAGGCGAGCAAGACCCCCGAGACCGAGACCGCCACCGCGCAGGCGGTGGTCACCGACATGCTGGCCGAGATCGCCGCCCATCGCGAAGACGCGGTGCGCCGCTACGCGAAGTCGCTGGACCAGTGGGACGGCGAGATCGTGCTCGGCCGCGCCGAGATCGACCGCCGCGCCGCCGAGGTGCCGGCGCAAGTGCGGCGCGACATCGATTTCGCAATCGACCAGGTCAGCGCCTTCGCACTGGCGCAGCGGGCGTCGTTGCAAGAGTTCAGCACCACGCTGCACCCGGGCGTCACCGCCGGCCAGCGTGTGCTGCCGGTCAACGTGGCGGGCTGCTACGCGCCGGCCGGGCGTTATGCGCACATCGCGTCGGCCTACATGGGCGTGGCCACCGCCAAAGCCGCGGGGGTGAAGACCATCGTCGCCTGCTCGGGGCCGTTTCGCGGCGGGCCGATGCACCCGTACCTGCTGTACGCCTTCAACCGCGCCGGTGCCGACGTGGTCATGACGCTGGGCGGCGTGCAGGCCATCGCCACCATGGCCTACGGCTTGTTCAGCGGCCAGCCGGCCGACGTGATCGTCGGGCCCGGCAACAAGTTCGTCGCCGAGGCCAAGCGGGCGCTGTTCGGCAAGGTCGGCATCGACGTCTTCGCCGGCCCGTCGGAAGTGGCGGTGATCGCCGACGACAGCGCCGACCCCGACATCGTGGCCAGCGACCTGGTCGGCCAGGCCGAGCACGGCCACGAGTCGCCGGCCTGGCTGTTCACCACCAGCCGGGCGCTGGCCGAGCAGGTGATGGCGCGGATGCCGGTGCTGATAGCCGCGCTGCCGCCCACCGCCCGCGACGCCGCGGCCTGCGCCTGGCGCGACTACGGCGAGGTGATGCTGTGCGACAGCCGCGAAGAGGTGGTCGAGGTATCCGACCGTTACGCCGGCGAGCACCTGGAGGTGCACACCCGCGACCTCGACTGGTGGCTGCAGCACCTCACCTGCTACGGCTCGCTGTTTCTGGGCGAAGAAACCACCGTGGCCTACGGCGACAAGGCCAGCGGCCCCAACCACGTGCTGCCGACCAAGGGTGCGGCACGCTATTCGGGCGGCTTGTCGGTGCACAAGTTCATGAAGACGCTGACCTGGCAGCGCATGACCCGCGAGGCCGCGCGCGACATCGGCGAAGTCACCGCCCGCATCTCGCGGCTGGAAGGCATGGAGGCCCACGCCCGCACCGCCGACGACCGGCTGGCCAAGTACTTTCCCGGCCAGGACTTCGACCGCGGCGAACCGGTGACGGTATGAGCCGGCCGGGCTGCCCCGCGGGCTCACACTGTTCTGCGACAGTGGCCAAGTCCCTTGGGTTTGGGCACATCCCGGGTCTCTGGGCGGTGCCCGGCGCCTGCGACAGGACGGCGTGTGTCGTCTCGTCACGGTGCGACTCATCAGCAGCACCGCGCGCTCGCCGCACCGCGACGCTGCGGCACCGCTGCGGCAAGACCGAGGCCGCGGGGCCGTTCAGGACTTGGCACGCGAGCACACGCCGAGAGTGCATCGCGGCCCCGCGATTTTTCCCGCGCCTCGCGCGCCAAGCCCCGCCCGGCCCCACAACCTCGGCCTTGCAAGCACCCGCTGTGGCGCCTGTAGATCCATACAAACGGTTCGGCGCCACAACCTCGGCCTTGCAACCACCCGCTGTGGCGCCTGCAGCCCCATTCAAGCGGCGCGGTCCCGCAACCTTGGCCTTGCAAACACCCGCGGTGGTGCATGCAGTGCCATTCAACCGGCTCGCCGCGCTTGGCCGGCGCATCTGCCTCGCGATGCGACCGGGGCCTTTTCCATCACGGGCCACCGGAGCCGCCACAAGGTCGGGGTCGTGGGGCTGGGCGGGGCTTGGCACGCGAAGCGCGGCCCCGATGCGTCGCGTGCACCGGCCTGTGGCGTGTGCTCGCGTGCCAAGTCCTGCACGGCCCCGCGGCCTCGGCCTTGCCGCCGCGATCCCCGGCCTTGCCGTCGCGGTCCTCGGCCTTGCCACCGCGATCCCCGGCCTTGCCACCGCGAACCTCGGCCTTGCCGTCGCGATGCCGGGCAGCCAGGAGCTTGCCGCATGACCACCGCACCCACCAACAGCCTGGCCCGACTGTTCAACCTGCACGGCCGCCGCGCGTTGGTGACCGGCGGCAACGCCGGCATCGGCGAAACCATGGCCCGCGCATTGGGCCAAGCCGGCGCCAGCGTGCTGCTGGTGGCCCGCCGCGAAGCCGAACTGGCCGCCGCCGAAGTGCGATTGCAGGACGAAGGCATCGCCGCGCAATCGCTGGCCGCCGACCTGACCGACCTGCCCGCGCTGCGCGCCGTGGCGACGGAAGCCGAGCTCCGGCTGGGCGGCATCGACATCCTGGTCAACGCCGCCGGCGTCAACCTGCGCCAGCCCTTCGGTGACGTGACGCCCGAGGCCTGGCAGACCCAGATCGCCCTGCACCTGGGCGCGCCGTTCTTCCTGACGCAGGCGCTGGCGCCGGGCATGGCCGCGCGCGGCTGGGGCCGCGTCCTCAACATCGCGTCGCTGCAGAGCGTGCGGGCCTTTGCCGACAGCGCGCCCTACGGTGCCGGCAAGGGCGGCGTGGTGCAGCTGACCCGTGCCATCGCCCAGGCCTGGTCGGCCCGCGGCATCACCTGCAACGCGATCGGGCCGGGCTTCTTTCCCACCGCGCTCACCGCCGCGGTGTTCGACAACCCGGTGCTGGCCCAGCGCAACGCCGCGCAGACCTGCATCGGCCGCAACGGCCGCCTCGAAGACCTGCACGGTGCCACGGTGTTCCTGGCCAGCGAGGCCTCGGCCTACATCACCGGCCAGACGCTGATGGTCGACGGCGGCTTCACCGCCAGGTAAGCCCGCCCGCTGCGCGGCGCCGACCTGACGCGACCCCACACGCCTCCCTCTGCCCGCCCTGCCCCGCCCCGCCCGGCCCCGCCCCGCCCACCCCACCCAGCCCAGCCACCCCTCACCAAAGCCCCACCATGGACCACCCCGCGCTGGACGCCTTCTGGATGCCGTTCACCCCCAACCGGCAGTTCAAGGCCACGCCGCGCATGGTGGTGTCGGCCGAGGGCCTGGCCTACCGCACGGCCGACGGCCGCGAGGTGCTGGACGGCAGCTCGGGCCTGTGGTGCGTGGGCGCCGGCCACCGCCACCCGAAGATCGCCGAGGCGATGAAGCGGCAGATCGACACGCTGGATTTCGCCTCGAACTTCCAGGTCGGCCACCCCGGTGCCTTCGCGCTGGCCGAACGCATCGCCGCGCTGGCGCCGCCGGGGCTGGACCGGGTGTTCCTGGTCAACAGCGGGTCGGAAGCCTGCGACACCGCGATGAAGATCGCGCTGGCCTACTGGCAGGCGCGCGGCGAGGGCCAGCGCAGCCTGTTCGTCGGCCGCGAGCGCGGCTTCCACGGCGTGGGCTTCGGCGGCATCTCGGTCGGCGGCATGACCAACAACCGGCGCGCCTTCGGCGCTGCGATGCTGCACGCCGACCACCTGCGCGCCACCTGGGATGCGCGCTGGAACGGCACGCCGCTGGCCTTTGTGCGCGGCCAGCCGGCCACTGGTGCTGATTTGGCGGACGAGCTGGAACAACGCATCGTCGCGCTGCACGATGCGTCCAACATCGCCGCGGTCATCGTCGAGCCGGTGGCCGGCTCCACCGGCGTGCTGGTGCCGCCGCTGGGCTACCTGCAGCGTCTGCGCGAGATCTGCGACCGCCACCGCCTGCTGCTGGTCTTCGACGAGGTGATCACCGGCTTCGGCCGGCTGGGCGCGATGTTCGCGGCGCAGGCCTTCGGCGTCGTGCCCGACATGATCCTGTTCGCCAAGACGGTGAGCAACGGCGCTGCGCCGCTGGGCGGCGTGATCGTGCGGCGCGAGATCCACGACACGCTGATGCACGGCCCGCCGCACCTGTCGGAGCTGATGCACGGCTACACCTGCTCGGGCCACCCGCTGGCCTGCGCCGCCGCGCTGGCGATGATCGACCTGCTGCACGACGACGACCTGCCCGGCCAGGTGCGCGCGCTGGCGCCCTATTTCGAGACCGCGGTGCACTCACTGGCCGACGCGCCGGGCGTGGTCAGCGTGCGCAACATCGGCCTGGCCGCCGGCATCGAGCTGGCCGCCCGGCCCGGCGCGCCGGGGCAACGCGGCGCCGAGACCCAGGCCGCCGCCTTCGACCTGGGCCTGCTGACCCGCGCGCCGGGCGACACGCTGGTGCTCGCGCCGCCGTTCATCAGCCAGCGCAGCGACATCGACCGCATGGTCGAGCGGCTGCGCGCGGCCATCCACGCCACCGCCACCGTGCACGCGCACGCCCCTGCCACCCCATCACCCCAACCGGACGCCCCATGAGAGCCCTCGTCTACACCCAGCCCCAGGAGATGCAGTTGCAGGACCGGCCGATGCCCGTGCTGGCCGCCGGCGAGGTGGTGCTGAAGATCGAGGCGGTGGGCATCTGCGGCTCGGACATGCATGCCTGGCATGGCCACGACCCGCGCCGCCCACCGGGGCTGGTGCTGGGCCACGAGTTCGTCGGCGCGATCGCCCAGTCGGCCGCACCCGGTTTCGAGCCCGGCAGCCGCTGGACCGGCAACCCGCTGATCACCTGCGGCAGCTGCGAGTACTGCGTGCAGGGCCGCAACAACCTGTGCGCGAACCGCACGATGGTCGGCATGACCCGGCCCGGCGCCTATGCCGAGTACATGAGCATCCCGGCCGCCAGCCTGATCGCGATGCCGCAGGACATGCCCGCCGTGGCCGCCGCGCTGACCGAGCCGGCCGCCACCGCCTGGCATGCCATCAACCTGTCGATGCGCGCGCTGGTGCGCCCGCTGCATGAATGCCGGGTGCTGGTGATCGGCGGCGGCGCCATCGGCATGCTGGCCGCGCTGCTGCTGCGCCACCTGGGCGTGCAGCGCCTCACCGTCACCGAGCTGAACCCGCTGCGCCGCGAGACCTTGGCGCGGGCCGCCCGCTGCGACGCGATCGACCCGCGCCAGCAGCCGCTGGCCGACAACCACTACGACCACGTGATGGACGCGGTGGGCAGCAAGGCCACCCGCCAGCAGGCCTTTGCCGCCGTCAAGCCGGGCGGCGTGATCATGCACATCGGCCTGCAGGACTGGGCCAGCGAGGTCGACATGCGCAAGCTCACGCTGGCCGAGATCACGCTGCTGGGCACCTACACCTACACCACCGCCGACCTGCGCGCCACGGTGGACGCGCTGCACCGCGGCGTGTTCGGCGACCTGGCCTGGGTCGAACAGCGGCGGCTGGACGACGGCCCGCAGGCCTTCATCGACCTGGACCGCGGCCACAGCGCGTCGGCCAAGATCGTGCTGCGGCCGTGACGCGGCGGCCGGGCGGGTGACGGGGTCGGCGACGCACGGCGCAAGCACCGTTGCCGCCAGGCCGCGTGGCGAGCCGCGTGGGGAGCCGCGACGATAATCCGGCTCCGCCCGGCCGCCCGCGCCGGGCCGCATTGCCGCACGGCCGCACGGCCGCAAGCCGCACCACAACCCGGCCGCCCAGAAGGACCACGCCCCATGAAGCAGCCCGTCGCCACCGCCACCGCCACCGCCACCCGGGGCCCGGCCACCCAGCCGTGCGGGCGATCAGCGCCGTGGCGCCGCCGGCCCAGCGGTCAGTGACCCAGCCGGTCGGGTTCGTGCGCGCAACGCCGCGGGCGGGCGATCGCTGGCCGTCGGCTGGCCTGCGCCGGCTGCGCGGTGTGGCGCGGCGGGTGCGCTCGGGCCTGGCGGTGGTCGCCGTGGTCGCCGTGGTGGCCGTGGGCATGCTGGGCGCCGCGTTGCCGGCCCGGGCGATCGAGTTGCCCAAGGGTCTGGCACTGCCGGGTGGCGGGTCATCGGCCAGCGCGCCGCCCGCCGTGCCATCGCAGCCGTCGGTCGACGACTGGCGCACGCGGCTGGCCCAAGCGCGCGAGGCCCATGAGCGCCTGGCGCGGCAACCGCCCGGCAGCGAGCCGCTGCTGGCCGAGCGCCAGCTGATGTCGAACCGAATCCTGATCCTGCTGGCCAGCCAGGTCGAAGCCTCCGGCGCGCTGGCCGGCGACGCCGGCGTCGTGACGTCGGCGCCGATCCGGCTGGCCGACCCGGCGCCCTACAGCGTGATCGAGGTCGACGCGCTGCGCGACCGCATCGACGATCAGCGGGCGCGGCGCGCCGCGCTGCAGCTGAGCCTGGCCTCGCAGCACGATGATGTCGAGGCTGCGATCGCCAACCGCACCAGCGCCAACGCGCTGCTCAACCAGAAGCGCGAGCAGGCCAGCCGGGCAGCAGGCCAGGACGACGCCGAAGCCCAGGCCCAAGTGCAACTGGCCTCGATGCGGGCGCAGATTGCCGCGCTGGAGGTGCTGCAGGCCGACACCTTGCGCCAGCGCACCCGGGCCCGGCTGGCCGCGCTGGACCAGCCGACGGTCCAGCTCGACCGCGAATATGCGCGGGTGCGGGGCCAGCAACGCCTGGACGCGCCCACGCTCGCCCGCAAGCTCAAGGAGCTGGAGGCCGAAGCGCAGGCGCTGACCACCGAGATCACCCGGCTGGAGGAGCGCCTCACCCAGCGCTCGACCGGGCCGGCCGCCGCGGGCTCGCCGCGCAGCCTCGAGCTCGACACGCTGAACGGCGCGGTGACCGCGCTGCGCGAACTGCAGACGCTGGTGCGGCGGCAGGCCACGGCCTGGCGCGGCCGCTTCGACTACCTGGCGGGCGACCAGTCGCAAGACAGCCGCCGCAGCCTGGGCGCCACGCTGACCGGCGCGCTGGACCAGCTGGCGGCGCAACAGCGCAGCGTGGCCGACCGCCACACCCTGTTGCGCATCGAGCTGCGCGGCCGCACCGACGAGGGCGTCGAGGGCGCGGCGCGGGCCGACGCGCAGCGCCTGCTCGACGCCCAGCAGCTGAAGCTGGACGCCCTGCAACGGCTAGAAGAGGCCTTGCGCAAGTCTGCGGTGCTGCTCAGCCGCCTGCGCGAAGACCTGGCGCTCGACGAGCGGCCGCAGAACATGGAGGGCTGGCTGAGCCATGGCCTGGACAGCGCCGCGGCCGCCGTCGCGGCGGTCTGGCAGCACGAGCTGTTCAGCGCCACCGAATCGACCGTGGTCGACGGTCGGGTCGTCACCGTCGACTACGGTGTCACCGTCGGCAAGAGCATCGGCCTGCTGGTGATCCTGGTCATCGGCTACTGGGCCGCGGGCCTGCTGTCGCAGCATGTCGTGCGCCTGCTGGCGCAACGGCTGCAGTTGTCGGCGGCTTTTGCCCATGTCATCCGGCGCTGGCTCAGCACGATCCTGGTGCTGGTGGTGGTGCTGATCGTGCTGCGGCTGGCGCGCATCCCGCTGACGGCGTTTGCCTTCCTGGGTGGTGCGCTGGCCATCGGCGTGGGCTTCGGCACCCAGACCATCATCAAGAACCTGATCAGCGGCGTGATCATCCTGCTCGAACGCAAGATCCAGGTCGGCGACACCGTGACGATCGGCGGCATGTCGGGCACGGTGATGACGGTGGATTTCCGCGCCACCACGGTGCGCGGCTTCGACGGCGTCGACGCGATCGTGCCGAACTCGCAGCTGCTGGAAGACCAGATCAGCAACTGGAGCGGCGGCGGCCCCAGCGTGCGCCGCGTGGTCGAGGTGGGCGTGGCCTATGGCTGCGACGTGCGCCAGGCCGCCGCCCTGGTCACGGCCTGCGCGCACGGCCACGACGCGGTGCTCGAGGCGCCCGAGCCCGAGGTGTTGCTGAGCAATTTCGCCAGCGATGCGCTGGTGCTGCGGCTGCAGTACTGGTCGCGCCTGGGCGGCGTGCGCGGCGGGCCCAGCGTCGACAGCGACCTGCGCTTCGCGATCGAACAGGCGCTGCGGCAGGCCGGCATCAGCATCGCCTTCCCGCAGCGCGACGTGCACCTCGACCTGGTCGGTCCGGTGCGGGTGGCGCTGGTCCGTCCGGACGACGCGGCCGCGCCGCCGCAGCCCGGCCCCAGCTCCGGTCCGGTCGCTGCACGGTCGCCGTCACCGTCACCGTCACCGTCACCGTCACCGTCACCGTCACCGTCACCGTCACCGTCACCCCCTGACCAGGAGCCTTCGCGATGAAAACCGGCGTCTTCAACTACCTCGAACTCGACCGCGTGCACTTCGGCACTCCGGCGGCCGATGCCCTGCAGACCGAAGCCGTCCAGCGCGGCGCGCAGCGCATCATTGTCGTCACCAGCAAGTCCCTCAACCGCAAGACCGATGCAGTGCGCCACGCGCTGGCTCGAATCCAGCCGCAGGTGGTGGGGCTGTTCGACGACTGCGTCGAGCACACGCCGCGCGACAGCGTCATCGCGCTGGCGCAGGCGCTGCGCACGGCGCAGGCCGACCTGGTGGTCAGCATCGGCGGCGGCACGGTGATCGACACCGTGAAAGTGGCGCTGGTGGCGCTGGCCGAGGGACTCACCCGCATCGAGCAGCTCGACGACTGGCACCTGCGGGTGGCGCCTGACGGCAGCCGCGTGACGCCGCAGCCTGGCCGCCCACCGTGCCGCCAGATTGCGGTGCCGACCACGCTGTCGGGCGCCGAGTTCAGTGACCTCGGCGGCTGCACCGACACCCGCTTCGGCACCAAGCAGGGCTACACCGGCGCCTTCATCGGCGCGGCCGCCGTCATCCTCGACCCGCGCATCACCGTGCACACCCCCGCCCGGCTGTGGCTGTCCACCGGCGTGCGCGCGGTCGACCATGCGGTGGAGGCGCTGTGCTCGATCAACGCCCAGCCGCTGATCGACGCCACCAGCGTGCGCGCGCTGCAACTGCTGGGCCGCTCGCTGACCCGCCACGCCAGCGACCCCGACGACCTGGACGCCCGGCTCGACGGCCAGCTGGGCGCCTGGCTGGCGGCCACCAGCATCCGCCGCACCGAGTACGGCGCCAGCCACGGCCTGGGCCATGCGCTGGGCGCCGACGCGGGCGTGCCGCACGGCATCACCTCCTGCGTGCTGTTGCCCACGGTGATGCGCTACAACGCCGAGGTCTGCGCGGTGCAGCTGGCCGAGATCGCCGCCGCGCTGGGCGACCCGCACACACCGGCTGCCGACCAGGTCGAGGCGATGATCGCCCGCCTGGGCCTGCCGACCCGGCTGTCGCAGCTGGGCTTCGACCACGAGCGGCTGGCCATCATCGCGCAGAAGGGCATGGCCAACCCCTGGGTCCACAGCAACCCGCGCAGGATCCACGACGCG
>JBBQVF010000115.1:0-14718 GCA_038211805.1 Burkholderiales bacterium | reverse complement strand
CCTGGCCGCTGGCGCCAGTGCCGACGAGAAGGCCGACCTCTTTGCCGGCACGGCGCGCCGGATCTACCGTCTCTGAGCCATCGGCTCTGATTTTCCCCTCCCTTCCATCAGGACATCACCATGACCACCACCCTCCCCACCACCGGCCTGCAACTGTGCTCGCTGGTGCAAGCCGACGGCAGCCTGCGCCTGTCGCTCGAACCCAGCCCCGTGCCCGCGCTGGGCGCCGGCGACGTGCTGGTGCGCATCGAGGCCACGCCGATCAACCCGTCCGACATCGGCCTGCTGTTCGGCGCGGCCGATACCAGCACGTTCGTGGTCACCGGCACCGCCGCCGCCCCGGTGGCCACCGCCCGCATTCCCGAGCGCGCTATGCCGGCGATGGCCGCGCGGCTGGGCCAGTCGATGCCGGTGGGCAACGAAGGTGCCGGCGTGGTCATCGCCGCCGGTGAAAGCCCCGCCGCGCAGGCGCTGCTGGGCAAGACGGTGGCGGTGCTGGGCGGCGCGATGTATGCGCAGTACCGGGTGATCGGCGCGGCGCAGTGCCTGCTGCTGCCTGAAGGCACCACGCCGGCCGAAGGCGCGTCGTGCTTCGTCAACCCGCTGACCGCGCTGGGCATGACCGAGACCATGAAGCGCGAGGGCCACACCGCGCTGGTGCACACCGCGGCGGCCAGCAACCTGGGCCAGATGCTCAACAAGATCTGCCAGAAGGACGGCATCGCGCTGGTCAACATCGTGCGCAAGACCGAGCAAGAGGCGCTGCTGCGCGGCATCGGCGCCAAGCATGTCTGCAACATGACCTCGCCCACCTTCATGGCCGACCTGACCGATGCGCTGGCCGCCACCGGCGCCACCATCGCCTTCGACGCCACCGGCGGCGGCACGCTGGCCGGGCAGATCCTGGCGGGCATGGAAGCCGCGATCAACCGCAATGCCAAGGAATACAGCCGCTACGGCTCGGCGGTGCACAAGCAGGTCTACCTGTATGGCCACCTCGACACCCGGCCGACCGAGATCCAGCGCAGTTTCGGCATGGCCTGGGGCGTCGGCGGCTGGCTGCTGACGCCGTTCCTGCAGAAGATCGGCTCGGCCGGCGCGCAGGCATTGCGCCAGCGCGTGGCCAGCGAATTGAAGACCACCTTCGCCAGCCACTATGCCCGTGAGCTGTCGCTGGCCGAGGCGCTGAGCGCCGAGGCGATTGCCTTCTACGGCGCGCGCAACACCGGCAGCAAGGTGTTGATCAACCCGGCCAAGGGGTTGTAAGGCGCAGCCTGGCTGCGAAGCCGCGCTGCCAGGCGCTGCCGGGCGCTGCCGGGCGGCGGTGGGCCGCCGGCAGCTGCCGTGTCAGGCGACCAGCCGGCGCAGTGCACGGGGCAGGGCCGCGGCATCGGCCAGCGCCTGCGTGCCGTGGCGCCCGAAGATGCGCAGTGCCTGCGGCGCGGGCGCGCCACCCAGCGTCAGGCAGGCCATGCGCACGGCGCGGCGCTGGCCGTCGCGCACTGCGTGGCGGGCGTCGTCGACCAGGTAGCGCGGGTCGTGCACGTCGACATCGTGCGGCTCGCCGTCCGACAGCAGCAGCACCCAGCCGGGCGCGCCCCGGCCGGTGCCGCGCTGCGCACCCAGCCGCGCGGTGGCGTGACGCAGTGCTGCGCCCAGCCGGGTCGATCCGCCGCTGCGCAACGCCTGCAGGCGCAGGGCCAGCGTGTCGTCCACCGCCTGGCCCAGCGCCTTGACGGTGTGCCAGTGCACGGCTTGGCGGCCATTCGAGCTGAAGGCCACCACCGCGCAGGGCACGCCCAAGGTCTGCAGGGCCAGCGCAGCGGCGGCGGCCGATGAGCAGGCCGCCTGCAGCACGGTGCGCGGCGTGGACGGTGGCTGTGTGGCGGCAGTGCCTTGCGCCGGGCGCGACCCCGAAGCCGATGCCGATGCGGGCGCCGCGGTCGACGCCGAGCGGTCGACCAGCAACCAAACTGCGGTGCGGGCCGCCTGACGCTGCCGCGCGCGATACAGCCTGGTGTCGGGCGCCTGCCCGCCGCGGCGCGCGATCTGCCAGTTCACCAGCGCATCCAGGTCGAACACCTCGCCGTCCGCGCTGCACCCGCGTCCGGCCAGCGGCCGGGTCAGGCTGCGCAAGGGGCTCAGCAGCCGGCGGGCGAGTTCGCGGCTGGCGCCGGCGCCAGCGGGGTCGGTGTCGGCGGGTGAGGCTGTCGGCGCCTGCGCCGCGGCGGGTTCGATCACCCGGCACCAGTCGGGCCGCAGGCGCTGGATCAGGCGGTCCCATTCGGGGTGCAGCGTGACGGTGCCGGGGGCGGCGGGTTCGGGCTCGTCGCGCGGCCGCGGCGCATCGGCAGGCGCGGGCTCGGGCCGGGGTGGCGGCTGCACGACGGCCAACTGGTCGGCCGCCCACATCCAGCGGTGGTCGTCGCGGTAGGCCGGCGCAGGCCGGTAAGCGCGGTGGTTGAACGGCAGGCGCCGTTGGCCGATGTCGTGGCCCAGGCGCATCGCCGCACTGCGCAGTTCGGCGGGGGTGCGCAGCGCCGGCAGGGCCAGGCTTTCGTCGAGGTAGAACAGCCGCCGGCCCTTGGCCACCCAGGGGTCGGGGTCGTCGTAACCGGGGTCGGCCAGCGCGCGGGCCAGCCGGCGCATCAGGGCCTCGCAACCGATGCCGTCGTCGGGCGTGGCGGTGTGCAGCGGCCGCCACAGGCGGGCCAGGCCGGGCAGCTCGCGCATCGCCAGCGCCTCGACGCGCGCGTCTTCCAGCAGCGCCAGCAGGTTGCGGGCGATCGGCACCAGGCCATCGACCTCGAAGCCGGCCGGTGAATAGACCAGGTGGGCAGCGGCATGGGCGGCAGCGGCGCAGTGCTGCTGCCACAGCGGCCGTGCCGGCAGGTGGATGCCGCCGCCGGCGATGAAGGGCGCCTCGCTGTCGAGATGCAGCGCCGGCGCGGTGCGCCAGAGCAGGCGCAGCCACAGCGACAGCGGCTGTGCCGGGTTCTGGGTCTGGGCGGCGGTCTGCATGGTGCGGGATGCCGTGGCGGCGGCCGTGGTGGGGTGGAGGCGGTCTGACGACGGCGATCTGACGGCGGTCTGACGGCGGTGGGCGGACGCAGTCGCCGACCGCTCAGAACGACGCGTCCAGCGCCGCGTGCAGCGCCTGGTGCACGCCGGGCTCGTCGCTCAGCGCATCGGCCACGGCCATGCGGCAGGCGGTGGCTGGCGACAGGCCCTGCTGCACCAGCAGCGCGGCATGCACCAGCGTGCGGGTCGACGCGCCTTCGTCCAGCCCCTGGCCCTGCAGCCGGCGCGTGCGCACGCCGAACGCGACGATGGCGGCGCAGCGGGCGATGTCCAGCCCTGATTCACGCGCCACGATGCCAGCCTCGTGTTCGGGCGCGGGGTAGTCGAAGGCCATCGCACAGAAGCGCTGGCGGGTGCTGGTCTTCATCTCGCGCGCCATCGGCGAGGGGTTGTACGACACCACCAGCAGGAAGTCGGGGTGGGCGGGCACCAGTTCGTTGCGCTGGGCCAGCGGCAGCATGCGGCGGGTGTCGGTCAGCGGGTGGATCACCACCGTGGTGTCGGCCCGGGCCTCGACCAGCTCGTCCAGGTAGCAGATGCCGCCGAAGCGCGCGGCCAGCGTCAGCGGGCCGTCCTGCCAGCGCGTGCCGTCGGCGTCCAGCAGCCAGCGGCCGACCAGGTCGCCGGCGCTCAGGTCTTCATGGCAGGCCACGGTGACCAGCGGGCGCTGCAGTCGCCAGGCCATGTGCTCGACAAAGCGGGTCTTGCCGCAACCGGTGGGGCCTTTCAGCAACAGCGGCAGGCGCCGTGCGGCGGCGGCCTCGAAGCGCGTGATCTCGTCGCCGGTGGCCTGGTAGTGCGGCTCGACCGGCAGCCGCCAGGCGGCCAGTGGCGGCGGGTGGGGTGCATTCATGGCGGGCGGATGCTGCGGTGCGCTGCGGGGCGGTGTGCCGGTCTTCAGCGGTGGCCCAGCGTGTCGGGATTGGGAATGCCCTCGATCGGGCATTCCTCGGTGCCCACTGTCTCGCGGGTGAAGGCTTCCACCCGCTTGCGTGTGCCCTCGGGGTCGTTGATCCACTGGCTGTAGAACTCGTAGGGGCAGGCGGCCACGCCCTGGTCGCCTTCGCGCGAGTTGATCAGCCCGGTGTAGCCGCGGTGCAGCAGCTTGAACAAATGGTTTTCGCTCTGGCCGTGTTTGCGGAAGTCGCGGATCAGGTGCTTGCTGAGCGCGGCGTACTGGATGCCCATGTCTTCTTCGCCGCACTCGCCCAGCGTGCGGCCGTCGAAGCCGATCAGTGCCGAATGGCCGAAGTACGAATACACGCCGTCGAAGCCCGAGGCATTGGCCACCGCCACGTAGCAGTTGTTGGCAAAGGCCATGGCCTTGCTCATCAGGATCTGCTGCTCCTTGGCCGGGTACATGTAGCCCTGGCAGCGGATGATCAGCTCGGCGCCCTTCATCGCGCAGTCGCGCCAGATCTCGGGGTAGTTGCCGTCGTCGCAGATGATCAAGCTGACTTTGAGACCTTTCGGGCCGTCCGACACATAGGTGCAGTTGCCCGGGTACCAGCCCTCGATCGGCACCCAGGGCATGATCTTGCGGTACTTCTGGACGATCTCGCCCTGGTCGTTCATCAGGATCAGGGTGTTGTAGGGCGCCTTGTGCGGGTGCTCTTCATGGCGCTCGCCGGTCAGCGAAAAAACCCCCCACACCTTGGCCTTGCGGCAGGCCGCGGCAAACACCTCAGTCTCGGCGCCGGGCACGGCGGCGGCGGTGTCGTACATCTCGGCCGAGTCGTACATGATGCCGTGGGTGCTGTACTCGGGAAAGATCACCAGGTCCATGCCCGGCAGGCCGACCTTCATGCCCTCGATCATCGCGGCGATCTTCTTCGCGTTCTCCAGCACTTCTGCCTTGGTGTGCAGGCGTGGCATCTTGTAGTTGACGACCGCGACACCGACGGTGTCCTTGCTGCTCGATATATCGCCGTGGTGCATGGCCTGCTCCGGGTGGGTCTTGGGATGCGGTCCATTGTGGAAACGACACCACCGCCGGCGAATACGTTGATTGACGTAGCGCCGGATCGACGCGGCCAGCCGAACGGGCCGAACGGGCCGCCAGACAGCACGCCGGCGCGACGCGCCGGTGGCTGCCGTCAGGCGCGGCGCGTCAAGCGCCGGCCCGCAAGGCCGTCAGTGCGGCCGGGTTGTCGCAGTGTTCGGCCAGCTCGTCCACCAGCACGCCCAGCGCGCGCCGGTCCAGAGCCTTCAATGCGGCGCTGCGCCGCGGGTCGTCCACCGGCAGGAACGAGGCGGCACCGAAGTCGCTGAGCAGGCCACCGCCCTGATCGTCGACCAGCAAGTTGTGGGCGTACAGGTCGCCGTGCATCAGGCCTTGGCCGTGCAGGTGGCCCAGTGCGGCATGCAGGCCTTGGGCGATGGCCACGGCCTGGGCGGCGGGCAGGCGCAGGCCGGGCGCATACACGTCGCGGCTGCAGCTGGCCATGCTGGGTGGGCCGGCCAGCGGGCGGTAGTGCGGCGCGATGCGCGGCAGCACCAGGCCTTGCCGGCCATCGGGGTGGCCGCTCAGCCGTCCTTCGACGCCCACGATGTGCGGATGGCGGCCTGCCGCGATGCATGCCGCCATCTCGCTGCGCGGCAGGCCGTCGCTGGTGACAGCGCCTTTGAACAGCTTGACGGCCACCGGCAATTCGCCGCCTCTGTCGCGCTGCCACATCGCGGCGTGGATCTGGCCCGAGGCGCCTTCACCCAGCAGGCTGTGCAGTTGCAGGGCCGCCCAGTGAATGTCGGGCAAGACCGGGCCGGTGCCGGCCCTGGCCTCGGCCGCTTGCTCGCTGGCCTGGCTGAACGGGTTGCCGCCATGGGCCAGCCAGGCCAGCCGGGGCAGGGCCAGCAAGTCGTCGGGCAGTGCGTCCGCGGCGGCCTCGAAGTGGTTGGCTGACAGGCGCAGCAGCTCCAGCCGCTGCAAGGCGGCCAGGCCGGTGGGCAGGTGGCTGAGCCGGTTGCCGGCCAGCATCAGCTTCTGCATCCGGGTGCAGCGCAGCAGGCTGTCGGGCAGGGCGGCGATGCGGTTGTCGGTCAAGATCAGCCAGCGCAGTGTGGGCGCCAGGGCTTGCGCCGGCACCTCGGCAATCTGGTTGGCCTTGAAGCCCAAGGTGTCGAGCGCCGGGCAGCGGCCCAGCATGGCGGGCAGGGTGGTGAACCGGTTGTCGGACGCAAACAGGGTGTGCAGCCGATGCAGGCCGGCCATGGCCTCGGGCAGGGTATGCAGGTGGTTGCCAGACAGGTCCAGCACTTCCAGCGTGGGGGCCAGCGCGAAGACGTCGATCGGCACCTCTTGCAGGCCGCAACCGCGCAAGTCGAGCCGAGTGACGCCGGCCAAGTGGCCGGCGCGCAACAGGGTCAAGGTGTCGGTTGGGTGGGCGTCGGCCATTGGCGGTCAGGTGCAAACAAGGGCCTGCATTCTCGACCAAGCTCGGTGGCGGTGGCGGTGGCGGTGGCGGTGGCGGTGGCGGTGGCGGTGGCGAGTGCGGGTGCGGGTGCGGGTGCGGTGTGCGGTGTGCGGTGTGCGGTGTGCGGTGTGCGGATGCGTAGCCGGCCATCGCGCTGGGAAGGTTGGCCTTGCTCGTTGCTGACGTTGTTTGGTTGCCGGAAAGCGGGCGTTCGAGCGCAGTGGCGGCCAGGCCGAGGCCGTGGGGCCGTTCAGGGCTTGGCGCGCGAACACACGACGAGGCTGCGTGCCCTCACCCCGGTTGCCTCCGCGCCTCGCGCACCAAGCCCTGCCCGACCCCCCAGCCCCGACCCGGCAGGACAGGGCTTTGGTGCTGCCAAGAAGAGAATCACCGCGTCCCTGCGTGGGCCGCACGCCCCTTGCACGCGATTTGCCAGCCGCTGGTTTGTCGCCCGCGGTCCACTGGCGCTGCCGCCAGGACGGGGCTGTGGGGTCGGGCAGGGTTGGCTCGCGAGGCGCGGCGGCGGTGCTTCGAGGTCAAACGGCCTGTGACGTGTGTTCGCGGGCCAAGCCCTGAACGGCCCCACGGCCTCGGCCTGGCTGCCACGACAGCGCGAAAGCGCGTTTCTCCTGAGCTGACCGTCGCAACGTCAGCAACGCCGTAGGCCGACGATGCATCTCGACAGACCAAGCCAGCCACGACTCAGTGGCTGATCATCCACGGCCGCTTGCTGGGGAAGGCCTTGTTGCCGTTGGCTGCCTTCAAGGTGGCGCCGCGCTTGGCGGTGCTGCAGCAGCCGCAGCCGGCCGGATGTTTCAGGCGGGCGTACTCGGCCGACGACTTCGGCTCGTGCCGCGCACGCTCGTTGGTGGCCATGGCATTGCGGGTGCCGCCGTCCATCAGCGCCAGCCGTGGCGCGGTGGCAAACACCCGGGGCGATGCGCCGCCGCAATCGGGGCAGGTGGCGGGTTCATTGCGGTCGGCCAGGACGCGGAAGGCGTCGAAGCCACCGCAGTCCGAACAGGCGTAGTCGTAGGTCGGCATGGCGGCGGCTCCGGTTCTCAGGGCGAGGCGTCAGATCACGTCTTGCGACAGCGGCATGTCGATCGAGCCGTCCAGGTGCTTGATCGGGCCGGCGGCGTTGGGGTTGATGTCGAAGTCGAAGATCTGCGTCGGCAGCCACAGCGTGGCGCAGGCGTTCGGCACATCGACCACGCCGCTGATGTGGCCTTGCACCGGCGCCGTGCCCAGGATCGAATAGGCCTGCGCGCCCGAGTAGCCGAACTTCTTCAGGTACTCGATCGCGTTCAGGCAGGCCTGGCGGTAGGCCACGTTGACGTCCAGGTAGTACTGCTTGCCGCTCTCATCGACGCTGATGCCTTCGAAGATCAGGTAGTCGTTGTAGGTGGGCGTGATCGGGCTGGGCTTGAAGATCGGGTTCCTGATGCCGTACTTGGCCATGCCGCCCTTGATCAGCGTGACCCGCATGTGCACCCAGCCGGCCATCTCGATCGCGCCGCAGAAGGTGATCTCGCCGTCGCCCTGCGAGAAGTGCAGGTCGCCCACGCTCAGGCCGGCGCCATCCACATAGACTGGGAAGTAGACCTTGGCGCCGCGCGACAGATCCTTGATGTCGCAGTTGCCGCCATGTTCACGCGGCGGCACGGTGCGCGCGGCTTCGGCAGCGGCCTTGGCCTTGGCGTCGCCGGTCATCTTGCCCATGTGGGCGGTGCCGGCGAACGGCGGGTTGGCCAGGCCGCTGGTGGCGGGGTCGGAGTCGATCAGCGCCTGCTCGCGCGTGTTCCACAGCTCCAGCATCTTGGGGTCGGGCAGGCAGCCGATCAGCCCGGGGTGGATCAGGCCGGCGTAGCTGACCGAGGGGATGTGGCGGCTGCTGGTGAACATGCCCTTGATGTCCCAGATCGACTTCTGAGCCAACGGAAAATGCTCGGTCAGAAAGCCGCCGCCGTTCTTCTTGCTGAAGAAGCCGTTGAAGCCCCACAGGCTGTCCTGCTTGGCGCCGATGTCGAGCAGGTCGACCACCAGCAGGTCGCCGGGCTCGGCGCCTTTCACGCCCACCGGGCCCGACAGGTAGTGCACGGTGGTCAGGTCGATGTCGCGCACGTCGTCGGCGCTGTCGTTGTTCTTGATGAAACCACCGGTCCAGTCGAAGGTTTCCAGGATGAAGTCGTCGCCGGGGTTCACCCAGCAGGCCATCGGGATGTCGGGGTGCCAGCGGTTGTGGATGTTCTCGTTCTCCAGCGGGCTCTTGCTGAGGTCAACGCTGATCAGGGTCTCGGCCATGCTCATCTCCTTGCGGTGTGGGGTGGGGGTGGAAAACAGTCCGGCGCCGGGCCGCCCCAAGGCGGACTGCGCCCCCTCGGGGGGCAGCGCCGGAGCGAAGCGACAAGCGTGGGGGCTGCCATCTCTAAACAGAGAGGTATTGCTTGATGTGAGCGACATCGGTGTCGGCGCGGCGGGTCTCGTGCACCAGGCGGCCGCCTTCGATGACAAACAGCCGGTCGGCCACATCCAGCGCAAAGCTCAGCACCTGCTCGCTGACGATGATGGTGATCTCGCGCATCTTGCGGATCTCGTTCAGCGCCTTGGCGATGTCCTTGATGATCGAGGGCTGGATGCCTTCGGTCGGCTCGTCGAGCAGCAGCACCTTGGGCTCGGTCACCAGCGCACGGGCGATCGCCAGCTGCTGCTGCTGGCCACCCGACAGGTTGCCGCCCTTGCGCCGGCGCATGTCCCACAGCACCGGGAACAGCGCGAAGATCTCGTCGGGGATGCGGCGGTGTTTCGAGTTCTCCAGCCCGGTCTGGATGTTCTCCTCGACCGTCAGCGTCGGGAAGATCATGCGGCCCTGCGGCACGTAGGCGATGCCCTTGGCAACGCGGCGAAAACTCTCGTCGCGGCTGATCTCCTGGCCGGCCACGGTGACCGAGCCACTGCGCGTGGGCATCACGCCCATCAGCGCCTTGAACAGCGTGGTCTTGCCCATGCCGTTGCGGCCCATGATGGCCACGGTTTCCTTTGGCGCGGCCTCGAAACTGATGCCGTGCAGCGCCTCGCTCTGGCCGTAGGCGACGAACAGGTCTTTTACGCTCAGCATGGGTGGCGTCCTCAATGTCCTAAGTAAACGTCGATGACTTTCGGGTCGTTTTGGACCTTGTCCATCGAGCCTTCGGCCAGGATCTTTCCCTGGTGCATCACCGTCACCTTGTGGGCGATCTGCTTGACGAAGTCCATGTCGTGCTCGATCACGATCACCGATCGGTTCTTGCAGATGCGCTGCAGCAGCTCGGCGGTCAGCTCACGCTCGCGTGCGCTCATGCCGGCGATGGGTTCGTCCAGCAGCAGCAGCTCGGGGTCTTGCATCAGCAGCATGCCGATCTCCAGCCACTGCTTCTGGCCGTGGCTCAGCAGGCCGGCTTCGGTGGCCAGCTTGTCGCTGAGGAAGATGTCCTCGGCCACCACCTGCACCCGGGCCTTGACCTCGTCATCGCACTTGAAGGCCAGCGCACCGAACACCGAACGGCCCTTGGGGTAGGAGACCTCGAGGTTCTGGAACACGCTCAAGTTCTCGTAGATCGACGGTGTCTGGAACTTGCGGCCGATGCCCAGCCGCACGCGCTGGAACTCGGCCATCCGGGTCAGCTCGGTGTTCTTGAACTTGATGCTGCCGCTGGCCGCCTTGGTCTTGCCGCAGATCAGGTCGAGCAGCGTGGTCTTGCCGGCGCCGTTGGGGCCGATGATCACGCGCAGTTCGTTTTTGTCGATGTAGATCGTCAGCGCGTCGATCGCCTTGAAGCCGTCGAACGAGACAGTGAGGTCTTCGATGGCGAGCGCGTAATCCGTATTGCTCATGTGACTGCCCTCTGGTTCAAGCCTGCTGGCCGCTGATGCCCTTGGGCAAGGTGTTCGGCTCGACGCTATGCACGGCGGGCATCGTCGGCGTTGGCGTGGCAGCCGCAGCGGCCGGCACCTTCACACCACGGCGCCGGTTCCACCACCGCACCACATGGCTTTCCCACAAGCCGGCCAGCCCCATCGGGAAGGCCATGGTCACGCCGATGAACAGGCCGGCCATCAGGAACAGCCACAGGTCGGGGAAGCTCTCCGAGAAGAAGGTCTTGCCGGCATTGACCAGCAGCGCGCCGTAGACCGCACCCACCAGGCTCATGCGGCCACCCACCGCGGCGTAGATCACCATCTCGATGCTGGGCACGATGCCGACGAAGCTGGGCGACATGAAGCCCACCTGCAGCGAGAACAGCGCACCGCCGATGCCTGACAGCGCGGCGGCCAGGCAGAAGGTGAAGATGCGGAAGTTGGCGACGTCGTAGCCCGAGAAGCGCACCCGGTCTTCCTTGTCGCGCATGGCCAGCAGCAGGGTGCCGGCCTTGCCGGTCTGAATCCAGCGGCACAGCAGGATGCTGGCGATCAGCAGCGCCACGCACAGGTAGTACAGGATGTACTTGGCCGAATCGGTGCGGGTGTCCCAGCCCAGCACGGTCTTCAGGTCGGTCATGCCGTTGACGCCGCCGGTGTAGCCTTGCTGGCCGATGATCAGCACCGTGAGGATCAGCGCCACCGCCTGGGTGATGATCGCGAAGTACACCCCGCCCACCCGGCGCTTGAACATCGCGTAGCTGATGATCCAGGCCAGCAGCGTGGGCACGGCGACGATGGCGATCAGGGTCAGCGGCAGGCTCTTGAACGGCAGCCAGAAGGTGGGCAATTCGGTGATCTGGTTCCAGTCCATGAAGTCGGGGATGCCCGGCGTCGACTGGATCTTGGTGGTGATCGGGTCGCTGGCTTCGAGCTTCAGGAACATCGCCATCGCGTAGCCGCCCAGGCCGAAGAACACGCCCTGGCCCAGGCTCAGCACGCCGCCGTAACCCCACACCATCACCAGGCCGATGGCGACGAAGGCATAGGTGAGGTACTTGCCCACCAGGTTGAGGCGGAAGATGTCCAGCGCCAGCGGCAGCACCACCGCCAGCAGCAGGGTCAGCACCAGCAGGCTGGCCAGCTGGTAGCGTTTGATCAATTCTTTGAGGGCAGTCATCGGGTTGGGCTCCAGTAGCAGTTCAGCGTCGGACCTTGGAAGCGAAAAGGCCCTGGGGTCGCACCATCAGGATCAACACGATCAACGACAGCGTGATCACCTTGGCCATCGAGCCCGACAGGAAAAACTCGGTGATCGACTGGGTCTGTGCGATGCCGAAGGCCGACACCACCGTGCCCAGCAGGCTGGCCGCGCCGCCGAAGGTGACGACCAGGAACGAGTCGACGATGTAGAGCGAGCCCGAGGTCGGCCCGGTCGAGCCGATGGTGGTGAAGGCCGCGCCGGCCATGCCGGCGATGCCGCAGCCGATGGCGAAGGTCAGGCGGTCGGTCTTTTGGGTGTTGATGCCGATGGCGTTGGCCATCGTGCGGTTGCTCACCGTGGCGCGCACGCGCAGGCCCCAGCGGCTCTTGGCCAGCGCCAGCAGCACGGCGCCGGTGACGAAGGCGGTGAGTGCCAGCACGAACATGCCGTTGATGGGGATGTCCAGCCCCGGGTGCGGCGCCCACGAACCCATCAGCCACTCGGGCAGCGTGGGGCTCACTTCCTTGGGGCCGATGAAGGTGCGAAAGCACTGCTGCATCGCCAGGCTGATGCCCCAGGTGGCCAGCAGCGTGTCGAGCGGGCGCTTGTAGAGGTGGCGGATCAACGCCCATTCGATGAACCAGCCGGCCACGAACGCAAAGCCGAAGGCCAGCACGATGGCGATGGGAAAGTAGGTGCTGACCATGCTGGGCGCGAACTTCTCGGCCAGCGTCGAGCCCAGGAAGATGGTGTAGGCGCCGATGGTCATGAACTCGCCATGCGCCATGTTGATCACGCCCATCTGGCCAAAGATGATGGCCAGCCCCAGGCCCATCAGCAGCAGCACCGCGAACAGGCTCAAGCCCGCGAAGCCCTGCATCAGGCCGATGTTCAGCAGCTCGGAAAAATTCATGGGCGCACCTGGGTTCTTCTCGCGTAGGGCAGCAGAGCGTGCAGGACCGGCTGTTACGGCCCCAAGCCGAAGGCCAGGGCCACTTCAAGCACACCCCACGGAACCGGCTTCGCCGGGCCGTAGGGGTGACCCCCCTGGGGGGGAGGGCCGAAGGCCCTTCGGGGGGAGCCAAGTTCAAGCCGCGGAACCGGCTTTGCCGGGCCGCTGGCTTGCGCCCCCCTGGGGGGGAGCGGCCTTGGCCGCTTCGGGGGGGGGGGTTACTGATAGCCTTTGGGGAACGGGTCCGGCTTGATCAGCTCAGGGCTCTCCGACACCACCTTGAAGGTGCCGTCCGGCTGTCCCTGGGCGATGCGCGACTTGCTCCACAGGTGGTGGTTCTTGTCGAGCTTGACGTAGCCTTCGGGCGCGGTCTTCAGCTCGATGGTGCCGGTCTCGGAGGCCGCCACCACCTTGTCGACGTCGAAGCTGCCGGCCTTCTCGACCGCGGCCTTCCACAGCCAGGGGCCGAGGTAGCCGGCCTGGGTCACGTCGCCGATCACCGCATCCTTGCCGTACTTGGCCTTGAAGGCGGCCACAAACGCCTTGTTGTTGGGGTTGTCCAGCGACTGGAAGTACTTCATCGACGAGTAGAAGCCGGCGAAGTTCTCGCCTCCCACACCGGTCATCTCGTCCTCGGTCACCGCCAGCGTCAGCAGCAGCTGCTTGTCGCCGGTGATGCCGGCGGCCTTCAGCGCCTTGTAGAAGGCCACGTTGCTGCCGCCCACCACCGCGGTGAAGATGCAGTCGGGCTTGGCCAGCTTGATCTTGTTCATCAGGCTGCCGAAGTTGGTGCTGCCCAGCGGGTAGTACTCCTCGCCGACGATCTTGCCCTTCTGGAAGTTCTCGACATGTTTGCGCGCGATCTTCATCGAGGTGCGCGGCCAGATGTAGTCGCTGCCGATCAGGAAGTAGGTCTTGGCCTTCTTCTCCTTCTGCGCCCAGTCCAGGCCGTACAGGATCTGCTGCGTGGCTTCCTGGCCGGTGTAGATCACGTTTTTGCTCTGCTCCAGGCCTTCGTAGAAGGTGGGGTAGTACAGCAGGCCGTTTTCCTTCTCGAACACCGGCAGCACGGCCTTGCGCGAGGCGCTGGTCCAGCAGCCGAACACCGCGGCCACCTTGTCGTTGACCAGCAGCTTCTTGCTCTTCTCGGCGAAGGTGGGCCAGTCGCTGGCGCCGTCTTCCTTGATGACCTTGATCTTGCGACCCAGGATGCCGCCCATTGCGTTGATCTGGTCGATCGCGAGTTGCTCGGCCTGGATCGAGCCGGTCTCGCTGATGGCCATCGTGCCGGTGCTCGAGTGCAGCTGGCCCACGGTGACCTCGGTGTCGGTGATCGCCAGCTTGGTGGTGTTGACCTTGGCGGTCGGGAACTGCTGGGCCGCGGCCCAGGCCGGGATGCCGGCCAGCGGCAGCGCGGCGGCGCCTTGCAGCAGGCGGCGGCGCTGGTTGGATTTCAGATCGCGGTCAAAGTAGTTCGACATTCGGTTCTCCTTGGGGGGGATTCACAACTGAGGGCAAAGCGGGGCGTGAGGCACCAAAACGGGGCGCTGCCTGAGCCGGTGGCCCTGGCCTGCCGGGTGGGGCGAGGCGAGGGTGGTGGGCTGCGACATGGACACCACGGTAGGAGAAGGTCGACGCGGGCCGAATACGTCATTCAACGCAGTGCCGGGCCGGCGTGGCGCCACCACACTCGCGCCCAGCACCGGTCGCCAGGCCCCGGGGTACGGGCATGGCTGCCTGGCCTGCTGCCGCCCCGTACCACCTGGGACTGCTTCTTGCGTACCGCCCTGATCCGCCCCCCCACACCCGCTCAAGAGGTTCCCGATTGGCGACAGCCCCGCAGAAGATCTTCCGCATCCGCCGCGACTACAACAGCTGGGTCGCCGACGAGACGCTGGAGGACTACGCCCTGCGCTACACACCTCGGCACTTCCGCAAGTGGACCGAGTTGCGGGTGGCCAACACCGCGCTGGGCGCCACCTCCTTCCTGGCGCTGGAGGCCATCGGCGGGGCCATCGCGCTGAGCTACGGTTTCACCAACGCGTTGTGGGCGATCCTGGTGGTCGGGCTGATCACCTTCCTGACCGGCCTGCCGATCAGCTATTACGCCGCCAAGTACGGCCTGGACATGGATTTGCTGACCCGCGGCGCCGGTTTCGGCTACCTGGGCA
>JBBQVF010000114.1:0-14732 GCA_038211805.1 Burkholderiales bacterium | reverse complement strand
GGCTCGAACCACAGCGGCTGAGACCGCTGCGACGCTCGCACCAATGCGTGTTCGGTCATTTCGGCGCTGCCGTTCACCTTGTAGCGCATGATCGTTTCTCCGCGAACAACGGGCGCCGCCAGGCGCTTGGGATGCTCCTAGCTCTCGGCGGCCGCCAGCCTCGGCTCGGTGTGGCCGTTGGCCGCCGCGTGGCGGGGCTGCAGCATCCAGTCGATGCACTGTAAAAAGCCCACCGAGCTGCCGGGCAACTGTGCCGCCTGGTCGGTCAGCGGCGGCATCTCGTCGACCACCGTGCGGGTAGGCCCGCGTACGCGAGAATCGGGGCGAGGTGCCAGCGCAAGGTGGCGGATTGTCCGCTCCCCGGCGCTGACCTCCGCCCTCCGAGCCCGCTGCCCGCCTCGGGCTGCCTGGCCGTCAGACGGTCCGTCAGACGGTCAGCCAGACCGCCCACCAGACCGCCCACCAGACCGCCCGCAAGAAAGCCCGCAAGAAAGCCCACCACCATGCCTCTGGACTGGACCTCGTTGCAAGCCGTCATCGTCGACCTCGATGGCACCCTGGTCGACACCGTCGGTGATTTCGAGGTGGCGCTCAACGCCATGCTGGCCGAGCAGGGCCTGCCACCGGTGGGTCGCGCCTTCATCGCGCTGACCGTGGGCAAGGGCAGCGAGCACCTGATTCGCAGCACGCTGGCCCAGGCCGGCGCCGACGCCGGCCTCTACGCCACCGCGTATGCGCGCTACCAGCACCATTACCTGGCCATCAACGGGCAGTATTCGGCGGTTTATCCGGGGGTGGTCGATGGTCTGCGGCGCCTCGCTGCAGCCGGTCTGCCGCTGGCCTGCCTGACCAACAAGCCCACTGCGTTTGCCCGCCCGTTGCTGGCGGCCAAGGGGCTGAGCGGTTTTTTTGTCCATGTGTTCGGCGGTGATGCCTTCGCTCGCAAGAAGCCTGACCCGCTGCCGCTGCTGGAGACCTGCCGCGCGCTGGGCACCCTGCCGGCGCACACGCTGATGGTGGGCGATTCCAGCAACGACGCCCAGGCCGCCCGCGCCGCCGGCTGCCCGGTGGTGCTGGTGAACTACGGTTACAACCATGGCCAGCCGGTGGCCGATGCGCGGCCCGATGCGGTCATCGCCGGGCTGGACGCACTGGCGCCGCCGGACCGCCAGCTTGCAGCGCCGCGGTGAAAGTCAGCGCGAGTGGCGCGGCGGCTGCCTCCGTGTGTCTCCGTGAAGGCCGCTGATACACTCAAAATCATGTTGTTCACGCACCTGGCCCCGTGCCACCAGACCCCAGGGACGTCCGTCCGGCGAGCCTGGCCCTGGCGACGCTGCCCAGCAAGGGTCTGACTGGTTGCCGGCCGCCGGGCCCGGGTGTCGCGCCTCCAGCACACTGCGCACCGGATGCGCCACGCGGCCTGCGTCGTGGGTGGGTCGTCTCCGCCCTACCGCTGAATTCAGCACCGTCCGAGCCCATGCTGCGCCCTTGCGCCCGGCGCCGGACCCCAGGAGTTGTGCACCGTGATCACCGAACTTGAATTCAAGAGCCTGGCCGGCCAGGGCTTCAACCGAATTCCCCTGCTCAGCGAGGCTTTCGCTGACCTCGAAACTCCGCTGTCGCTCTACCTGAAGCTGGCCGGGGGCGCCAAGCACAGCTTCCTGCTCGAATCGGTGGTGGGCGGTGAGCGCTTCGGCCGCTACTCGTTCATCGGCCGGCCCGCGCGCACGCTGCTGCGCGCCAGCGGTGGCGCGGCCGGCCCCGTCACCGAGATCGTCACCGATGGCCAGGTGGTCGAGCGCCACGAGGGCAATCCGCTGGATTTCATCGAGGCCTACCAGCAGCGCTTCAAGGTGGCGCTGCGGCCCGGCCTGCCGCGCTTTTGCGGCGGGCTGGCCGGCTACTTCGGTTACGACGCGGTGCGCTTCATGGAGCCCAAACTCGCCAAGACGCACAAGACCGGCGGCTTGGACACGCCCGACATCCTGCTGCTGCAGACCGAGGAGCTGGCGGTCATCGACAACCTCTCGGGCCGGCTGTACCTGATCGTCTACGCCAACCCGGCCGAGCCCGAGGCCTACTTCAAGGCCAAGCGCCGGCTGGCCGAGCTGGGTGACCAGCTGCGCTATTCGGTGACCGCGCCGCCGGTCAAGCGCGGGCCGTCGTACCCGGTGGAGCGCGAGTTCACGAAAGATGCCTACCTGGCCGCGGTGCACCAGAGCAAGGAGCTGATCGCCGCCGGCGACATGATGCAGGTGCAGATCGGCCAACGTCTCAAAAAGCGCTACACCGAGAGTCCGCTCAGCCTGTACCGGGCGCTGCGGTCGCTGAACCCGTCGCCCTACATGTACTTCTACGACATGGGCGATTTCCAGATCGTCGGCGCGTCGCCCGAGATCCTGGTGCGCCACGAGCGCACCGCCGACGGCGACAAGATCACCATCCGCCCGCTGGCCGGCACGCGCCCGCGCGGCACCTCGCCCGAGGCCGACTTGGCCACCGAGGCCGACCTGCTGAGCGACCCGAAGGAGCGCGCCGAGCACCTGATGCTGATCGACCTGGCGCGCAACGACATCGGCCGCATCGCCAAGACCGGCACGGTGAAGGTGACCGAGGCCTTCGTCGTCGAGCGCTATTCGCATGTGATGCACATCGTCAGCAATGTCGAAGGCATCCTGCGCGACGGCATGAGCAACATGGACGTGCTGCGCGCCACCTTCCCGGCCGGCACGCTGACCGGCGCGCCCAAGATCCGGGCGATGGAGATCATCGACGAGCTCGAACCCGTTAAACGCGGCATCTACGGCGGCGCCTGCGGTTACCTCAGCTTTGCCGGCGACATGGATGTGGCCATCGCCATCCGCACCGGCATCGTGCAGAACAACACCTTGTACGTTCAGGCCGCGGCCGGCGTGGTGGCCGACTCGGTGCCCGAGCTGGAATGGAAGGAGACCGAGCACAAGGCGCGGGCGCTGATCCGGGCCGCCGAACTGGTCGAAGAAGGCTTCTGAGGGGTCCGCCGCCGGGCCGCCCCAAGGCGGACGTGCCCCTCGGGGGCCGGCGCCCCAGGCGCTTGGGGGCTAATAAAGGATTGACATGTTGCTCATGATCGACAACTACGACTCGTTCACCTTCAACCTGGTGCAGTACTTCGGTGAGCTTGGGCAGGACGTGCAAGTGGTGCGCAACGACCAGATCACCGTCGCCGAGATCGCCGCGCTGAAGCCCGCGCACCTGGTGCTGTCGCCCGGGCCCTGCTCGCCCGCCGAGGCGGGGGTTTGCGTGCCGGCGATCAAGGCGCTGATCGGCACGCTGCCGATCCTGGGTGTGTGCCTGGGCCACCAGGCGATCGGTGCCGCGCTGGGCGGCAAGATCGTGCGCGCCCGGACGCAGATGCACGGCAAGGCCGACGTGATCACCACCGACCAGCAGGGCGTCTACGCGGGCTTGCCCCAGCAATTCAGCGTGGTCCGCTACCACTCGCTGGTGATCGAGCGCGACAGCTGCCCCGAGGAGCTGGTGGTCACCTCCACCGCGCAGGACGGCGAGATCATGGGCGTGCGCCACCGCGAACTGGCCGGCACCGCCAACCCGCTGGAAGGCGTGCAGTTCCACCCGGAATCAATCCTGTCGGAGCATGGCCACGCCATGCTGCGCAACTTCCTTAGCCTGAGACTGGGGCGCGGCGCGTCATGACCGATTCCATGGTGGCCTACGGCAGCGGCGCTGCCGCGCTGCAGCCCGGCGGGCTGGCGGTGGTGGACCTGCGCAGCGACACCGTCACCCGGCCCACGCCGGCGATGCGCGCGGCCATCGCTGCCGCGGCGGTGGGCGACGATGTCTTCGGCGACGACCCCACCGTCAACCTGCTGCAGGCGCGCATCGCCGCGCTGCTGGGTTGCGAGGCGTCGCTCTTCATGCCCAGCGGCACCGCCAGCAACTTGTGCGCGCTGCTGGCCCACTGCGGCCGCGGCGACGAGTACCTGGTCGGCCAGCTGGCCCACACCTACCGCTACGAGGGTGGCGGCGGCGCGGTGTTGGGCGGCATCCAGCCGCAGCCGATCTCGCAGCAGCCCGACGGCACGCTCGATCTGGCCGAGCTCGAGGCCGCGATCAAGCCCGACGACGTGCACTTCGCCCGCACCCGGCTGCTGACGCTGGAGAACACCTGGAACGGCAACACCCTGCCGCTGGGCTACCTGACCGATGCCACCGCGCTGGCGCGCCGGCGCGGATTGGCCACGCACCTGGACGGTGCGCGCCTGTTCAACGCCGCAGTGGCCTGTGGCGTGCCGGTGTCGCGCCTGACCCAAGGCTTCGACAGCGTCTCGGTCTGCTTCAGCAAGGGCCTGGGCGCACCGGCCGGTTCGGCACTGTGCGGCTCTCGCGATTTCATCGCCCGCGCCCACCGCATCCGCAAGATGACTGGCGGTGGCATGCGCCAGGTCGGCCTGCTGGCCGCCGGCGCGCTGCACGCGCTGGACCACCATGTCGAACGCCTGGCCGATGACCACGCGCTGGCCCGGCGCCTGGCCGACGGCCTGGCCGCGCTGCCCGGCCTGGTGGTGTCGCCGCCGCAGACCAACATCGTCTTCGCCCGGCTGGTCGATGGCGATGTCGCGCGGGGTGCGGCGCTGCTGGCCCACCTGCAGTCGCGCAGCGTGCTGGCCACCGGCCTGATTGGCCTGCGCTTCGTCACCCACCTGGACGTCGACGAAGCCGGCATCGCCCGCGCCATCGCCGCCGCCAGTGAATTCTTCTCTGCCTGACCCTGCCGCGAGGCTCGACATGCCCATCACCAACACCGAAGCCCTGACCCGCGTCATCGACCACCGCGAGATTTTCCACGACGAGATGCTGGCGCTGATGCGCCGCATCATGAGCGGCGAGATGTCGCCGGTGATGATGGCCGCGCTGCTGGTCGGCCTGCGGGTCAAGAAAGAGACCATCGGCGAGATCACCGCCGCCGCGCAGGTGATGCGCGAGTTCTCGACCAAGGTCGATGTCGCCGATCGGCGCCACCTGGTCGACATCGTCGGCACCGGTGGCGACGGCTCGCACACCTTCAACATCTCGACCTGCAGCATGTTCGTCGCCGCGGCCTGTGGCGCGCGGGTCAGCAAACATGGCAACCGGGGCGTGTCCAGCAAGTCGGGCAGCGCCGACGTGCTCGAGGCCATGGGCGTGCCGATGACGCTGAGCCCGGCCGCCATTGCCCGCTCGATCGCCGACACCGGCATCGGTTTCATGTTCGCGCCGAATCACCATCCGGCGATGAAGAACGTCGCCCCCGTGCGGCGTGAACTGGGCGTGCGCACCCTCTTCAACATCCTGGGCCCGCTGACCAACCCGGCCGATGCGCCAAACATCCTGATGGGCGTGTTCCACCCCGACCTGGTCGGCATCCAGGTGCGGGCGTTGCAGCGCCTGGGCGCCGAGCACGCGGTGGTGGTCTACGGCCGCGACGGCATGGACGAGGTCTCGCTGGGCGCGGCGACCATCGTCGGCGAGTACAAGGACGGCGGCATCCGCGAGTACGAGATCCATCCCGAGGACTTCGGCCTGACGATGGCCAGCAGCCGCGCGCTGAAGGTCGATTCACCCGAGCAGTCGCGCGTGCTGATGCAGGCCGTGCTCGACAACGAGAGCGGCCCGGCGCGCGACATCGTGATCCTCAACGCCGGCGTGGCGCTGTACGCGGCTGACGTGGCCGCCACCATGGCCGACGGCATCGCGCTGGCGCGCGAGGCGCTGGCCTCCGGCAAGGCGCTGGCCAAGATGCACCAGTTCGTGACCCGTAGCAAAGAGTTGGCGGCCACATGAGCGACATCCTCGACAAGATCGTCGCGGTCAAGCGCGAGGAAGTGCCCGCCGCGCGCGCACTGCGCAGCGAGGTCGCGCTGCGTGAACTGGCGGCCGCCCAGCCGGCGCCGCGCGGTTTCACCAACGCGATGCGGGCCAAAGTGGCTGCGGGCTTGCCGGCGGTGATCGCCGAGGTCAAGAAGGCCAGCCCCAGCAAGGGCGTGATCCGCGAGCACTTCGTGCCGGCCGAAATCGCCGCCAGCTATGCCGGCCACGGCGCGGCTGCCTTGAGCGTGCTGACCGACGAGCGTTTCTTTCAGGGCCATGCCGACTTCCTGCGCCAGGCCCGGGCCGCCTGCGATCTCCCGGTGCTGCGCAAGGATTTCATGATCGACCCCTACCAGGTGTTGGAGGCCCGGGCGATGGGCGCCGACTGCATCCTGCTGATCGCCGCTTGTCTGTCGGACGCGCAGATGGCCGAACTCGAAGCCTGCGCGATCGACCTGCGGCTGGACGTGCTGGTCGAGGTGCACGATGGCGACGAGCTCGACCGCGCGCTGCGCCTGAGGACCCCGTTGCTGGGCATCAACAACCGAAACCTGCGCACCTTCGATGTCACGCTGGAGACCACGTTGGGCCTGTTGACCCGCGTGCCGACCGACCGGTTGCTGGTCACCGAGTCGGGCATCGCCGGCCGTGCCGACGTGCAGCGCATGCGCGCCGCCGGCGTGCATGCCTTCCTCGTCGGTGAGGCCTTCATGCGCGCCGACGACCCGGGCGTGGCGCTGGCGGCGCTGTTCGATTGAGCGCGCAGGCCTCGCTGCTGCCTGCCGAGGCAGCGCCAAACCAGCTGACGGCGCCGCTGGCTGACGTGCTGGCGCGTGCGCCGGCCGACTGGGCGCCGCTGGTGCAGGCCTGGCAGGGCTCGCCAGACGGCCAGGCGCTGCTGGGCTACATCAACGCCCGCCAGGCCGCCCGGGCCGTGGTCTACCCGGCCGAACCCCTGCGGGCGCTGCAGCTCACGCCCCGCGCCGCGGTGCGGGTGGTCATCCTGGGCCAGGATCCTTACCACGGCCGGGGTCAGGCCGAGGGGCTGGCGTTCTCGGTGCCGGCCGCCATCAAGCCACCGCCCAGCCTGCGCAACCTGCTCGACGAGATCTCCCGCAGCCTGGGCGTGCCACGACCGTCCAGCGGCCACCTCGGCGACTGGGCTGCACAGGGTGTGTTGCTGCTCAACACCGTGCTGACGGTCGAAGATGGCCTGCCGGCGGCCCATGCCGGACGCGGCTGGGAATCCCTCACCGACGCCTTGATCGTCGCCGCAGCGGCCGACCCCGGCGACAAGGTCTTCATGCTGTGGGGTGCCCACGCCCAGGCCAAGCAAGGCTTGATCGAGGCCGCTGGCGGCGGCCGCCATCTGGTGCTGCCGGCCAACCACCCGTCGCCGCTGTCGGCAAGGCGGCCGCCGATGCCTTTCATCGGCTGCGGCCATTTCATCAGTGCCCGCGAATTCCTGCTGGGCCGCGGCATGCCGGCGATCGACTGGTCGCGTTGAGCACCCGTGGTTCTCGCTTGTTTGCCTGGCAGGCCTTGCTCGTTCCGTCGGTTTCAGCTATAGTCCGGAGTTCGCCGCGGAGGGGTGCCCGAGTGGCTAAAGGGGGCAGACTGTAAATCTGTTGGCTTACGCCTACGCTGGTTCGAATCCAGCCTCCTCCACCATGGCGAATTTTTTTGGCGTCAGGCTGACTTGGACACGAGCCGGCATGACGAGATGGGCGGCAGGATCCCGGGCGTGCGCGGGAGTAGTTCAATGGTAGAACCTTAGCCTTCCAAGCTAATGACACGGGTTCGATTCCCGTTTCCCGCTCCAGTGTCGTTTCGCTCTTTGTTGATGTGCCGGCGGTCGGCAGCGGTTTGAGCGCATGTTGCGTTCAGACCCGTGTCGATGCCCATGTGGCTCAGTGGTAGAGCACCCCCTTGGTAAGGGGGAGGTCGCGGGTCCGATTCCCGCCATGGGCACCATCCAATTGTCGTTTTCAACGTTATTCCTGTTTGATCGCGAGGAGCGTGCAACATGGCAAAAAGTAAATTCGAACGGACCAAGCCCCACGTCAACGTGGGCACCATTGGCCACGTCGACCACGGCAAGACCACGCTGACGGCGGCGATCACCAAGGTGCTGGCCGCCAAGTTCGGCGGCGAGGCCAAGGCCTACGACCAGATCGACGCAGCGCCGGAAGAAAAGGCCCGCGGCATCACGATCAACACCGCGCACGTCGAGTACGAGACCGCCAATCGCCACTACGCCCACGTGGATTGCCCGGGACACGCCGACTACGTGAAGAACATGATCACCGGTGCCGCTCAGATGGACGGCGCGATCCTGGTGTGTTCGGCCGCTGACGGCCCGATGCCGCAGACCCGCGAGCACATCCTGCTGGCGCGTCAGGTGGGCGTGCCTTACATCATCGTGTTCCTGAACAAGTGCGACATGGTCGACGACGCCGAGTTGCTCGAGCTGGTCGAGATGGAAGTGCGCGAGCTGCTCGACAAGTACGATTTCCCTGGCGACGACACCCCCATCATCCACGGCAGCGCCAAGCTGGCCCTGGAAGGCGACACGGGCGTGATGGGCGAACAGGCCATCATGAAGCTGGCCGATGCACTGGACAGCTACATTCCCACGCCCGAGCGCGCAGTCGACGGCGCTTTCCTGATGCCGGTCGAGGACGTGTTCTCGATCTCCGGCCGTGGCACGGTGGTCACCGGTCGGATCGAGCGCGGCATCGTCAAGGTCGGCGAAGAAATCGAGATCGTCGGCATTCGCAACACGCAGAAGACCACCTGCACCGGCGTCGAGATGTTCCGCAAGCTGCTCGACCAGGGCCAGGCTGGCGACAACGTCGGCATCCTGCTGCGTGGCACCAAGCGTGAAGACGTCGAACGCGGCCAGGTGCTGTGCAAGCCCAACAGCGTCAAACCGCACACCCACTTCACGGCCGAGATCTATGTGCTGTCGAAGGAAGAGGGCGGCCGCCACACGCCGTTCTTCAACAACTACCGCCCGCAGTTCTACTTCCGCACGACGGATGTGACCGGCGCGGTCGAGTTGCCGAAGGACAAGGAAATGGTCATGCCCGGCGACAACGTCAGCATCACCGTGAAGCTGATCGCCCCGATCGCGATGGAAGAAGGCCTGCGCTTCGCCATCCGTGAAGGCGGCCGCACCGTCGGTGCCGGCGTCGTTGCCAAGGTTCTCGAGTAAATCATCAGGTGTTAGCTGCAGGGGCATAGCTCAATTGGCAGAGCGTCGGTCTCCAAAACCGAAGGTTGGGGGTTCGATTCCCTCTGCCCCTGCCACCCGGACGGCACCGTATTGAAGGCGAATTGCACCGCGCGATCCGCAGCACCAAGGCCCTGAAAGCCGTGGCCCGCAGGCTAGTGGATAGCTTGGCGGGCTTCGGCTCTTGAGGGCTTGAACGGTTGCCAGGCCCGTCAGGGCGTCGCAAACCGGTCGTCAACCACCAAAGTCATGGCTACCAATACCCAGATCGAAACCATCTCCACCGGCGCGGACAAGGCCAAACTGGCCGGTGCCGCCATGTTGCTGATCGGTGGCGTGGTGGCTTACTACCTGCTGGGTAAACAGGACCTCTGGCTTCGCGTGCTGGCCCTGTTGGTGCTGATGGCTGGCGCGGTGGCAGTGTTCTTCACTTCCGAGACTGGGCGGCAGCTGATTGCGTTTGGTCGCGATGCGGTGAAGGAGACCAAGAAGGTTGTCTGGCCCGCCCGCAAAGAAGCGATGCAGATGACCGGTTACGTGTTCGCCTTCGTCGTGGTGATGGCGCTGTTCCTTTTCCTCACCGACAAAACCTTGGAGTGGGTGCTGTACGACCTGATCCTGGGCTGGAAGCGCTGAAGCGCCCGCCAGAGTCGTCCACCCAATAGGCAAGTCATGAGCGAATTGATCCCTGACGCTGCGATCGCGACCGAAGCGCCTGCTGCGCCGGCATCGCCGCTGCGCTGGTACGTGGTGCATGCTTACTCAGGCATGGAGAAAGCTGTCGAGCGCAACATCCGTGAGCGCATCGAGCGCGCCGGCATGCATGACAAGTTCGGGCGCATTCTGGTGCCCACCGAAGAAGTCATCGAGCTCAAGAACGGCAAGAAGTCGGTCACCGAGCGTCGATTCTTCCCAGGCTACGTGTTGGTCGAGATGTTGATGAACGACGAGTCCTGGCACTTGGTCAAGCACACCAGCAAGGTCACCGGTTTTGTCGGGGGCGCCAAGAATCGTCCTTCGCCCATTTCCGAAGCCGAGGTGATGAAGATCGTCAACCAGATGCAGGAAGGTCTGGAAAAGCCTCGGCCGAAGGTCGAATGGATGATCGGCGAGCTGGTACGGATCAAGGAAGGCCCTTTCACCGACTTCAACGGCGCTGTCGAAGAAGTCAATTACGAGAAGTCCAAGGTCAAGGTCTCGGTCACGATCTTCGGCCGCGCCACTGGCGTTGAGCTCGACTTCGCGCAAGTCGAAAAAGTCTGACCAGATTGGCTCGGCAGACTTTTCGTCGCAGGGCCGAAGGCCCGTAGGCCCAAGGTCTGAGTTTTCACCGGCAGGTGATGTGGCGCGGCCCGGCGCCACCTGTCGGATCAACAAGCGGGCCGCAATGACGAGGAGCTGCGCGGATTGATTTCCGCCGGCGTTTGCACTCGACAAGGAGCCCTTCGTGGCAAAGAAAATCGTCGGCTTCATCAAGCTGCAAGTTCCCGCAGGCAAGGCCAATCCCTCGCCTCCGATCGGCCCGGCCCTCGGCCAGCGTGGCCTCAACATCATGGAGTTCTGCAAGGCGTTCAACGCCCAGACCCAAGGTATCGAGCCCGGCCTCAAGCTGCCGGTGGTGATCACCGCCTACGCTGACAAGTCGTTCACGTTCATCCTGAAATCGCCTCCGGCATCGGTGCTGATCAAGAAGGCGGTCAAGATCGACAAGGGTTCGGGCAAGGCCCACCTCGAAAAGGTCGGCAAGATCACCCGCGAGCAGCTCGAAGAGATCGCCAAGATCAAGATCAAAGACCTGACCGGCGCCGACATGGACGCCGCGATCCGCACCATCGCCGGCTCTGCCCGCTCGATGGGCATCATCGTGGAAGGGGTCTGACATGGCCAAGCTCACCAAGCGCCAGAAGCTGTCGGCCGGCAAGGTCGACTCGCTCAAGCTGTATGGTTTCGACGATGCGATCACGCTCGTCAAGGATTTCGCCATCGCCAAGTTCGACGAGTCGATCGACGTGGCGGTGCAGCTCGGCATCGACCCGAAGAAGTCGGACCAGGTCGTGCGTGGCGCTGTCGTGTTGCCCAACGGCACCGGCAAGACCAAGCGCGTGGCGGTGTTCGCCCAGGGCGTCAAAGCTGACGAAGCCCGCGCCGCTGGCGCCGACATCGTCGGCATGGACGACCTGGCTGCCGACATCAAGGCCGGCAAGATGGACTTCGACGTCGTGATCGCCTCGCCCGACACGATGCGTGTCGTCGGCACGCTGGGCCAGATCCTCGGCCCGCGCGGCCTGATGCCCAACCCGAAGGTCGGCACCGTGACGCCCGACGTGGCGCAAGCCGTGCGCAACGCCAAGGCGGGCCAGGTGCAGTTTCGCGTCGACAAGGGCGGCATCATCCACGGCACGATCGGCCGCCGCTCGTTCGACAGCGACAAGCTCAAGGGCAACCTGGCCGCGCTGCTGGACGCGCTGACCAAGGCCAAGCCGGCGTCGAGCAAGGGCATCTACCTTCGCAAGGTGGCGGTGTCCTCGACCATGGGCGTCGGCGTGCGGGTCGACCTGCAGTCGCTGACCGCGGCCTGAGTGAGTTCCATCGCCCCGGCGCCGGTCTAGTGCGGGGGTGAGCAAGTTTGGTGGGCCGTTCCGGTGTCAACCGAAGCGGGCCATCCAAGACCGCTGGCGAGGCCGCAAGGCTTCTTAATCTGGCGTGCAGCGTCCCCATGACGCGGCACGCGCAGCCAGCGCAGATGGCGGTCCCGCCTGAAGGATGTGCGAGTTTGCGGGTGACAACCCGCGGGGTCGGATGCCGGATGGTTTGGTCGCTGCAACCCGGTTGCGCCGGGACGTCCTGACAACAGGGCCAACGGCGCGTTTTGTGAGGAGCAGACCTTTGAGTCTCAATCGCAACGAGAAGACGGCCGTGGTCGCGGACGTGTCGGCGCAAGCCGCCAAGTCCCAGACCCTCGCGCTGGCCGAATACCGTGGCCTCACCGTTGAACACCTGAACAAGCTGCGCAAGGATGCGCGCGAGAAGGGTGTGTATCTTCATGTGCTGAAGAACACACTGGCTCGTCGCGCCGTTGCCGGCACGCAGTTCGAGGTGGCTTCGGCTGGCATGGTCGGTCCGCTGATCTACGGCTTTTCCGAAGACGCTGTCGCCGCGGCCAAAGTCATCGCCGACTTTGCCAAAGGCAATGACAAGCTGGTGATCAAGGGTGGCGCCTACGCCGGCAAGGTACTGGATGCCAACGGGGTCAAGGCCCTGGCAGCCATTCCGAGTCGCGAAGTGCTGATCTCCCAGATCGCAGGCCTGCTGAAGTCGCCGATCCAGCGCTTCGCAGCGGTGATGGCGGCCGTGGCCGAGAGCAAGGTGCCTGTGGCGGAAGTTGCGGCGCAAGCCGCAGCAGAAGTTGTGGCAGAAGTTGTGGCAGAAGCGGCACCCGCCGCCGAGCCCCAAGCGCCCGCCGCCGCCTGACCGACAGCATCCCCCGATCGATCCCCGATCCCAACCTATTCCTGAATCGAGAATTCAAATGGCATTCGATAAAGACGCATTCCTGACCGCCATGGACAGCATGTCCGTGATGGAACTCAACGACCTGGTCAAGGCCATCGAAGAGAAGTTCGGCGTGTCCGCCGCGTCCATGGCGGCCCCGGCCGCCGGTGGTGGTGGCGGTGCAGCCGCTGTGGTGGAAGAGCAGACCGAGTTCAACGTCATGCTGCTGGAAGCCGGCGCCCAAAAGGTGCAGGTCATCAAGGCCGTGCGCGAACTGACGGGCTTGGGCCTGAAGGAAGCCAAGGACTTGGTCGATGGCGCGCCGAAGGCCGTCAAGGAAGCCATTTCTAAGGCCGATGCCGACGCCGCTCTCAAGAAGCTGCTCGACGCCGGCGCCAAGGCCGAAATCAAGTAAGTCGGCTTTGGCGAGGCTGGCGGGACCTGCGGGGCCCGCCAGCCTTCGGTTTTTCAGGGCTTAGGCCCTGGGGACAGTTGAAAAAGTCGTTCGGGGTTATCCTGTAAGGCTTTTCCAAGTGTTCTCTGAACCGACTGCAGAGAACCAGTTTGGTCGGACTCCGGTGCAACGCCGGGGTTGTCCGCCAGCGGCTGGTAGTGGCCAGCCACCAAGCTTCGGGCCGTCCCCCTCACGCAGATTGAGCGGACACGTGCGCCCGGTGCCAGTCGCCGCCGAGACGTTCACCCGGGCCCTGGTGGATGTCATCGAAACGGAGTATCCATGGCGCAAGCAGCAACCCCCTACAGCTATACCGAGCGCAAGCGAATTCGCAAGAGCTTCGGCAAACGCGAGCATGTGCTCGATGTCCCTTACCTGTTGACCATGCAGCGCGAGGCCTACGTCGCCTTCCTGCAAAAAGACCTGCCGCCGTCCAAGCGCAAGCCTGAAGGCTTGCAGGCCGCGTTTCTCTCGGCGTTCCCCATCGTCTCCCATAACAGCATGGTCGAGATGAAGTTCATCGAGTACAACATCGCGAAACCGCCGTTCGACGTGCGAGAGTGCCAGCAGCGCGGCCTCACGTTCGCGGCTGCCGTTCGGGCGAAGTTGCAAATGATCATCTATGACCGCGAGTCGGCGCCGGCCAAGGTGGTCAAGGAGATCAAGGAGCAGGAGGTCTACATGGGCGAAGTGCCGCTCATGACCGACTACGGCTCGTTCATCGTCAACGGCACCGAGCGGGTCATCGTCTCGCAGCTGCACCGCTCACCGGGCGTGTTTTTCGAGCACGACAAGGGCAAGACCCACAGTTCGGGCAAGCTGCTGTTCTCGGCGCGCATCATCCCCTACCGCGGTTCGTGGCTCGATTACGAGTTCGACCCCAAGGACATTCTGTACTTCCGCGTCGACCGCCGCCGCAAGATGCCGGTGACGATCCTGCTGAAGGCCATCGGCCTGAACCCCGAGCAGATCCTGGCGCACTTCTTCGAGTTCGACAGCTTCCGCCTGATGGACGCAGGCGCGCAGATGGAATTCGTGCCCGATCGCCTGAAGGGCGAGGTGGCGCGTTTCGACATCACCGACAAGGACGGCAAGGTCGTCGTCGAGAAGGACAAGCGCATCACCGCGCGCCATGTGCGCGCACTCGAGACCAACGGCACCCAGTTCGTCTCGGTGCCCGAGGACTACGTGGTCGGCCGCATCATCGCCCGCAACATGGTCGACGCCGACACTGGCGAGATCATTGCCAAGGCCAACGAAGAGCTGACCGACCTGCTGCTTAAAAAACTGCGCGCCGCCGGCGTCAAAGACATCCAGTGCCTGTTCACCAACGAACTGGACCAGGGCGCCTACATCAGCCAGACACTGGCCGCTGACGAAACCGCCGACGAGTTGGCGGCGCGGGTGGCCATCTACCGCATGATGCGCCCCGGCGAGCCGCCGACCGAAGACGCCGTGCAGGCGCTGTTCGGCCGGCTGTTCTACAACGAGGACACCTACGACCTGTCGCGCGTGGGCCGGATGAAGTTCAATGCCCGCGTCGGCCGCGATGTGCCCGAAGGCGCGATGACGCTGAACAACGAGGACATCCTCGACGTCGTCAAGATCCTGGTCGAGTTGCGCAACGGTCGCGGCGAAGTCGATGACATCGACCACCTGGGCAACCGGCGTGTGCGTTGCGTCGGTGAATTGGCCGAGAAC
>JBBQVF010000113.1:0-14760 GCA_038211805.1 Burkholderiales bacterium | reverse complement strand
CCGCGGGCCCCCAAACGCCTACCCCGCCCGTGCGGTACTGGGCTGGCGTAATTTTGGTGACCGACCACCTCCGCTGCCCGATGATGCCAACCCCCCCAAACAAGCGCCCACCCCTTCGGGGGCTCGGCAACGCCTCCCACGACCCTGGGGGTTTTGGCCGGCCATTTTTGGTGATCGCTCCCCTGCGCTGCGCGCAGTTGTGCACCCCCCAACGGAAGCGCGCACCGCTCCGCGGGCTCGGAAACGCCGAGCACGACCCTGCGGGTCTTGGCTGGCGGACTTTTGGTGATCGCTCACCTGCGCTGCGCGCAGATGAGCACTCTCCCAAAGAAGCGCGCACCGCTACGCGGGCTCGGCGAAGCCGAGCACGACCCTGCGGGTCTTGGCGCTCTTCTTTTCAATCTTGGTGACGATGACGGGGCCGATCTCGGCGGTGTTGGCCACGTGGGTGCCACCACAAGGCTGCAGGTCGACACCTTCGATGTCGATCAGCCGTACCCGGCCCTGGCCGCGCGGCGGCTGCACGCTCATGCTGCGCACCAGGCCCGGGTTGGCGTCGAGCTCGGCTTCGCTGATCCAGCGCTGCTGCACCGGGTGCGCCGCGGCCACCAGGCGGGCGATGCCGGCGGTCAGTGCGTCCTTGTCCAGTGGCTCGGTCATGTGGAAATCCAGCCGCGCGTAGCCGGCGGTGATCGAGCAGCCGTCCACCGGATGCGGCACCAGCGCGCACAGCAGGTGGGTGGCGGTGTGGAAGCGGCGGTGGGCCGTGCGCCGCGCGACATCGAGCGCGGCGCTGACGGTCTGGCCCGCGGCCCAGCCGGCCAGGTCGCTGCCGGGCGCCACGAGATGCAGGATCTGGCCCGGTGCTGCGCCCTTGCGGGTGTCGAACACGGCCAGCTCGGCGCCATCGGCACGGCGCAGCCAGCCGGCGTCGCCCGCCTGGCCGCCGCCCTGCGGGTAGAACACCGTGCGGTCGAGCTCGATGCCGGCCTCGCCGACGGCGGTGATCGTGGCGTCGCAGGCCGCCAGCGTGGCGTCGTCGCGAAAGAGTTCTTCGGTCATCAGGGGGGGTCGCCGGGGCCGGCGCTCAGGTGCAGATCGCCCAACGGCGTGGCCAGCGTGACGGCCAGCGCCGGCCCGCCGGGCTGGGAGGTGGCGCCGCGCAAGCCCAGCAGGGGGGCTTCGCGCGGCAGCATGGCGCCGAAATTTACTGCCCGCAAGGCCACCAGCGACGGCGGCATCGCGTCGGCCGGGTGCCGGCCCTGCCATTCGATCAGCGTGGGCAGCCGGCCGCCGGCCGGCAGTGCGCCGTCGTCGCGCACCAGGATGCGCCAGGCCAGCCGGCCCTCGGGCGTGTCACGGCCGGCCGCCAACGGGGGGCCGGGGTCTTGGCCGAGTGCGATGAGCGCAGCGCGCAGCGTGTCCAGGTTCGGTGTGCGCGCCACGGCATGCACCAGCCGCGGCCCGCCGCGCAGCTGCGCCTGCAGCGCCGGGTCGTCCAGGCCGAACCAGCGCACCCGGCCAGGCGCCGGTGCGGCAGGGTCGATCGCGATGATTTCGAGGTAGGCCTGCGGGAAGGCCGGGCTGTCGATGCGCAGCAGCCGGTTGTGGGTGCCCATCAGCGGGTGCTTGCCGCCGGGGCCGGGGGCGACACCCAGCGTGGCCGTGCACCAGGCAACGCCCTGGTCCAGTGAATCGGCGGCGATGACGAGGTGGTCGAGTGTGCTGCTCACGGCCCGAAGCTACAGGTTGATGGTGCCCGAGATGACCGGGCAGACCGCGCCGCCGATCCAGATGTCGGCACCTTCGCGGGCGACGAACACCCGCCCGGCGCGACCCAGCGCAGCGCCTTGCGCGGCGACGTAGCGGTCGGGCGCCAGGCCGGCGCCGATCAGCCACTGCGCCAGGCCGGCGTTCAGGCTGCCGGTGACCGGGTCTTCGGGCACGCCCAGACCGGGCACGAAGGCGCGCACCTCGAACTGGCATTCGCTGCCTGGCGGGTGGGCGCCGATGACGCCCAGCTTGAGCCCGCCCATCGCCGCGAAGTCGGGTTTCAGCGCCAGCACGGTGGCCGCGTCGGGCAGCAGGGCGGCCATCCAGCCGGGGCCGTTGTCGATCCATTCCAGCTGGCGCAGCGCGGCGTCGGGCAGGCCGAGCGAAACCAGCACCTGGGCACGCAGCGTGGGCTCGACCGGGCCGGTGCGGCGCAGCGCGGGCGCGGCGAAGGCCAGGCGCGGCGCCGCCATGCCAGGCGCGGCATCAGCGTCGCGCCGCACCCGCACCCGGCCCACGCCACACTGCTGCACCACCACGCCCGGATCGCGCGGCACGCCGCCGGCGGCCAGCCAGGCAAAGCAGCTGCCCAGCGTGGGATGGCCGGCGAACGGCAGCTCTTCGGCCGGGGTGAAGATGCGCACCCGGTAGTCGGCCCCGGCATCGTCGGGCGGCAGCAGGAAGGCGGTTTCCGACAGGTTGGTCCAGCGGGCGATGTCGGCCATCTGGTGATCCGTCAGCCCCACCGCGTCGTGCACCACGGCCAGCGGGTTGCCGCGCAGCGGCACGGCAGTGAAGACGTCGAGTTGGGAAAAGCGGCGTTCGGCCATGCACATCACTCCTGAAAAGCCGCGCCGGCCAGGGCCTGCGCGTAGACGTTGCGGTCGACATTGCCGCCGCTGAGGACCAGGCCGACGCGCTTACCGGCATTGGCAGCTCGCTGCTGCCAGGCGGCAGCCAGCGCCGCAGCGCCGGCGCCTTCGGCGACCTGGTGGGTGGTCTCGAAGAGCCGGCGCATCGCCGCGGCCACCTCGGCGTCACTGACCTGCACCACGCCGTGCAGGCCACGCTGCAGCATGGCCAGCGCCTCGGGTTCAGGCGTGCTGCAGGCCATGCCGTCGGCCAGCCGGGTGGTCACCGCGTGCGACAGCGGCTGGCCGGCGGCCAGCGACAGCGCATGGGCCGGCGCACCGGTGGACACCACGCCGACGATGCCGGTGGCCAGGCCCAGCGCGTCGCGCGCCGCCACCAGGCCGCAGGCGCCCGAGCCCAGGCCGATCGGCACGTAGACCGTGTGCAGGTCGGGCGCGGCGGCGAACAGCTCCAGCGCATAGCTGGCCACGCCGGCCACCAGGTCGGGGTGGAAGGACGGCACCATCCGCCAGCCCCGCTGGTCGGCCAGTGCCTGGGCATGGTCGCGGGCGGCCTGGAAGTCGTCCCCGGCCTCGACCAATTCGGCACCCAGCGCGCGCATCGCGGCGTTTTTCTCGCCACTGTTGCCGTGCGGCACGACGATCAGTGCCGGCACGCCGTGGCGCGCCGCGGCGAAGGCGATCGACTGGCCGTGGTTGCCGCGGGTGGCGCTGACAACACCGGCCGGGCGCGGCGCACCCGCTGCCACGCCGGCCATCAGGCGGTCGAAGTAGACCAGCCCGCCGCGGATCTTGAAGGCGCCGACCGGCGTGTGGTTCTCGTGCTTCAACCAGACCTGCGTGCCGTCGCTGGGCGTGGCGGCAAAGGCGGATTCCAGCAGCGGCCAGCGGTACTGCGGTGTGGCCGGCATCACCGCATGCACGGTGCGCGCGGCGGCTTGCAGGGCGGACAAGGTCAACAACATGTCAGTTTCCGCTGGATTCAAGTGGACGCCGTGGAACCGGCTTCGCCGGGCCACTGGCGTCGCCCCCCTTGGGGGGAGCGCCGAAGGCGCCTCGGGGGGTCATGACATTTGTGCGCCGATGGTGGCGCGCACCGGGATGCCGGTGGCGTCGAAGCCGTCGAGGCAGTGCACATTGATGCCGAAATGATCAGGCGTCACCCGTTTGCGGTGGAAGGGGTAGATGCCGCAGGCCTTGCAGAAATAGTGCGTGGCGGTGTGGCTGTGGAAGCGGTAGGCGGTGAGCGATGGCTCGCCCGCCAACAGCGTGAAGGCCGATTCATGCACCTTGACCATCAGCGCGTTCTTGCGCCGGCAGATCGAGCAGTCGCAGGTGGTCAGCTCGGTGAAGTCGGTTTCGATCGCGAAGCGCACCGCGCCACAGTGGCAGCTGCCCTGCAGGCGCTGCAGCGGGCGGCCGCTGGCGCCAGGCCTGGCTGCAGCCTCGGCCGTGGCCGCGGCGGCGCACGTCACGGCGCTTCTTCCCGCGTGCCGTCCAGGTGCTCGCGCAGCACGCGGCCCAGCGTGGCCACGCCCTCGGCGATGTCGGCCGGCGCCAGCGTGACGAAGCTCAGCCGCAGCGTGCGCGGATCGGCCGGGTGGTTGGCGGTCTGGGCATAGAAGGCCGAGCCCGGCACGTAGGCGATGCCGGCGGCGACCGCGCGGGGCAGCAGCGCCAGCGCGTCGCAGCCGGCCGGCAGGCGCAGCCAGAAGAACATGCCGCCTTGCGGGCGCTGCCATTCGGTGCCTTCAGGCATGTGCCGGGTCAGCGCGTCGGCCATCGCAGCGCACTGCGCCTGGTAGCGGGCGCGGATGGTCGGCACATGGTGGTCGAGAAAACCATTCTTGATGACCTCGTACACCACCCGCTGGTTGAAGCCGGGCGTGTGCAGGTCGGCGGCCTGCTTGGCCTGCAGCAGCTTGGGATACAGCGCCGGCGGTGCCACCAGGTAGCCCAGCCGGAAGCCGGGCGTCAGCACCTTGCTGAAACTGCCGAGGTAGAGCACACCCTCGGGCCAGCGCGACGCCAGCGAGGCCGGCGGCGCGGCGTCGAACCACAGGTCGCCATAGGGGTTGTCCTCGACCAGCGGGATGCCGGCGGCCTGCGCGGCGGCCACCAGCGCCACCCGGCGGGCCTCGGGGATCACCCGGCCGGTGGGGTTCTGGAAGTTGGGCACCAGGTAGGTGAAGCGGGTGCCCGGCGCGTCGTGCGGCAGCGCGGTGATGGCCTGCGGCAGCGGGCCGTCGGCGTCGCCGCCCAAGCTGGCGTAGATCGGCTCGTAGGGGTTGAAGGCCTGCAAGGCGCCCAGGTAGGTGGGGGTTTCCACCGCCACCGGCGCGCCGGCGTCGACCATCACCTTGCCGACCAGGTCGAGCCCCTGCTGCGAGCCGGTGGTGATCAGCACCTGGTCGGGGCTGACCACCATGCCCTGCGCAGCCAGGTGATGGGCCACCCACTCGCGCAGCGGCGCAAAGCCTTCGCTGGCGGCGTATTGCAGCGCCTCGCGCGGCGCCTGGCTCAGCACGGTGTTGCAGGCCTCGCGGATGGCCTCGACCGGGAAGGTGTCGGCCGATGGCAGGCCGCCGGCCATCGACAGGATGCCGGGCTGCTCGGTCACCTTCAGGATCTCGCGGATGATCGACGGGTTGAGGCGGGCGCTGCGACGTGCGGGTTGCCAAAGGCTCATGGTGGGTCCAATCAAACGGTTCAGCGGGGGGTCGGGACGGGGGTCGGAACGGTTGGGGCTGCGGATGTCAAGGTGGCGGTCGAGGCCGGCGCCACCGCCATGCGCCGCGACAGGAACACGGTGGCCATCACCGCCCCCGCAAAGGCCACGGTGGCCAGGTCCAGCGCTTCACCCAGCAACGGCACGGCCAGCGCCATCGACAGGAACGGCTGCAGCAGTTGCACCTGGCTGACCCGCAGCATGCCACCCAACTGCAGGCCGCGGTACCAGGCGAAGAAGCCCAGCCAGACCGAGAACACCGACACGTAGAGGAAACCGCCCCAGGCCGCCGCGCGCACCGGCGTGGCTGGCCAGGTGGCCAGCGCCACCGGCAGCGTGAGCGGCAGGCACAGCACCAACAGCCAACTGATCACTTGCTGCGGCGGCATCGGCGGCTGGCCGTCGCCCTGCGGTGCCGACAGGCGGGCGCCGAACACATAGCCAAAACCGCCCCAAGCCACCGCCAGCGCCAGCAGGCCGTCGGCCGCCTGCAGGCCGGCCCCGCCCTTGAACAGGGCAAAGACCACCACCAGCGCCGTGCCCAGCAACGCGCAGGCCCAAAAGCCGACGCTGGGCCGCTGGCGCAGCACCAGCGCAGCGATCACCGCGGTGCTGATCGGCAGCAGGCCCGACACCACCGCAGCGTGCGCCGCATCGACCCGCTGCACCGCCAGCCCGAGGAACAGCGGAAAGCCGAACACCACGCCCAGCGAGGTGAGCCCCAGCTGCCGCCACTGCGCCGGCCGCGGCCAGGGCGCGCGCACGGCCGCCAGCCAGGCGGCTGCCAGCAGCCCGGCGAGTGCGGCGCGGCCGATGGCGACGAACACCGCCGGCAGCTGCGGTGCGGCCAGGCTGCCCGAGGCCAGCCGGGTCATCGGAATCGTCAGCGCGAAGATCGCCACGCCCAGCAAGCCCAGCAACCAGCCCTGCGCCTGCGGCGACAGGCGGGGGGCCGGCAAGGCGGCGGGGGTCAGGCTCGGCGGCATGACCCCAGTCTAGAGGCGGCAACAGCACAGCTTCAGTACACTTGGCAGTACAGTTTGACCAGCTGTATTGCCGTTGCGCCTGGTACAGCGGGCCCGAACTTCCTCAGACCCCGAAGCGCCAACCCGACTGCCGATGCACACCCACCACCTGTCGCCTCGTCTCGATGCCCACGCCAGCCCCGCCGCGCCACCCGAGCGCGGCCTGCAGCGCCTGGGCGCGTTGACCCTGGGCGCGCAGCTGGCCCAGCGCATGGCTGACCTCATCCAGCGCGGCGCGCTGTCACCGGGGGTGCGCTTGCCGTCGGTGCGCGAAGGCGCACGGCTGCATGGTGTGAGCCCCAGCACCGTGGTGGCCGCCTACGACCAGCTGCAGGCCCAGGGCCTGGTCGAGGCCCGCCGGCAGCGCGGGTTTTTCGTGCGCGAGCCGCAGGCAGCACAACGCGCCGCGCCCCCAGCCGCCGGAGGGGCTGCGTCAGGCGTCCTGCCTGCCGCGCCGCTGGTCGCACCGGTGGACGCCACCGCGCTGATCCGCGGCATGTTCCAGCGCGGCTCGGCGCCCAGCGGCCCGGGCATGGGCACGTTGCCCGAGGCCTGGCTCGACGAGGCCCTGCTCGACCGCGCGCTGCGCCGCACGCTGGCGCAGGCCGGTGGCTCGCTGCGCTACGGCAACCCGGCCGGCGACGACACGCTGCGCCAGGCCCTGTCGCGCCGGCTGGGCGGCGACCTCGGCATCAACGCCCCGGCGAGCCAGATCGTCACCACCCTCGGCGCCACCCATGCGCTGGACGTGGTGGCCCGCACCCTGCTGCAGCCCGGCGACGCGGTGCTGGTCGACGAGCCTGGCTGGGCGGTGGAATTCGCCCGCCTCACCCGCATGGGCATGCGGCTGCTGCCGGTGTCCCGCAGCGGCGACGGGCCCGACCTGGCGGTGATGGCGCAACTGCTGGCCGAGCACCGGCCGCGGCTGTACGTCACCGTGTCGGTGCTGCACAACCCCACTGGCCACACTCTGTCGCTGGCCCAGGCGCACCAGGTGCTGAAACTGGCCGAGGCGCACGACCTGACCATCGTAGAGGACGACACCTACGCCTGGCTGGCGCCCGCGCATGCGCCTCGGCTGGCGGCGCTGGACGGCCTGCAGCGCACGGTCTATGTCTCGGGCTTCAGCAAGATCCTGGCGCCCAACTGGCGCGTCGGCTACCTGGCCGCCGCGCCGGCGCTGGCCGAGCGGCTGATCGACACCAAGCTGCTGGGCACCTTGACCACGCCGGCGCTGCTGGAGCGGGCCGTGGCCTGGTGCCTGGACCAGGGCCTGCTGCGCCGCCATGCCGACCGCGTGGGCCAGCAACTGGACGGCGCGCGCAGCCGCGTGGTGCGCCTGGCCACCGACGCCGGCTGCCGCTTCGCCGCGCCGCCACACGGCCTGTTCGGCTGGGTCGACACCGGCGTCGACACCGAAAAACTGGCCCACCTGCTGGCCGCTGGCGGCTGGCTGGTGGCGCCCGGCCACCTGTTCCAGGCCACGCCGAAGGCCAGTTCGATGATGCGGGTGAACTTTGCCAGCGCGCAGGACGCGCACTTTTGGCGGGCCTTTGTAAGCGCGCGTAAATCTCTGCTCGACGCCAACCCGGGATGAAGGCCGCCGCCTGACACGTCGAGACACAGCGCCCGGTCACACGGGCCGTAGTATCGAGTAGTTACCCTGACATCCATGTTCCCCTCCACCCTGCCGATGGATGCCCCCGACAGCCGGCCGCCCCCCGCGTGGGCGGGCGGGCGCCCGGGCCCCACGAGCTCAGCGCCTGCACCAGGCAGCCCGGTACACACCGCGCTGAGTTCGTTGAGTCCGTCGCTGCTGCAGGACCTGCAGCGCTTCGACGCCCACAACCCGCAGCGCGAGTTGCTGGAAGTGCTGGCCGCGGGCGTGCGCCACACCCAGCCGCTGGCCATCGCCCTGGCCTGGGAGCGGCAAGCGCTGACGCTGAGCATGTTCCCGACCCACCGGCTGGTGCATTGCCCGCTGCCGATGGCCGATTTTCTGACCAGCGACCTCGAAGCGATGCAGGTGCGCCAAGTGCAACCGGCCAACCTGCGACCACCGGGCAGCGACGAACTGGCGCGCATCGGCAACCCGGCGCTCTACGCGCCGCTGGGGCCGCTGCTGTGGGCCGTGGCGCTGCGCGGCTCGCGCGATGCGCTGCTGCCCGAACTGGCCGGCCAAGCCGCCTACCGGGTGGCACCCGGCGTCACGTTGAGCGGGCTGGACGTGCCCGAGGCGATGGCCGCCTGCATCAACCGGTTGCGGCGCCAGACCAGCAACCTGCGCGAGATCGCCCATTGGCAGCAGATCGGCGTGGCGCGGGCGACCCGCCTGCTCAACGCGCTGTACCTGCAATCGGGCCTGATCGTCAGCCGCACCCACCCGGCAGCGACCAACGAGGGCTGGACGGGCTACGAGTAGCGCCCGACAAGCTCCTGGCCGGCTGCACCCACAAAAACGGCCCGCAAAGCGGGCCGACCAAGGCAAAACGGAGGCTGCCCGACGGATCGGGCAGCGCGAGCTCAGACTCGGCGGCGGCGCGCCAGCAGGCCCAGCGCAGCCAGGCCAGCCAGCATCAGCGCATAGCTTTCCGGCTCGGGCACCGGCACGGCCGTGAGGCTGAATTCCAGCTTGTTCTGCGGCTGTGCACTGATGCTGGAGAACGAGCCGCCGGTCGCGCTGAGCACGATGCTGGCATTGCTGACGCTGAAGCTGTTGAACGAAATCGCCGCGGTAGCGGTATCGCCGAAATAACCCTGGCGGAAACCAGGAACACCCAAGGTTTCGGTCCAGCCGACCAGCGCACCCGGCAGGGTGACAGGCGTGCCACCGTCGACCGCCACGTCGGCGTAGGCCAGGATGCCGGTGGTCGCATCGCCGACCTCGGTGTAGGCCAGATTGCCGAGGAAGCCGCTGAGGTTGCTGAGGTTCCAACCCGGGTTGGCGGTGATGGTGAACGACGGCAGGTCGAAGCTCGCAATCACCAAGGTGCCGGTGCTCAGCACCTGCACCGCGTTGGGCACCGTCCAGGTGAAGCCAAAGGTGCTGGTCGAGCTGAAGGTGGACGACAGGCCGCCGAAAAGGGTGCTGTCGTCGTAGCTCAGGGTGTACTGGCCCAGATCGACGGTCACGGCGGATGCGACCGAGGTGACAGACAGGCCCGACACCAGCGCCAGGGCGACAACGAATGGCTTGAGTTGCATGATCGATCCTCGAAAGTTCAGTCGGGGACACCCCGGAACGCAAACTTTACCCCTACCGCTCTCGATGTCGACCCCGCGAATGCGGGTTCAGGCCGGCGCCGACAACCCTTCCCAACGCTCCATCGCGGCCAGCAGGTCTTCATCGAGTTGCGCAAAGCGCGCCTGCAAGACCGGCACCTGCGCCGGCGACTTGGCGTACAGGTCGTTGTCGGCCAACTGCTCGGTGATGGTCTTCTGCTCGGCCTCCAGCGCAGCGATGCGCGCGGGCAGTTCGTCGAGCTCGCGCTTTTCCTTGTAGCTGAGCTTGCGCACCTTGGCTGCCGGCGCGGCCGCGGTGCTCGCCGACGCGGTGGCCGATGGCACGGGCGGTGCGGCGCGCACCGGTGCCGCGGCGGCCGCCTGAGCGGCCAGCATGCGGGCGCGCTGGCGGCGCCAGTCTTCGACGCCGCCTTCGTATTCGCGCCAGCGGCCGGGTTCCAGGTCGCCTTCCCAGGCGATCAGGCTGGTGACCACGTTGTCGAGGAAACGCCGGTCGTGGCTGACCAGGAACACCGTGCCGGGGTAGCTCTGCAGCAGTTCTTCCAGCAACTCCAGCGTGTCGATGTCCAGGTCGTTGGTGGGTTCGTCGAGCACCAGCACGTTGGCCGGCAGCGCAAACAGCCGCGCCAGCAGCACGCGGTTGCGCTCACCGCCCGACAGCGTGCGCACCGGGCTGTTGGCCCGGTCGGGCGAGAACAGGAAGTCGGTCAGGTAGCTCATCACGTGCTTGCGCTGGCCGTTGAACTCGACCCACTCGCTGCCCGGGCTGATGGTGTCGGCCAGTGTGGCGTCCAGATCCAGCCCGGCACGCATCTGGTCGAAATAGGCCACCTCCAGCTTGGTGCCCTGGCGGATCTTGCCGGCAGTGGGCTGCAACTGGCCCAGGATCAGCTTGAGCAGCGTGGTCTTGCCCGCGCCGTTGGGGCCGACCAGGCCGACCTTGTCACCGCGCAGGATGGTGGCCGAAAAATCCTTGACGATCAGCTTGGCCGCGGCGCGGTCGCCGAAGCTCATGCCCACGTCGGTCAGCTCGGCCACGATCTTGCCGCTGGGCGCGCCGGCGTCGATCTCGAGGCGCACCTGGCCCAGTGAATCGCGCCGCGCCTGGCGCTGCGAACGCAGCACCTCCAGCCGCTGGATGCGCGCCACGCTGCGGGTGCGGCGGGCTTCGACGCCCTTGCGGATCCACACTTCCTCTTGCGCCAGCAGCTTGTCGGCACGCGCGCTGGCCAGCGCGTCGGACGCCAGCTGCTCCTCCTTCATGCGCTCGTAGGCGCTGAAGTTGCCGGGGTAGCTGCGCAGGATGCCGCGGTCCAGCTCCAGGATGCGGGTGGCCACGCCGTCGAGGAAGGCACGGTCGTGGGTAATCAGCATCACGCTGCCCTTGAAGTTGCGCAGCAGGTCTTCCAGCCAGTCGATCGAGTCGAGGTCGAGGTGGTTGGTCGGCTCGTCGAGCAGCAGCACGTCGGGCACGGCCACCAGCGCCTGGGCCAGCGCCACGCGCTTTTTCATGCCGCCCGACAGTTCGCCGATGTCGCGGCTGCCGTCCAGGTGCAGCTGGGCCAGGGTGGTGTCCACCCGCTGCTCCCAGGTCCAGGCGTCGAGTGCCTCGATGCGGGTCTGCAGCGCGTCGAGGTCGACGCCGTCGGCATGTTCTTCATAGGCCTGGCGCACCGCACGGGCCTCGGCCACGCCTTCGCTGACGGCTTCGAACACCGTGTGGCCGGGCTCGAAGCTGGGTTCTTGCGGCACGTAGCAGATGCGCACGCCCTGGGTCATCTGCAGCAGGCCGTCGTCGAGCTTTTCGAGCCCGGCGATGACCTTGAGCATCGAGGACTTGCCGGCGCCGTTGCGGCCGATCAAACCCAGGCGTTCACCGGCGTCGATGGCAAAACCGGTGGCATCGAGCAGGGCGACGTGGCCGTAGGCCAGGTGGGCGTTGGAGAGGGAGAGAAGGGCCATGACCGGATTGTCGCCGCCCGCCGAACCCAGCCCTGACGCGGGCCCATCACCCGCCCGGCGGAAACCAGGGTTAACACTGATTTGTGGCGACGGCATGACAGCCGAGCGGCCAGCCTTTCCATTGACAGCGCGGGGGCTGTCGCTGGCGTTGTGGTGAGAAAATTTTCGAATTGCCTTCAGTCGACGCAGCTGCCTTGCCAGCTGGCGCTGGATCCCACCATTCCATCGAAAGGCCACCCATGAAACAAACCCTGATCGCCTGCGCCCTGCTGGCCGCCTTCACCACCGGCGCCAGCGCGCAGCAGGTCACCATGTACGGCCGGGTCGACCTGTCGGTGGCGCAGCAAGCCGATGCCGCCGACAACCAGGAGATCCGCAACGGCTCGGGCAGCCGCTTCGGCATCCGCGGGGTCGAAGACCTGGGCGACGGCTTCAAGGCCCTGTTCCAGCTGGAGCACCGCTTCGACGCCGACACCGGCGTGACCAGCAATTCGACCCGCTTCTGGGAAGGCAAGTCGATCGTCGGCCTGGAAGGCGTCTACGGCCGCCTGACGCTGGGTCGCGAGGAGAACCCGGCCTACACCTACTCACAAGTGCCGGCCGACCCCTGGGGCACCGACACGGTCGCAGGCAACGGCAGCATCATCAACGGCCGCATCGGCAGCACGCGCTATTCGGGCACGGTCAACTACCGCTACGCGGCGGCCGGCTTCACCTTCGGCGCGCAATACGGTGAATCCGAGAAGAACGTGCCGGCCGGCGGCAAGGCCGATGACCAGCCCTACAGCCTGGGCCTGGCCTACGCCGCTGGGCCGCTGTCGCTGGGTCTGGGCTACGAGAACCCGGCCGATGCCGACGACGACTGGCTGACCGTGTCGGGCGCCTACAACCTGGGCATGGTCAAGCTGGGCGGCCTCTACGGCACCGGCAAGAACGTCAGCAGCCAGAAGCACCAGTCCTGGCTGCTGTCGGCGGTGATGCCAGTGTCGGCGCTGGGCCAGTTGCGGCTGAGCTACGGCACCTTGGAGAACCGGGACACCGGCGTGGTGCGCGACAAGCAGCTGGGCCTGGGCTTCCATTACGCGATGTCCAAGCGCACCACGGTCTACGCCGACCTCGTCAGCGAGAAGCGCGACAACATGGCCGCGAACCTCAACACCACCGGCTACGACTTCGGCATCAAGCACAACTTCTGATCGCCTGACTGGCCTGCAGGCCGGCCGGCTTGCGGGCACGAATCAGGCGCCGGGCCGGCCGGCCTGCAGGCGCCAATCAGGCGCCAATCAGGCGCCGAGCTGGCCGGCGTGGTGGCGCAGGTGGTCGTCGATGAAGCTGGCGATGAAATAGTAGCCGTGGTCGTAGCCCGCCTGGCGGCGCAGCAGCAGCGGTTGGCCGACGGCGGCGCAGGCCGCTTCGAAGGCCTCGGGCTGCAGCTGGCCCTCGTCGAGAAATTTATCGGCCAGGCCCTGGTCGACCAGGATGCCCTGTGGATACGGCGCGGTGGTTTGCCTCGCCATCAGCGCGCTGGCATCGTGCGCGGCCCAGCTGCTGCGGTCATTGCCCAGGTAGCCGGCAAAGGCCTTCTGGCCCCAGGCGCACTGCATCGGCGCGCAGATCGGCGCCAAGGCCGACACGCTCTTGAACAAGCCCGGGTGGCGCAGCGCGAGCGTGAGCGCGCCATGGCCGCCCATCGAATGGCCGAACACACCGGTGCGGTCTTGCAGCACCGGGGCTTGGCGCCACACCTGCGGCAGCAATTCGTCGACCAGCCAGCTTTCCATGCGCCAGTGGGTAGCCCAGGGTGCCTGGGTGGCGTCGAGGTAGAAGCCGGCGCCGACGCCGAAATCCCAGGCATCGGCCTCGCCCGCCACTTGGGCGCCGCGCGGGCTGGTGTCGGGTGTCAGCAACGCCAGGCCCAACGCGGCCGCCAACCGTTGTGCGCCGGCCTTGATCGCGAAGGTCTCCTCGGTGCAGGTCAGGCCGGCCAGGTACACCAGCAGCGGCACCTGGGCGCCGGCCACGGCCTGCGGCGGCAGGAACATGCCGAAGCGCATCGGCAAGCCGATCTCGGCCGATGCATGGCGATGGAAGCGCTGCACGCCACCGAAGCAGGCGTGCTCGGACAGTGTTTCCCAAGTCATCGCAACCACCCGCCGCTCAAAACTCGACCACGCTGCGGATCGACTCACCGCGCTTCATCAGCTCGAAGCCTTCATTGATGTCTTCGAGCTTGAGCTTGTGGGTGATCAGGTCGTCGATGTTGAGCTTGCCGTCCATGTACCAGTCGACGATCTTCGGTACATCGGTGCGGCCGCGTGCGCCGCCAAAGGCCGAGCCTTCCCACTTGCGGCCGGTGACGAGCTGGAATGGCCGTGTGCTGATCTCGGCGCCGGCCTCGGCCACGCCGATGATGATGCTGCGGCCCCAGCCCTTGTGGGTGCATTCCAGCGCGTCGCGCATGACCCGGGTGTTGCCGATGCACTCGAAGCTGTAGTCGGCGCCGCCGTCGGTCAGCTGCTGAACCGCATCGACCACGTTGGCATGTTCCTTCGGGTTGATGAAGTGCGTCATGCCGAATTTGCGCGCCATCGCCTCGCGCGCCGGGTTCAGGTCGACGCCGATGATCTTGTCGGCGCCGACCATCTTGGCACCCTGGATCACGTTCAGGCCGATGCCGCCGAGGCCGAACACCACCACGTTGGCACCGGCCTCCACCTTGGCGGTGAACAGCACCGCGCCGACGCCGGTGGTGACGCCGCAGCCGATGTAGCAGACCTTGTCGAAAGGCGCGTCGGGCCGGATCTTGGCCAGCGCGATACCCGGCACCACGATGTGGTTGGCAAACGTCGACGTGCCCATGTAGTGCAGGATCGGCTGGCCGGCTATCGAGAAGCGCGAGCTGCCGTCGGGCATCAGGCCCTTGCCCTGCGTCGAACGGATCTTCTGGCACAGATTCGTCTTGCGCGACAGACAGAACTTGCACTGTCGGCACTCGGGCGTGTAGAGCGGGATGACGTGGTCGCCGACGGCCAGCGAGGTCACGCCAGCGCCGATGTCGAGCACCACGCCCGCGCCTTCATGCCCCAGGATGGCCGGAAACAGGCCCTCGGGGTCGGCGCCCGACAGCGTGTACTGGTCGGTGTGGCAGATGCCGGTG
>JBBQVF010000112.1:0-14844 GCA_038211805.1 Burkholderiales bacterium | reverse complement strand
GGTGGCCTACGCGATGAAGATCACCGACCTCGACCCGCTGCAGTACAACCTGCTGTTCGAGCGTTTCCTGAACCCCGAGCGGGTGTCGATGCCCGACTTCGACATCGATTTCTGCCAGGCCAACCGCGACCGGGTGATCGATTACGTCAAGGACAAATACGGCCGCGAGGCGGTGGGCCAGATCGTCACCTTCGGCACCATGGCCGCCAAAGCCGCGCTGCGCGACATTGGCCGGGTGCTGGGCATGGGCTACGGCCATGTCGACAGCATCGCCAAGCTGATCCCGGCCCCACCCGGCAAGACGGTGACGCTGGCCCGCGTGCCGCTGCCGCCTGAAAAGCCCGACGACAGCATCATCTACGCCCGCAAGGAAGCGCCCGAGCTCGACCAGCGCGAGGCCGCCGAAGAAGAAGTGGCCGAGCTGCTGAGCCTGGCGATGCGGGTGGAAGGCATCGTGCGCAACATCGGCATGCATGCCGGCGGCGTGCTGATCGCGCCGGGCAAGATCACCGACTTCTGCCCGCTGTACCAGCAACCCGGCAGCGATTCGGCGGTCAGCCAGTTCGACAAGGACGACGTCGAGGCCATCGGCCTGGTGAAGTTCGACTTCCTGGGCCTGGCCACGCTGACCATCCTGGAGCTGGCCAAGGACTTCATCGTCGCCCGCCACCCCGAGCTCAAGGGACGACGGGCCGCTCCCGAGTCCCTTGACCCCCTAGGGGGGCGAGACGCCGAAGGCGGCCCTGGGGGCTCTGGGTCTGGCTTCAGCTTCGAGACCATTCCGCTCGACGACCCGCGGGTCTACAAGCTGTTTTCCGACGGCCTGACCGAGAGCGTGTTCCAGTTCGAATCGCGCGGCATGCAGGCCATGCTGAAAGAGGCCAAGCCGACCCGGCTGGAAGACCTGATCGCGCTGAACGCGATGTTCCGGCCCGGCCCGATGGAGAACATCCCCAGCTTCTGCGCCCGCAAGAACGGCCGCGAGACCATCGAGTACCCGCACCCGCTGCTGGCCACCGTGCTGGCCGAGACCTACGGCATCTTCGTCTACCAGGAGCAGGTGATGCAGTCGGCCCAGGTGATGGGCGGTTATTCACTCGGCGGCGCCGACCTGCTGCGCCGCGCGATGGGCAAGAAGAAGGCCGAGGAGATGGCCGAGCAGCGGCAGATCTTCCGCGCCGGTGCGGCCGAGAAGAACATCCCGGCCGACACCGCCGACAGCGTGTTCGACCTGATGGAGAAGTTCGCCGGCTACGGCTTCAACAAGAGCCACGCCGCCGCCTACTCGCTGCTGGCCTACCACACCGCCTGGTTGAAGGTGCACTTCACGGCCGAGTTCTATGCCGCGAACATGACCATCGAGATGGGCGACACCGACAAGCTGAAGGTGCTGCTCAACGACGCCAAGCTGTTCGGCATCAGCTTCGAGGCGCCCGACGTCAACAGCGGCACTTTTCGCTTCGAGCCGATCGACAAGAAGCGCGTGCGCTATGGCCTAGGTGCGGTCAAGGGCTCGGGCCAGGGCGCGGTCGAGGCCATTGTCGAGGCCCGCGAAGCCGGTGGTGCCTTCCGCAGCTTCTTCGACTTCTGTGCCCGGGTCGACCGCAAACGGGTCAACAAGCGCGCGGTCGAGGCATTGGTCAAGGCCGGTGCCTTCGATTCGTTGCATGCCGACCGCGCCATCGGCGCCGGGCCGCCCCAAGCCGATGGCGCCCCCACGGGGGGCGGCGCCGCAGGCGCCTGGGGGCGACCTTCGTTGCTGGCCAGCGTGGCGCTGGGCTTCGACTTCGCCGACCACCAGGTCGACCACGCCTCGCAGGGCGGCTTGTTCGACGACGGCGACCACGGCTCGTCCACCCAGGAGCCGCCGCTGGTGCCGACCGAGCCCTGGGGCATCCGCGAGCGCCTGCTGCTGGAGAAGTCGGCACTCGGTTTCTACCTGTCGGGCCATTTGTTCCAGGAGAGCGAGGCCGAGGTGCGGCGCTTTGCCAAGCGGCAGATCGCCGACCTGGTCGACAGCCGCGACCTGCAACTGCTGGCCGGCATCGTCAGCGACCTGCGATTCGTCAACGGCCAGCGCGGCCGGGTGGCGATCTTCAAGCTCGACGACCGCAGCGAGGTGATCGAGGCGGTGGCCAACGACGACCTGATCGAAGCGAACAAGGCGCTGTTCGCCGAGGACGAACTGCTGATCGTGCAGGGCAAGGTGCAGGTCGACCGTTTTGCCGGCGGCCTGCGGCTCAACGTCAACCAGGTCTGGGACCTGGCCGGCGCGCGGGCGCGTTTCGGGCGCTACCTGTCGCTGGCCTTGAATGGCAGCGGCCTGGCGGGCGATGCCGGGGTGGCACCGCTGGCCGATCTGGTCAAGACCTGGCCGGCCAAGCGCGAGGCCACCGAGCAGGGTGAGCTGCTGCTGGGCCTGCCGCTGCGGCTGGCGATCCGCCGCGCCAGCGCCACCGCCGAGCTCGACCTCGGCGATGCCGGCCGCTTCTGGCCGACCGACGAGGCGCTGGCGCGCTGCAAGGCGCTGTCGCACGACGGGCGCGCCGCGATCGTCTACGAGGCCGGATGACGCGCCTGAGCTTGTGGTGACGACGCCGCTGAACTGACCCCCGCCGGCGGTCCAGTTCGGTGGCTGGCCGGCGCCGGGCCCGCCCCAGAATTGGTCGATGTACGACGTTCCGATCACCGGCCTGGTCCTCAGTGGCGGCGGCGCGCGTGCCGGCTACCAGGTGGGCGTGCTCAAGGCGATCGCCCAGCTGCGGCGCGAATCGGGCACCGACCTGCGCCGCAACCCCTTCGGCGTGATCTGCGGTACCTCGGCGGGCGCCATCAACTCGGCCGCGCTGGCCTGCAGCGCTGACGACTTCGACGCCGCGGTCGAGCAGCTGACGGCGGTGTGGCAGGGCTTCTCGGCCGACCAGGTCTACCGCGCCGATTCGCTGGGTGTGATCCGCACCGGCGCGCAGTGGCTGACGATGGTGTCGATCGGCTGGGCGCTGAACCGCTTTCGCCGCGCCCGCCCGCGCTCGCTGCTGGACAACGCGCCGCTGGCCGATCTGCTGGCCCGCGTGGTGCCGCTGCAGCGCCTGCCGCGGCTGATGAAGTTGCGCCATCTGCAGGCGCTGGCCATCACCGCGTCTGGCTACGGCAGCGGCGAGCACGTCACCTTCTACCAATCGGCCGTGCCGATCGCGCCGTGGGCCCGCACCCAGCGCCAGGCCGTGCCCACCGAGATCGGCCTGCCGCACCTGCTGGCCTCGTCGGCGATCCCGTTCGTGTTTCCGGCCGCCGAGCTGGACCACCAGGGCCGGCGGGAGTGGTTTGGCGACGGCTCGATGCGGCAGATGGCGCCGATCTCGCCGGCCATCCACCTGGGCGCCCAGCGGGTGCTGGTGATCGGCGCCGGCCGCCTGCACGAGCCACCCGGCCGGCGCGCGCCCAACACCGGTTACCCCAGCATCGCGCAGATCGCCGGCCATGCGCTGTCGGGCATTTTTCTCGACGCGCTGGCCGCCGATGTCGAACGGCTGGGCCGCATCAACCGCACGCTGGCGCTGCTGAGCGAGGCCCAGCGGCTGGCCACGCCGCTGCGCCCGGTGCAAGCGCTGGTGATCGCGCCCAGCCAACGGCTGGACGACCTGGCAGCCCAGCACATCGACGCGTTGCCGGTGCCGGTGCGGGCGCTGCTGGGCGGCGTGGGTGTCAGCAGCCGGTTGGCCAGCCAGGGCCCGCGCGGTGCGGCGCTGGCCAGCTACTTGCTGTTCGAGGCGCCCTACACCCGGGCGCTGATCGCCTTGGGCGAGGCCGACACGCTGGCGCGGCGCGACGAGGTGCTGGCGTTTTTCGATTGGCGGGCAGCGCCGGTCCGGCCTGCACGCAGCGAGGCGCCGTCGCGGAAATCGCCGGTGTCGCTCGCGGCGCCTTGATCGGTGTCGTGGGCGCTGCAGCGCGCCTGCGCCTGCCACCTTTTACCGGTTTCGCCGACAACCGTTGGCGCGGTTCAGACGTTGAACCACCACAAGGCAGCATGTGGCTGCACCAGGAGATCTTGTATGACCTCGAAAACGACAACGAAAACGACAACGACGAACCCAACGACAACGACCCACTTGCTCGCCCGGGCGCTGGCACGGGCTGGCCTGGGCCTGGCCGGCCTGCTGGCGGCCGCCGCACCGGCCCTGGCCGCCGACGTCAACGTGGGCGTGTCCATCGGCTTCAGCCAACCCGGTGTGTACGGCCGCATCGACATCGGCAGCTACCCGCAGCCGCAGGTCATCGTGGCGCAGCCGGTGATCATCCAGCGGCCCAGCCGGCTGCCCGCGCCGGTTTACCTGTGGGTGCCGCCGGGCCACCAGAAGAACTGGAAAAAGCATTGCGGCAGCTACAACGCCTGCGGCGTGCCGGTCTACTTCGTCAAGGACGATTGGTACCAGGCACAGGTGGTGCACGGCGGCAAGTCGTCGGGCAAGGGCCACGGCCGCGACAAGGGTGGCGACGGCGAGAAGGGCAAGGGGCACGGCAATGGCAACGGCAAGGGCCAAGGCAAACACGATTGACGCGAAGCGGGTCGAGATCAGCGCGCCGGGCGCGCGGTCGGCCGCTGCGGGCCTCAGCGGCCGGCGGCTGCACCGGTGAAACCGGCCGGACGGATCGTGCGGGCCAGAGGGATCATGCCGCTCAGCCAGGTTTGTTGCACTCGAACTCCAACAGCAGGTGGTTGAGCTGCCCCTTGCGCCGGTAGTTGAAGCGGCTGAACCGCTGCCGCCGTGACAGGCTTGCCGTGGCGTCCACGCTGTCGCGCAGCACCCTCCACTCGATCCGGCGTGCCGCAAAGCAACCGGTGAAGCCGTACATCCGGCCCAGCGGTTCTGCGCCGCTGAAATACAGGTGCGTGCGGTCGGTGATGATGTTGACGTGGGTCGGATCCTGGAACGCTTCACGCGACGGATAACAAGGTGTCACCGCGTACAGCAGGCCGCCGGGCCGCAGCACACGCGAGATCTCGTTCATCAGTTCGATGAACGGAAACCGGGTGCCGCGCCCGTCTGCGGTCGGCAAGACCCGCGGCACGTGTTCCAGGAAGTCGAAGGCAGACACCGAATCAAAGTGATCGGTGGCGAACGGGATCGGTTCCAGCGACAGGTTGCCGGCCAGCACGGTGCAGCCTGGCAGCAGGCGCGGCGCGATGTCGACTCCGCAGAGTTCGTCGCGCCCATACGGGTTGCGCGGTACCGGGCCACAGCCCAGATCGAGGTGGCGGGTCGGTGAACGGGCCATGGATCTCGCGCGCGTGCGCCGGGCGTTGAGGGGTGGTTCATTGTCGCCGGCGCCACCGCGCCAGCGTCAGCTTCAGCCACAGGCGCAGTGTGCGGCGGTCGCGCATGCCCAGGCGGCGGCGCTTGTTCAGCAGCACGGCGGCGCTGTCGAGCCGTCCCGCGGCGATCATCGTGGCGCACAGGTCGTGGGCGTCGAGGCCGCGGGCCAGGCTGTCCGGCAGGTCCAGCAGCAGCTGGTGCAAGGCGGGCGGCGACAGCACCCGATGCATGTTGAACAGGCCGTGGAAGCCGAAGGTGGGGCCACTGGGCAGCAGCCGCTCGTAGGCGAAGCGCGCCGCCAGCGGCAGCGGGGCGAAGCGGATGCCGTGCTCGCGCTCCAGCCGTGGCCGGTTGTCGTGGCTGATGCAGATGTCCTCGGGGTGGCGCACCACCATGGCCGGGTCCATCAGGGCTTGCAGCAGCCGGCGGCTGCGCAGCGAAAAGCCGCCGTTGCCTACCGCGCGTTCGGGCGTCTGGTGGCGCAGCGGTGCGCCGATGTAGTCGTGCTGCAGGAACTCGGCATCCCATTGCGTGGCGTCCAGCAAGTAGCCGTCCCACTGCACCACCAGCAGGTGCGTGGTGGCGATGTGCGGCAGCAGGCCACGCAGCATGAACTCGGAATAGGCCGGCACCGAATCGATCTGCAGCGCCAGCACGCGGATGCCGGGCGGCGCCTGCAGCACCAGCGCCGGGTCGGTGAACAGCAGCGCATCGGCAAAACGCACCTGCTGCTGGCAATGCTGCATCGCGGCGATGGCGAGTGCCGGCGTGCGGGTGTCGACACAGACCAGCGTGACCTCGGGCAGGTGCAGCAGCGGCTGGAGTGGCGCGGGTACCGCAGCATCGGCGCTGGCGCTGCGCGCGCTCACGGCAGGACCAGCGACCGGTACAACGCGATGTGGGCCTCGGCGCAGCGCATCCACGAAAAACCACGCGCATGGGCGACGATCGCCGCCGCGCGCCCCGGCATCGCATCAGCGGCCAGGCCGGCCTGCACCACGGCCCGCATCGCCGCCCCGTCGAAGCTGTCGAAGTAATGCGCCACCGCACCGCCCACCTCGGGCAGCGACGTCAGCCGCGACAGGAACACCGGCTTGCCGAAGTACATCGCCTCGATCGGCGGCAGGCCGAAGCCTTCGGCCAGCGACGGGAACAAGAAGCCCTGGCAGCCGGCATACAGCCCGGCCTTCTGGGCCTCGCTCAGGTCGAGTTGCAGCACCAGGTTGTGCAAGCCTTGTTCGGCGATCAGCCGGCGCACCTCGTCGGCATAGGGGCTGGGCGCGCCGGCCAGCACGATGCGCTGTCCGGGCCAGGCAGCGGCCAGCGACAGCAGCGCGACGATGTTCTTGCTGGGCGCCAGCCGACTGATGTGCAGCAGGTAGGGCGGGCCGTCGGCGATGCCGGCAATCGCTTCGCGGGGCGCGGCGCTGAGGTCGGTGGCGCCGTTGTGGATCACCTGCACCGGCACCGGCACGGGGGCCAGCTCGCGCGCGATGTCGGCCGCCACGTGGTGGGTGATGGCGATGGCCGCATCGCAGCGCATCAGCCGCTGGCGCTGGCGGCGGCGGTAGCGTCCGACCTTGTCGGCCGACTTCGAATGCAGGAAGTTCAGGTCGTGCACCGTCTCTACCCGGTACTGCGTGCCCAGCGGGGCGCGCAGCCGGTTGTGCTGGTGCAGCACGTGCCACAGCGCAAAGCGGCTGCCGCGCAGGTGCAGCCAGCGCTGGCTGGTGTGGGTGGCCAGGTAGCCGACCTGGTCACCGAACACGCCGTGAAAGGTGCGCGGCAGGTGAAAGTGAAACTGCCAGCCCCACTCGTCGCGCAGCCGGGGCGCCTGCGACGCCAGCGCCAGGCCGAGCTGGCGTGAGAACTCGCCCAGGCCGTCGTGCCAATGGGACAGCCGGCCCAGGCTGAGTCCGATGTGGCGGACGGCGGCCATGCTCAGGCCGCGCTGTTGAGGTTCGACGCGGCCAGCGCGGACGCGGCGCATGCGGCCGATGGGGCCGATGCGGCGGTTGGGCCGGTTGGGGCAGTTGGGTCAGTTGGGGCGACCAGCGCGGCGTGAACTTCAACCATCGCCTCGTCCACCGTCGGCCAGCGCGGCCAGTGGCGCAGCACCCGCACCTGCGGCCCCCAGGGCGCCCACTGCTCGGGCTTGGTGGGCCCCAGCACGCTGAGCACCGGCGTGCCGACGGCAGCGGCCAGGTGGGCCGGGCCGGTGTCGTTGCTGACCACCAGCGCGGCGCGGCGCAGCAGGCCGCCGTAGACGCCGAGCTTCACCCCCGGCAGCGAGCGCACGCCGGGGTGGTCGCTCTCGATGATGTTGTCCTCGCCCGGGCCGGGGCAGGCCAGCAGATCGCGGCCGATTTTCAAGAGTTCGCGGCTGAAGTCGGCAAAGGCCGGCCAGGTCTTGTCCTGCTTCTCGAACTGGCCGCCGGCAAAGGGCACGATCACCACGAAGCCCGGCCGGATGCCCAACTGGGCCAGCAGCGCGTCGGCGCTGGCCTGGTCGGTGGGGGTGGTCTTCAGGGCGATGTGGTCGGGCGGCGCCTGGTCGATGTGCAGGAAGCGGTTGGCAAGGCCCCAGTAACTGGTCAGCGCATGGCCGCCGTAGGTGATGGGCTCGGCGCGCCGCAGCAGCGGGCCGCGCGCCTCTTGGGCGTAGCCCACCGCCTTCAGCCCGGCCAAGCGCATTTCCAGCGCGCTGGAGAACGAGGTCGGCAGCACCAGCGCGTTGTCGCGGCGGTCGAAACCGGCGTCCAGCGCCTGCGCTTGCTGGCGCAGGCCACGCAGTTGCGCCGCGCAGGCGCGCAGCCCATCGGGCCGCTTGTGCACCGGCCAGCCTTCACCGGCCAGCAGCGCCGGCGCCCAGCCCTTGCCCGCCAGCACCGGCTGGTAGCCGTGGGCCTGCAGCAATTGCAGCGCCGGCACGCCGAGGATCACGTCGCCCACCCAGTTGCGCAAGCGGACGATCAGGGGGCGTGGCGTCATGCGGTGGGCGGGTCGGTGGGGGAAGGCGCTGCGCGTGCGGCGTTGCTGCAGGCAACGCTGATAATCGCTTTTTGCATTCTGCCAGCCCACCATGAGCCACTCTGCACCTGCACCTGCACCTGCACCTGCACCTGCACCTGCACCTGCACCTGCACCTGCACCTGCGCCTGCACCTGCCGCTGCACTCGCGCTTGCCCCGTTGCCGACCGCTGCCGACGTGATCGGCCTGCATGACCGCCTGCTGGCCTTGCCGGGCTGGCCGGCCGACGAGCCCGCACCGCCTGACGCCGAGCTGTGGCGCTGGCTGCAGACCAACCACCGCTTCAACTGCCGGCTGTGGGCCGAGGAAGACCTGGCCCGCCGCACCACCGTGGGCGCGGCCGACATCGCCGCCAACAAGCGCGCGATCGACGGCTTCAACCAGGCCCGCAACGACGCCACCGAGCGGGTCGACGAGATCCTGCTCACCGCGCTGGGTCTGGTCGACGCCGCGTCGGCGCGCACCGACGCGCCGGTGTCCACCGTCGCGGCGGGTGCGCGGCTGAACAGCGAGACCGCCGGCAGCATCGTCGACCGCATGTCGATCATGGCGCTGAAGGTGCATGCGATGCGCGCGCAGACCGAACGCGGCGACGTGGACGCGGCCCATATCGACAGCAGCCGCGTGAAGCTGAGCCGGCTGCAGCAGCAGCGCGCCGACCTGGGCGCCTGCCTGGAAGACTTGCTGGCCGACGCCCGCGCCCGCCGCGCCTACTTCAAGGTCTACCGCCAGTTCAAGATGTACAACGACCCGCGCTTCAACCCGGCGCTGGTCGCCGAGGCCAAGGCGCGGTGAGCGGGCTGGTTGGCCGGGCCGGCTGCGGCTGAATGACCCCGCCAGTCCGCCTGCGGGTGAAGGCTGCAGTGGGCGGGACCAAGGCATTGCCGTGACCCGCGTGCTGATCGTCAAGACCTCGTCGATGGGCGACGTGGTGCACGCCCTGCCGGCGGTCAGCGACATGCGCCGTGCACTGCCGGGCCTGCAGGTCGATTGGCTGGTCGAGGCGCCGTTTGCCGCCATCCCGCGCTTGCATGCCGGCGTGCGGCGGGTGCTGCCGCTGGCCTGGCGGAAGTGGCGCAAACACCTGCTTCAAGCCGACACCCGCGCCGCAATGGCCGCGCTGCGGGCCGACTTGCGGCGCGAACCCTATGACGCGGTGCTCGACCTGCAAGGCCTGCTGAAAAGCGTGTTGTGGGGGCTGCAGGCGCGTGGGCCGCTGCTGGGCTACGACGCGGCCAGCATCCGCGAGCCGATCGCTTCGCTGTTCTACCAACGCAAGGCGGCCGTGCCGCGCCAGTTGCAGGCGGTGGAACGCAACCGCCGGCTGGCCGCGGCGCACCTGGGTTACCCGATGCCGGTGTCGGCACCCGATTTCGGCATTGCGCCGCCCGCCGGCTCGTGGGCCGCGCCCGGCCCCAGTGCCGCGCTGATCCCCTGCGCCAGCCGGCCCGAGAAACTGTGGCCCGAGGCCGACTGGATCGCGCTGGGCCAGCGCCTGCAGCAGGCCGACCTGACGCCGGTGGTGGTCTGGGGCAGCGCCGACGAGCAGCAACGCGCGCAGCGCATCGCCGCAGGCTGCGGCGGCCTGGTGCCGCCGTTCCTGTCGGTGGCCGACACCGCCGCGCTGCTGGGCGCCGCCCGCCAGATCGTCGGGCTCGACACCGGGTTTTCGCACCTGGGCGCGGCCTTCGGTGCCCCGACCATCGGCATCTATTGCGACCACGAGCCCGGCCTGGCCGCCATCACCGGGCCCGGCCGCGTCGCCAGCCTGGGCGGCAAGGGGCAGGTTCCGACGCTGGACGAGGTGATGGCGCAACTGGAGCGCCACCTCGCCGGTTGAGCGGACCTAAAGTTCTTCGATTCTCTGCGGCGGAAACGTGTCCCAGCCCAGGCAACCCGGGCATTGCCAGAAGTGGCGCTGGGCCTCGAAGCCGCAGGCCGCGCATCGGTAGCGCTGGCTCGGGCGCGCTGCGCGGGTCACCGCCTCGCGCACGCTCAAACGAGCCTCGTCGGTCCAATCAGCGCGGGGGCGGTCCAGCATGTCCAGTACGGCCGACAGGCTGGGCTGCTCGCGCAACAAGGCCAGCAAGCGGGGCGACTGGCCGGGAGCCGTGCCCTCCAGCGTGGCCAGCGCGCGCAGCAGGTCGATGCCGGGATGCTGATCGAACAGGGGCGCCAGCGCCTGGATCGCGGCTTCGTTCTGGCCTGCCGCCTGGGCGCAGGCGGCCACCTCCCAGGCCATGCGGGCATAGGCTTCGGGGCTGCGCTGGCGCAATTCACCCCAGGCGGCCCAGGCGGCAGCCTGGTCGCCCCGGCGCCCCAGGCGCTGGGCCCGCTGCACCAGCGGCCGCGGTGACTGCGGTGCGATGGTGTGGGCCTTGTCCAGCAGTTGGCTGGCGGTGGCCTCGTCGCCGCGGGCTTCGGCTTCCAGCGACAGCTCGCAGTGGTAATGCGCAATCCGGGTGGCAAACGAGCCGGTGCCGCTTTTCTCTAGCAGCGCGGCCACCTCGGCGGCGGTGCGCCAGTCGCGCGAGCGTTCGGCCAGGCCGAGCAGGGCCAGCCGGGCCTCGGTCTCGAAGGGCGTGCCTTGCAGCGCGCGAAACGCCTCTTCGGCGCGGTCGAACAGGCCGGCCTTCATGAAATCCTGCGCCAGCGCATGCTGAGCACGTTCGCGATCGGCGGCGGCCAGGTCGGCGCGCTGCAGCAGGTGCTGGTGCACCCGGACCGCGCGCTCGAACTCGCCGCGTCGACGGAACAGGTTGCCCAGCGCGAAGTGCAGCTCGCTGGTGTCGGGGTCGTGCTGCACCGCCTCGATGAAGGCGTCGACGGCCTTGTCGGTCTGCTCGTTGAGCAACAGGTTCAGGCCCTTGAAATAAGCCTTGGGCGCCTGCCGGTCGGCGCGATTCCATTGCCGCAGGTCGAAGCGTGACGCCGCCCAGCCCAGCAGGAAGGTGACCGGCAGCGCAATCAGCAGGCCGATCAGCAGGCTGGCACCGTCAAAATCCATGGCGCGCGATCACAGGCCTTCTCGCGGCGGGTGCTCGGGACCGAGCTCGCTGGGCGTGGGTGGCGGCGCGTCACCCGGCGCGCGGGGCGGCGCGGGCGGTGGCGGTGCATGGCGCTTGGCGACGCGCCGGTGGTGCCACCAGCTGGGCACCATCGCCAGCACGCCGATGGCCGCGCCCCCGGCAAAGGCGGCGAGCACCACGATGACCATCGGCGCTGTCCATTGCGCGCCGAAGAACCAGTGCACCACCACCGGTTGTTCGTTGTTCAGCGCAAAGGCGAACAGCGTGAAGAAGATGAAGGCCCGGAAGAGCCAGAAGATCGCGCGCATCGACGTCAATTTCTAAGAATGGTGACCAGTAGCCGGCGTCAGCGGTGCCGGTGCCTGAAATCGAGCAGATGACTGAGCAGCCGCTTGTCGGGCTGCGGTTGCAGCCGGTCCAGAAAGCGCTGGAGGACGGCCTTTTGGGCATCGTTGTCGATGACACGCCGAATCGTGGCCGCCGCTGACGACTGCAGGGCGGTCCTGAAATCCTGGTCGCCGAAAAACCGCAGCAGTGACTGCCGGGCCCCGTCGAGCGTGTCGAACAGCAGGGCACTCTCACCGTCGATACACCAATGCTGCATGGCGCGGCCGTGCACGTATTTCCGCGGCGCGATCACCGGGCGTCCGCAAGCCAGGCTTTCTATCACCGCGTAGCCGTAACCCTCTTCGGGCTTGATGTGCAGGGTGGCGGCGGCTTGGCGGTAACGGTCGGCAATCTTGTCGTGCGCCACGGCATCGATCAATTCATATTGCAGGTCGGCCATGCTGTCGACAAGCTGGTGGGCGGTTGCGGCGTCGTCGGGGTATCTGTTTTCGTAGTCGCCGATGCAGGTCACCAGCTTGCGCGCGCTGGAAGGGCCATGCCAGCAAAACCGTTGGTAGTCGATCCAGGGATAGTAACGGGCGGCGTTCGGCACCTGAGCGGCATGGCGCACCCAGCTCAACTCGTCGGCGCTGAGCAGATTCCTGACCAGATCCCAGCGGTAGTGCGGCAGTTCATTGCCGCAAAAGTAGGCAAGATGAACCGGTCGGCGGCGGCTGAACAGCGGCAACAGAAACTTGAGCACGCTGCGCTGCACGCCGTGCCCGGTGATGAAGACGACATCGATGTCCAGGTCCGGCAGTTCGTCGAAGGCGACGATCCGGCAATTCTTCAGGTGCTCTAGCGCAAAGTTCGGCTGAAAATCATAGGCGCCGGCAAGTGGCGAGTGGTATTTTGAAAGCTTGGCTTGCTGGCCATCGCTGACGGCCGGCACATGAACCGTGGCACCGAGTTCATCGAGCGCCCGGCAGAAACTCACCGTCAAAATCCCATGGAGATTTGGAAGAAAAACGTTCATGGGCTGAGCGGGCGGCGCAAACCGGCGATATTCAGTGCGCGGGGCCTTCAGCTCGGTGGCGTCTCGTCGAGCACCGGCAGACGCTCATCGACCGATTCCCGCAGCGCCTTGCCCGGCTTGAAATGCGGCACCAGTTTTTCAGGAATGGTGACCTTCTCGCCGCTGCGCGGGTTGCGACCCAGCCGCGGCGGGCGGCGGTTGATCGAGAAGCTGCCAAAACCGCGGATCTCGATGCGGTGGCCGCGCCCCAGGGCGTCGCTCATCGCGTCGAGCACGGTTTTGACGGCGAACTCGGAGTCGCGCTGCGTCAGCTGGCTGAACCGTTCGGCCAGCTTGTTCACCAGGTCGCTTCGGGTCATCGCTAGGGCTTCGCTCGCTACAGGGTACAAGGCAGTCGTACAACGGGCCGGCCGGCTGTGACACCGGCCGGCCCGTGCGAGGGAAAAACTTATTCCCTGTTGTCCAGCTTGGCGCGCAGCAGGGCGCCCAGACTGGTGGTGCCGGCGTTCTCACGCTCGCTGGTCTGCGACAGACGGGTCATCTGCTCTTGCTGGTCGGCGGCGTCCTTGGCCTTGATCGACAGCTGGATCGAACGGGCCTTGCGGTCCACGTTGATGATCATGCAGTTGACGTCGTCGCCTTCCTTGAGCAGGTTGCGGGCGTCTTCAACCCGGTCACGGCTCAGTTCGCTGGCGCGCAGGTAGCCGGTGACGTCATCGTTGAGCTGGATTTCAGCGCCACGCGGGTCGACCGTCTTGACCTTGCCGTTGACCAGTGCACCGCGGTCGTTGACCGAGGTGTAGTTGGCGAACGGGTCGCCGTCCAGCTGCTTGATGCCCAGGCTGATGCGCTCGCGCTCGACGTCGATGGCCAGCACGATCGCTTCGACTTCCTGGCCCTTCTTGAAGTTGCGCACGGCGGCTTCGCCGGTTTCGTGCCACGACAGGTCGGACAGGTGCACCAAGCCGTCGATGCCCGAGGCCAGGCCCACGAAGACGCCGAAGTCAGTGATCGACTTGATCGGGCCGCGGACCTTGTCGCCCCGGTGCACGGTGCCCGAGAACTCTTCCCAGGGGTTGGCCTTGCACTGCTTCATGCCCAGGCTGATGCGGCGCTTGTCTTCGTCGATCTCGAGCACCATGACCTCGACCTCGTCGCCCAGCGCAACGATCTTGGCCGGGGCCACGTTCTTGTTGGTCCAGTCCATCTCGGAGACGTGCACCAGGCCTTCGATGCCGGGTTCGATCTCGACGAACGCACCGTAGTCGGCGATGTTGGTGACCTTGCCGAACAGGCGGGTGCTGCTCGGGTAGCGACGCGACACGCCGTGCCACGGGTCGTCGCCCAGTTGCTTGATGCCCAGCGAGACGCGGTTCTTCTCGGCATCGAACTTCAGCACCTTGGCCGACAGTTCCTGGCCGACCTGCACCACTTCGCTGGGGTGACGGACACGGCGCCAGGCCATGTCGGTGATGTGCAGCAGGCCGTCGATGCCGCCGAGGTCGACGAACGCACCGTATTCGGTGATGTTCTTGACCACGCCGTGCACGATGGCGCCTTCGGTCAGGGTCTCGAGCAGCTTGGCGCGCTCTTCGCCCATCGACGCTTCCACCACCGCGCGACGCGAAAGCACCACGTTGTTGCGCTTGCGGTCGAGCTTGATGACCTTGAACTCCAGCGTCTTGCCTTCGTACGGGCTCAGGTCTTTCACCGGGCGGGTGTCGATCAGCGAACCCGGCAGGAAGGCGCGGATGCCGTTGACCAGCACGGTCAGGCCGCCCTTGACCTTGCCGGAGACGGTGCCGGTGACGAAGTCGCCGCTGTCGAGTGCCACTTCCAGGGACAGCCACGAGGCCAGGCGCTTGGCCTTGTCGCGCGACAGGATGGTGTCACCGTAGCCGTTCTCGATGGCGTCGATGGCGACCGAGACGAAGTCACCGATCTCGACTTCGAGCTCGCCCTTGTCGTTCTTGAATTCTTCGATCGGAACGTAGGCTTCACTCTTGAGGCCGGCGTTCACCACCACATGGCTGTGTTCGATACGCACGACTTCGGCGGAGATGACCTCGCCGGCGCGCATGTCGTTTTTCTTCAGCGACTCTT
>JBBQVF010000111.1:0-14970 GCA_038211805.1 Burkholderiales bacterium | reverse complement strand
CTGCGCAACCGCGCGCTGACCGACATCTTCGAGCCCGGCTCGACGATGAAGCCCTTCGTCGTGGCCTGGGCGCTGGAGACCGGCAAGGTCAAGCCCGAGACGCCGATCAACGCCTCGGCCGGCAGCGTGGTGGTCAGCGGCATCGCCATCAAGGACGCCCACCACTACAGCATGCTGAGCGTGCGCGAGGTGATCCAGAAGAGCAGCAACATCGGCACGGTGCGCATGGCCATGCAGATGCAGCCGCGCGAGCTGTGGGAGCTGTACGCCAGCGTGGGCTACGGCCAGAAGCCGCAGATCAGCTTCCCCGGCGCGGTCACCGGCCGGCTGCGGCCCCACAAGACCTGGCGCCCGATCGAGCAGGCCACCATGGCCTATGGCTACGGCCTGTCGGCGTCGCTGCTGCAGATCGCCCGCGCCTACACCACCTTCGCCCGCGACGGCGAGGTGATCCCGATCACCATGCTGCGCCAGGAGCAGCCGGTGTCGGGCATCCGCGTGATCTCGCCCGAGACCGCGCGCGAGATCCGCACCATGCTGCAGATGGCCGCCGGCCCCGGCGGCACCGGGCAGCTGGCGCAGACCATCGGCTACTCGGTGGGCGGCAAGAGCGGCACCGCGCACAAGCAGGAGGGCAAGGGCTACGCCAGCAACAAGTACCGCTCGTGGTTCGTCGGCCTGGCGCCGATCGCCAACCCGCGCATCGTCGTCGCGGTGATGATCGACGAGCCCAGCAACGGCAAATACTACGGTGGCGCGGTGGCCGCGCCGGTGTTCAGCCAGGTCGTGCAGCAGACGTTGCGCACGCTGGGCGTACCGCCCGACCTGGACGTGAAGTCCAGCGTGGTGGCGCAGAAGCTGCCCGACGTGCCGGAAAGCTTTTGAGCATGGCCCGCGCCCTCGCCGCCCTCGCCGCCCTCACCACGATCGCCGACGCCAGCGCCTGGCTGGCCGCCCGCGTGAGCCCCGGCGGCAGCGCCACGCTGCGCACCGACAGCCGGCTGGTGCAGCCCGGTGATGCCTTCATCGCCTGGCCGGGCTACGCCACCGACGGCCGTCGCTTCGTGGCCGCCGCGTTGGCGGCGGGCGCTGCGGCCTGCCTGGTCGAAGCCGACGGACTGGCGGCGTTCGGGCTCGACCCGGCCGATGAGCGCATCGCCGCGCTGCCCGGCCTGAAGGCCGCCACCGGCCCGCTGGCCGCGGCCTGGTTCGGCCAGCCCGCGCAGGCGCTGCAGGTCATCGCCGTCACCGGCACCAACGGCAAGAGCAGCACCGCCTGGTGGACAGCGCAGGCGCTGACGGCGCTGGGCCGGCGCTGCGGCGTGGTGGGCACGCTGGGGATCGGCGAGCCGCCGCACGGCGCTTCGCCTGCCAGATTGCTGCACACCGGCCTGACCACCCCCGACCCGGTGACGCTGCAGGCAAGTTTCCGGCGCATGGCCGATACCGGTTTCGCGGCGTGCGCGATCGAGGCCTCGTCCATCGGCCTGGTCGAGCAGCGGCTGGCCGGCACGCCGATCGCGGTGGCGCAGTTCACCAATTTCACCCGCGACCACCTCGACTTCCATGGCGACATGGCCGCTTACTGGGCGTCCAAGCGCGCGCTGTTCGACCAGCCGGGCCTGCGCGCCGCGGTGGTCAATGTCGACGACGCCCAGGGCGCGGCACTGGCCCACGAGCTGGCCGGTACCGGCCTCGACCTGTGGACCACTGCGCTGGCGGCGCAGGCCCGCCTGCGCGGTGAAAACCTGCACTACGTCGACGGCGGCCTGGCCTTCACGCTGGTCGAGGGCGCCACCCGCGTGGCCGTGCACAGCCGCCTGATCGGCGACTACAACGCCGAGAACCTGCTGGCCGTGCTGGGCGCCTTGCGTGCGCTGGGCGTGCCGCTGGCCGACGCCGCCGCGGTGGTGCCGCAGCTCGGCGCGGTGCCCGGCCGGATGCAAAGGGTCGTCGCTGACGCGACGATCGACCGCGTGCCAGCCGTCGCCGGCCGGCCCGAGCTGGTGGTCGACTACGCCCACACGCCCGACGCGCTGGACAAGGCCCTGGCCGCGTTGCGCCCGCTGGCCGCGGCGCGCGGTGGTGTGTTGTGGTGCGTGTTCGGCTGCGGTGGCAACCGCGACGCCAGCAAGCGCCCGCTGATGGGCGCCATCGCGCACCAGGGCGCGAGCCGCGTCGTGCTGACCAGCGACAACCCGCGGCTGGAAGACCCCATGTTGATCCTGCGGCAGGTCCGCGCCGGCCTGCCGGCCGACGCCGACGTGGCGGTGATCGCCGACCGCCGCGCCGCCATCGGCCACGCGGTGCAGCATGCCGCGGTCCGCGATGTGGTGCTGATCGCCGGCAAGGGCCATGAGGATTACCAGGACATGGCTGGCGTCAAGCGGCCATTTTCCGACGCTGCGGTGGCCGCCGAGGCGTTGGCCCAAGGGGCGTCGGCATGACCACGACACTGATGACGCTGGCCCAGGCCCATGCACTGCTGCCGGGCTCCACGCTGGTCGGCGACGGCGCCACGCCCCTCCTGCGGGTGCACACCGACACCCGCTCGCTGGCCCCGGGCGACCTGTTCGTCGCGCTGCGCGGCGAGCGCTTCGACGCCCATGCCTTCTTGCCGCAGGCGGCGAGCGCCGGCGCGGCCGCCGCGCTGGCCGAGCACGGCCTGGCCGATGCCGGCCTGCCCGGCCTGCTGGTGCCCGACGCGCTGGCCGCGCTGCAGCAACTGGCGGCTGCCTGGCGCGCCCGGCTGCCACTGCCACTGCCGCTGATCGCAGTGACCGGCAGCAACGGCAAGACCACCGTCACCCAGATGATCGCGGCCATCCTGCGCGCTTGGGCAGGCGATGCCGCGCTGGCCACTGCCGGCAACTACAACAACCACATCGGCGTGCCGCTGACGGTGCTGCGGCTGCGGCAAGACGGCGTGGTGCAGCACCGCGTGGCGGTGCTCGAACTCGGCATGAACCATCCCGGCGAAATCGCCCAGCTGGCCGCCATCGCCCAGCCCACCGTGGCGGTGGTCAACAACGCGCAGCGCGAACACCAGGAATTCATGGCCAGCGTGCTGGCGGTGGCCGAAGAAAACGGCGCCGTCATCAGCGCCTTGCCGGCCGACGGCGTGGCGGTGTACCCGGCCGACGACGCGCACGCCGCAGTGTGGCGGGCCCTGGCGGCCGGCCGGCCGACGCTGACCTTTGCACTGCGGGCCGGCGCAGACAACCCGCGGCAGGCCGCCGCCGACGTGCACGACGACGCGCAATGGGTGGCCGCCACCGGCCCGGGCGGTGACGCCGGCCATTGGCTGGTGCGGCTGCACACGCCCGCCGGCGCGGTCGACTTTCAACTGCACATGGCCGGCCAGCACAACCTGCGCAACGCGATGGCCGCGGCCACCGCGGCGCTGGCCGCGGGCGCGCCCCTGTCGGCGATCACTGCCGGGCTGGAGGCCTTCCGGCCGGTCGGTGGCCGGTCGAAGCTGGGTGGCCTCTACCTGGGCGGGCGCTGGGTCACGCTGGTCGACGACAGCTACAACGCCAACCCCGACTCGGTGCGTGCCGCCATCAGCCTGCTGGCCACGTTGCCCGGCCCGCACTGGCTGGTGCTGGGCGACATGGGCGAAGTGGGCGACCAGGGTCCGGCCTTCCATGCCGAGGTCGGCGCCTTCGCCTACGCCTCGGGCATCGAGCAGTGCTGGACCGCCGGCGCCCAATGCGCCGCGGCCGCCGCCGCCTACGGCGCTGGCGCACGCCATTTCGACACCACCGAGCAGCTGATCGCCGCGCTGGCCGCATCGCCGGCCTGCAATTCGGTGCTGGTCAAGGGCTCGCGCTTCATGCGCATGGAAACCGTGGTCGCCGCGCTGCAGCAACGGGGCGACGCCCGCGGCGCTGCCGACTCCAAGGACCCCTCATGCTGTTGAGCCTGAGCCAGTGGTTGCTGGCGCAGCACCCCGATTGGGGCTTCCTGCGGGTGTTCCAGTACCTCACCTTCCGCACCGTGATGGCGGCCATGACCGCGCTGCTGATCGGCCTGGGGTTCGGCCCGCTGGTGATCCGCAAGCTCACCGAGCTGAAGATCGGCCAGCCGATCCGCGAGTACGGCTTGAAGAGCCACCTGGCCAAGCGCGGCACACCCACCATGGGCGGCGTGCTGATCCTCATCGGCCTGGGCGTGGCCACGCTGCTGTGGTTCGACTGGAGCAACCGCTTCGTCTGGGTGGTGATGCTGGTGACCTTCGGCTTCGGCGCGGTGGGCTGGGCCGACGACTGGCGCAAGGTGGTCGACAAGAACCCCGAGGGCATGCGCTCGCGCGAAAAGTTCTTCTGGCAATCGCTGATCGGCGGCGTGGCCGCGATCTACCTGGCGTTCTCGGTCTCGGAGACCACCAACCTGCGGGTGCTGGAGCTGTTCATCAGCTGGGTGCAGAGCGGCTTTTCCAACGACCTGCCGCCCAAGGCCGACCTGATGCTGCCGTTCTTCAAGTCGGTGAGCTACCCGCTCGGCGTGTTCGGCTTCATGGCGCTGAGCTACTTCGTCATCGTCGGCGCCAGCAACGCGGTCAACTTCACCGACGGGCTGGACGGCCTGGCGATCATGCCGGTGGTGCTGGTGGGCTCGGCGCTGGGCATCTTTGCCTACGTCGTCGGTAACTCGGTCTACAGCAAGTACTTGCTGTTTCCCTACATCCCCGGTGCCGGCGAGTTGCTGGTGTTCTGCGGTGCGCTGGCTGGCGCCGGCCTGGCCTTCCTGTGGTTCAACGCCCATCCGGCGCAGGTGTTCATGGGCGATGTCGGCGCGCTGTCGCTGGGCGGCGCGCTGGGCACGCTGGCGGTCATCACCCGGCAGGAGATCGTGCTGGGCATCATGGGCGGCGTGTTCGTCGCCGAGGTGCTGTCGGTGATGCTGCAGGTCGGTTGGTTCAAGTTCACCAAGAAACGGTACGGCGTCGGCCGGCGCATCTTCAAGATGGCGCCGCTGCACCACCACTTCGAAAAGAGCGGCTGGAACGAGAGCCAGGTGGTCATCCGCTTCTGGATCATCACGATGCTGCTGTGCCTGGTCGGGCTGGCCAGCCTGAAACTGCGGTAATGACCCCCACGCTCACTCCGTTCGCTGCCCCGGGGATCGGTACGAGCCCTTTCAAGGGCCCGGGGGCGCGCAATCCCCTTGGGGCGGCCCAGCGCCGGTTGCGATCATGAATCACCTCGCCAATCTGTCGGTGCTGGTGCTGGGCCTCGGTGAATCCGGGCTGGCGATGGCCCGCTGGTGCGCCCGCTTCGGCGCGCAGGTGCAGGTGTGGGATTCACGCGAGCAACCCCCGCAGGCCGCCGCGCTGCGCGAGGCCGTGCCGGGCGTGGCGCTGTTCAGCGGTGCACTGAGCGCCGAGCGGCTTGCCGGCGTGCAGATGGTGTTGAAGAGCCCGGGCCTGGCACCGCACGATGCGCGCATCGCCCCGGTGATGGACGCCGCCCGCGCCAGCGGCATCGCGATCGGCGGTGAACTCGACCTGTTCGCCCGCGCGCTGGCCGACCTGAAGGCCGGGCGCGGCTACGCGCCCCAGGTGCTGGCCATCACCGGCACCAACGGCAAGACCACCACCACGGCGATGTGCGCGCTGTTGGTGGCGCGCTGCGGCCTGCGGGTGGCGGCGGCCGGCAACATCGGCCCGACGATGCTGGACACGCTGGCCGCGGCGCTGGACTTGGAGCCGGTGCCGGCTGAGCCACTGACCGAGGCCACGACGACGGTTGAAGAGGCCGCGGCCGCGCTGCCGACCGAACTGCCAGCCGAGCTGCCCAACCGGCTGCAGGCCGAGCTGCCGCCCGAGCCGCCAGCTGAAAACCTTGCCGAGACGCCGCTGGCCGCCGCGCTGCCAGCTGCCGGTGAAGCGCCGGCCGCCGAAGCCGAAGCCGACAGCGACGAAGCACCGCTGCAACTGGCCCCGCCGCCGCCGGCCGCGCCGGTGTTCACGCACCTGCCCGAGGTCTGGGTGCTGGAGCTGTCCAGCTTCCAGCTCGACGGCGTGCGCGGCTTCGAGCCCAGCGCCGCGGCCGTGCTCAATGTCAGCCAGGACCACCTCGATTGGCACGGCACGATGGACGCCTACGCGGCGGCCAAGGCCCGCGCCTTCGGTGAGCAGGCGACGATGGTCGTCAACCGCGACGACCTGCGTGTCGATGCCATGGTTCCGGCGCCGGTGCTCGTCAAGGGCGGGCGCGGCAAACCCAACAAGTCGGTCGGCCGCAAGGTCGTGCGTTTCGGCCTCGATGCGCCGCAGCAGCCGGGCGATTTCGGCCTGGTGGTCGAGAACGGCATGGCCTGGCTGGTGCGCGCCCGCGAGGTCGACGAGACCCTGAAAAAGCGCAAGGGTGACGTCGAAGAGATCCACCTGCAACGCCTGATGCCGGCCGACGCGCTGCACATCCGCGGCCGCCACAACGCGGCCAACGCGCTGGCTGCGCTGGCGCTGGCCACGGCGATCGGCTGCCCGCTGAACGCGCTGCTGCATGGCCTGCGCGATTACCACGGTGAGCCGCACCGGGTCGAGTTCATCGGCAGCGTCGGTGGCGTCGAAGCCTTCGACGACAGCAAGGGCACCAACGTGGGCGCCACCGTGGCCGCGCTGCTGGGTCTGGGCGCCGACAAGGCGCCGAGCCAGCTGGCGGTGATCCTGGGTGGCGACGGCAAGGGCCAGGATTTCAGCCCGCTGGCCGCCCCGGTGGCCCGCCATGCCCGCGCGGTGGCACTGATCGGCCGCGATGCCGACACCATCGCCGCCGCACTCGACGCCGATGCGGCGGCCGCTGCGGTGCCGCGCCGGCGCCACGCCAGCCTGGAAGCCGCGGTGGTCTGGTGCTTCGAGCAGGCACGATCGGGCGACGCGGTGCTGCTGAGCCCGGCCTGTGCCAGCCTTGACATGTTCCGCAACTACAGCCACCGCGCCGAGGTGTTTGTCGCCGCGGTGCGGGCGCTGGCCATTGAGCGCGGAGAACTGCTGGCATGACGACGCTGACCCAACGCCTGGGCCTCGGCCCGCTGCTGCAGCGCCTGCAGCAGCGGCATGCCGGAGGCGAAAGCGCCGTCGGCGAGTTGCCGATCCGCGACTACACCGGCCCGTCCAGTGGCCAGCCGACGCGCATGGCCGGCTTCGACCAGGGCCTGGTCTGGTGCGTGATCGGCCTGCTGGCGCTGGGCCTGGTGATGGTCTATTCCGCCAGCGTGGCGCTGCCCGACAGCCCCAAGTACGCACGCTACTCGCACACCTTCTTCCTCAGCCGCCACGCCATCTCGCTGGCCATCGCCCTGGTGGCCGCGTTGCTGGCGGTGCAGGTGCCGATCTCGGCCTGGGAGAAGTGGGCGCCCTGGTTGTTCGCGGTGTCGCTGCTGCTGTTGACGCTGGTGCTGATCCCGGGTCTGGGCAAGGGCGTCAACGGCGCGCGGCGCTGGCTGCCGCTGGGCCTGATGAACTTCCAGCCCAGCGAATTGGCCAAACTGGCGATGGCCATGTATGCGGCCAGCTACATGGTGCGCAAGATGGACGTGAAAGAGCGCTTCATCAAGGCGGTGTGGCCGATGGCGGTGGCGCTGGCGGTGATCGGCGTGCTGCTGCTGGCCGAGCCCGACATGGGTGCCTTCGTGGTCATCGCGATCACCGCGTTGGGCATCCTGTTCCTCGGCGGCGTCAACGGCCGCATGTTCTTCCTCAGCTTCACGGTGCTGCTCGGCGCTTTCGCGCTGATGATCGCCACCAGCCCGTTCCGCCGCGAGCGCATCCTGGCCTTCATGGACCCGTTCGACCCGGTGTATTCGGCCGGCAAGGGTTACCAGCTGACCCATTCGCTGATCGCCTTCGGCCGCGGCGAATGGTCGGGTCAGGGCCTGGGCGACAGCATCGAGAAGCTGCACTACCTGCCCGAGGCCCACACCGACTTTCTGATGGCGGTGATCGGCGAGGAGCTGGGCTTCATCGGCGTGGCCTGTGTCATCGTGGCCTTTTTCTGGCTGACCCGCCGCATCTTCATGATCGGCCGCCAGGCCGTGGCGCTGGAGCGCATCTTTGCCGGCCTGATGGTGCAGGGCATCGGCATCTGGATGGGCGGCCAGACGCTGATCAACATGGGCGTCAACCTGGGCGCCTTGCCGACCAAGGGCCTGACGCTGCCGCTGCTGAGCTACGGCGGTTCGGCGATCCTGATGAACCTGATCGCCCTGGCGATCGTCGTGCGGGTTGATGTTGAGAATCGACAACTCATGCGCGGAGGCCGCGCATGAGCACCGTGACCCAGCGGGTCACGGTGCCGACGCGGAGCGTCGGATGTCGATTCCGGCGCAGGCTCATATCGCGAAGCGATGTGAAGCGCACGCCGTGCGCGGGCCGCAGCCAAAATCGACAACTCATGCGCGGAGGCCGCACGTGATGCCTCACCTCGTCATCATGGCGGCCGGCACCGGCGGCCACATCATTCCCGGCATCGCGGTCGCCCGCGAGGTGCAGCGCCGCGGCTGGTCCGTCAGCTGGCTCGGCACGAGCACCGGCATGGAGAACAAGCTGGTGCCGCCGACCCAGATCCCGCTCGACCGGCTGGCCTTCAGCGGGCTGCGCGGCAAGGGAGCGCTGCACACGCTGACCGGCGGCCTGCGCTTGCTGAAGGCGTTCTGGGACTCGGCCCGCATCCTGCGCCGGCGCGGTGCCGATGCGGTGCTGGGCATGGGCGGTTATGTCTGTTTTCCCGGTGGGCTGATGGCGTGGCTGCTGCGCAAGCCGCTGGTGCTGGTCAACGCCGATGCGGCGCTGCTGCTGTCGAACAAGGCCTTGCTGCCGTTTGCCGACCGCGTGGCCTTCGGCTTCGACGGCCCGGCCGCGACGGTGCGCCACGGTCTGGTCACCGGCAATCCGGTGCGCGCCGAGATCGAGGCGATCGCCGCACCGGCGCTGCGCTACGCCGGCCGCAGCGGGCCGTTGCAACTGCTGGTGGTCGGTGGCAGCCTGGGTGCGCAGGTGCTCAACAGCACGCTGCCGGCGGCGCTGGCACTGCTGCCGGCTGATGCCCGTCCGCGCATCGTTCACCAGACCGGCATCGCTCAGCTCGACAGCGTGCGCGCCGCCTATGCCGCGGCCGGCATCGCCGCCGAGGTGCTGCCTTTCATCGACGACATGGCGCAGCGCCTGGCGGCCTGCGACCTGATCGTCTGCCGCGCCGGCGCGGTGACGGTCAGCGAGCTGTGTGCTGCCGGCGTGCCCAGCCTGCTGGTGCCACTGGTGGTCAGCACCACCGCGCACCAGCGTGACAATGCCCAGCACATGGCCGCGCACGGCGCTGCCGTGCACCTGCCGCAAACCGAACTGACGCCGCAGACGCTGGGCGACCGGCTCGCGTCGTTGGACCGGGCGCAGCTGCTGGCGATGGCCGACAAGGCCCGCACGCTGGCCAAGCCGCAGGCCGCCGCACGCGTGGCCGATGAACTGGACAAGCTGGTGAAAGCATGAATACCCCCACGTTCACGGCTTCGCCATTTCACTGCCCCCCGGGGGGGCGTTGCGCGTCCTTGGGGCGGCCCGGCGGACGCGCATCATGAAACACGCCGTCAAGCACATCCACTTCGTCGGTATCGGCGGTGCCGGCATGAGCGGCATCGCCGAGATCCTGCACAACCTGGGCTACACCGTGTCGGGCAGTGACCAGGCCGACAGCACCACGTCGCGCCGGCTGGCTGAGTTGGGCATCCGGGTCTTCGTCGGCCACGACGCGGCGCACATCGCAGGCGCCCAGGCGGTGGTCACGTCCACCGCGGTCAAGGCCGACAATCCCGAAGTCATCGCCGCCCGCAGCCAGCGCATCCCGGTGGTGCCGCGCGCGGTGATGCTGGCCGAGTTGATGAGGCTCAAAAGCGGCATCGCGATCGCCGGCACCCATGGCAAAACCACGACCACCTCGCTGGTCACCTGCGTGCTGGCCGAGGCCGGGGTCGACCCCACCTTCGTGATCGGCGGCAAGCTCAATTCGGCCGGCGCCAACTCGCGGCTGGGCTCGGGCGACTACATCGTGGTCGAGGCCGACGAGAGCGATGCGTCGTTCCTCAACCTGATCCCGGTGATGGCGGTGGTCACCAACATCGACGCCGACCACATGGACACCTACGGCCACGATTTCGCGCGGCTGAAGGCGGCGTTCGTGGAATTCCTTCACCGCATGCCGTTCTACGGCGCGGCCATCGTCTGTGGCGACGATGCCGGCGTGCGCTCGGTGCTGCCGATGGTGTCGCGCCCGGTCGTCACCTACGGCCTGGATGAAGGCAACCAGGTGCGTGCGGTCGACGTGCAGGCGCTGCCCGGCGGCCAGATGCGCTTCACCTGCCAGCGCCGCAACGGCGACGTGCTGCCCGACCTGTTGATCACGCTGAACCTGCCCGGCGTGCACAACGTCTGCAACGCGCTGGCCGCCATCGCGGTGGCCACCGAGCTGGAGCTGCCCGACGCGCCCATCGTCAAGGCGCTGGCCGAGTTCACCGGCGTGGGCCGGCACTTCCAGCGTTACGGCGAACTGCCGGTGGCCGAGGCCCAGGGTGGCGGCGAATTCACGCTGATCGACGACTACGGCCACCACCCGGTGGAGATGGCCGCGGTGATCGCTGCGGCGCGCGGCGCCTTTCCGGGCCGCCGGCTGGTGCTGGCGTTTCAACCCCATCGGTACACCCGCACCCGCGACTGCTTCGAGGATTTCGTCAAGGTGATGGGCCGCGCCGACGTGGTGCTGCTGACCGAGGTCTATGCCGCCGGTGAATCGCCGATCGTCGCCGCCGATGGCCGCGCGCTGACCCGCGCGTTGCGGGTGGCCGGCAAGGTCGACCCGGTGTTCGTCGACGACGTGGCCGACCTGCCCGCGGCCATTGTCGAGCAGGCACGCGCCGGCGACGTGGTGATCTGCATGGGCGCCGGCTCGATGGGTGCGGTGCCGGGCCAGGTGGTCGAGGCGTTTCTGGGAGAGATGGCATGACGCCACTGGCCATTCCATCGGATACCGACGTGCAGGCGTTCGGCAAGGTTGCCGTGCTGATGGGCGGCAGCAGCGCCGAGCGCGAGATCTCGCTGATGTCGGGCCACGGCGTGCTGGCGGCGTTGCGCAGCCAGGGCGTCGACGCCCATGCCTTCGACCCGGCGCAGCGCGACCTGGGCGAGTTGAAGCGCGACGGCTTTGCCCGCGTCTTCATCGCGCTGCACGGCCGCCACGGCGAAGACGGCACGGTGCAGGGCGCGCTGGAACTGCTGGGCCTGCCCTACACCGGGTCGGGCGTGATGGCCTCGGCCATCGCGATGGACAAGACCATGACCAAGCGGGTCTGGACGGCCGAGGGCCTGCCGACACCGAAATCGGTCTGGCTGGGTGCCGACAACCAGTCGCGCGAGCGCCTGCGCAGCGTGCCCGACGAGCTGGGCCTGCCGCTGATCATCAAGCCGCCGCGCGAGGGCTCGTCGATCGGCATCAGCAAGGTGACGGGCTATTCGGAGATGGTCGACGCGGTGCGGCTGGCGTCGCGTTACGACCCCGACGTGCTGTGCGAAGAATTCATCGACGGCGAAGAAGTCACCTGTCCGGTGATCGGCTCTGGCGCGTCTGCGCAAGCCCTGCCGGTGGTGCGCATCGTGGCCCCGGCGGGCCAGTACGACTACCAGCACAAGTACTTCACCGACGACACCGTCTACCAGTGTCCCAGCGGTCTGCCCGCCGATGAAGAGCGTGAGATCGCCCGCATCGTCGTTGCCGCCTACCGGTCCCTGGGCTGTCGCGGCTGGGGCCGTGCCGACCTGATGATCCGCGCCGCTGACCGCAAGCCTTTCCTGCTGGAGATGAACACCTCGCCCGGCATGACCGGGCATTCGCTGGTGCCGATGTCGGCACGCGCAGCCGGGCTGTCGTACGAGCAGCTCTGCGTCTACCTGCTCAGCACCGCCACACTGGACAGTGGCCTTCCGTTGCACCCGCCGGCCGCTTCGCCAGCTGCCGCAGTGGCCCCAGCGGCTGACAAGGCGCCTCGCGCCTGATCGACGATGGCCCGCGCCAACACCTTTCAACCCGCCTTTGGCCCGGCCGCTGGCCGCTCGGCGGGCCTGCCGGCCGACGTGCACCTGATGCAGGCCACCGCCAACACGCTGTTCGTGCTGGTGGCGTTGGCGGCCTGCGTGGCGGCGGCCTTGTGGGCGGCGCGGCTGCCGATCTTCGCCGTCAAGGCGATCCGGGTCGAGGGCGAGGTCAACCGCAACAGCGAGAGCACCATCCGCGCCAACACCGTGCACCGGCTGGCGGGCAGCTTCCTGACGCTCGATCTGCAGAAGACCCGGACCGCTTTCGAAGCCGTGCCCTGGGTGCGGCAGGCGGTGGTGCGGCGTGAATGGCCGATGCGCCTGGCCGTGCAACTGGAAGAGCACCGCCCGCTGGCCTTGTGGGCGGCGGCCGATGGCAACGACCGGCTGGTCAACAGCTTCGGCGAAGTGTTCGAGGCCAACATCGGCGATGTCGAGGACGACAGCCTGCCCAGCCTGGCCGGGCCCGACGGCAGCGCGCCGCAACTGCTGTCGATGCTGCAGCACCTGGGCCCGGTGATGGCGCCGCTGAACACCGGTGACATCGACAAGCTGGTGCTGTCGGCCCGTGGTTCATGGCGGGCAACGATGGAGCGGGGTGCGGTGATCGAACTGGGCCGGGGCAGCGAGGCCGAGGTGATCGCCCGCGCACAGCGCTTCGTGGCCACGATGCCGCGGGTCGAGGCGCAATACCAGCGCCGGCTCGAATCGGCCGACCTGCGCCATGCCGAAGGCTTTGCGGTGCGCCTGCAAGGTGTGACCACCAGCGTGCCGGCGCCGCCGGCACGCAAGAAATAGACAAAAACCAGGCAAGAGGCAGCGCAATCATGGCCAAGGAATACAAGGATCTCATCGTCGGGCTCGACATCGGCACCGCCAAGGTGATGGCGGTGGCCGCCGAGGTGCTGCCCAATGGCGAGCTGCGATTGGCCGGGCTGGGCGTGGCCTCGTCACATGGCCTCAAACGCGGCGTGGTGGTCAACATCGACGCCACCGTGGCCAGCATCCAGCAGGCGCTGAAAGAGGCCGAGATGATGGCCGCCTGCAAGATCGAGCGGGTCTACACCGGCATCACCGGCAGCCACATCCGCGGCCAGAACTCGACCGGCATGGTCATCGTGCGCGACAACCGCGAGGTGACGCCGGTCGACGTGCACCGCGTGGTCGAGACCGCCAAGGCGATCAACATCCCGAACGATCAGCGCTTGCTGCTGGTCGAGCCGCAGGAGTTCGTGATCGACGGCCACGAGGTGAAAGAGCCGGTGGGCATGAGCGGCAGCCGGCTGGAGGTGAAGGTGCACATCGTGACCGGCGCGCAGAGCGCGGCCGAGAACATCCTGAAGTGCGTGCGCCGCTGCGGCCTGGAAGTGGAACGCCTGGTGCTGAACCCCAGCGCCAGCGCGGCGGCGGTGCTGACCGAGGACGAGAAGATGCTGGGCGTCGCGCTGGTCGACATCGGCGCCGGCACCACCGACGTGAGCATCTTCACCGAAGGCTCGATCCGCCACACCGCGGTGATCCCGATCGCCGGCGACCTGATCACCAGCGACATCGCGATGGCGCTGCGCACGCCGACCAAGGACGCCGAGGAGATCAAGGTCGAGTACGGCGTGGCCAAGCAGCTGCTGGCCGACCCGAGCGAAAACCTCGAAGTGCCGGGCCTGGGCGACCGCGCGCCGCGCATGCTGAGCCGCCAGGCGCTGGCCGGCGTGATCGAGCCGCGGGTCGAGGAAATCTATTCGCTGGTGCACCAGGTGATCCGCGAGAGCGGCTACGAAGAGCTGCTGTCGTCGGGCATCGTCATCACCGGCGGCACCGCGGTGATGCCGGGCATGGTCGAACTGGGCGAAGACATTTTCTTGAAGCCGGTGCGCAAGGGCCTGCCGCTCTACAACGGACCACTGTTCGACATGGTGGCCAACCCGCGGTCGGCCACCGTGATGGGCCTGCTGGAAGAAGCCCGCATGGCTCGCGCGCGCGGTCACAAGGTGGCGCAGCAGGCCGGGTCGGTGAAGACCCTGGTCGGCCGCGCGAAGGACTGGTTTCTTGGCAATTTTTGAGGGCCGCCCCGGCGCGCCCCACACAACAGGAATCCTGGAGATTCCGCGCTCTTTGGCAACACCCCCTACTTTTTCATTGGCAACTGCTTGAACACAACAGGAGAGAAACACATGCCTATCGAGATGATCGAAGAATTCGACCAAGGTACCCGCATCAAGGTGGTGGGCGTGGGCGGCGGCGGCGGCAATGCGGTCGAGCACATGATCAGCCAGGGGGTGCAGGGCGTTGAGTTCGTCTGCGCCAACACCGATGCGCAGGCGCTCAACCGCAGCAGTGCGCACCAGCTGATCCAGCTGGGCGACAACGGCCTGGGCGCCGGTGGCAAGCCCGAAAAGGGCAAGGCCGCGGCCGAGGAAGCCGAAGCGCGGGTGCGTGCCAGCCTGGAGGGTGCGCACATGGTCTTCATCACCGCCGGCATGGGCGGCGGCACCGGCACCGGCGCGGCGCCCATCGTCGCCAAGGTGGCCAAGGAAATGGGCATCCTGACGGTGGGCGTGGTCACCAAGCCGTTCGACTTCGAGGGCCCGCGCCGCATGAAGCAGGCCGACGTGGGCACCACCGAGCTGGAAGCCAACGTCGACAGCCTGATCGTGGTGTTGAACGAGAAGCTGCTCGAAGTGCTGGGTGACGACGTGACGCAGGACCAGGCCTTCGCGCACGCCAACGACGTGCTGAAGAACGCGGTCGGCGGCATCAGCGACATCATCCACATGCACGGCCTGGTCAACGTCGACTTCGAAGACGTCAAGACCGTGATGAGCGAGCCCGGCAAGGCGATGATGGGTACCGCCACCGCCGGTGGCCCGGACCGTGCCAAGAAAGCCGCG
>JBBQVF010000110.1:0-15284 GCA_038211805.1 Burkholderiales bacterium | reverse complement strand
CCCAGCTTGCGCAGGATCTTCTGGATGTGGTTTTTCACCGTCAGCGGGCTGATGCCCAGGATCTCGGCGATGGCCTGGTTGCTCTTGCCCTCGCGCACCCAGCGCAGGATCTGCCGCTCGCGGGTGGTCACCGCGCCGCGCGGCGGCGGCGCTTCGTCGCGCGGGCGCGGCGGCACGGCGGGGGCCGCGCTGGTGGCGGGGCGCTGCAGCTCCAGCTCGGTCGCGGCCACACGCTGCCAGGTGCTGTGCAGGTGCGGCAGCACCAGGTCCAGCCAGGTGCAGCGCTGGGCCAGCACCGCGCTGCTGCCCATGCCGCCGAAGATGAACAGGCTCTCGATCTCGCTGGGCCGCTGCGGCCGGGCCACGCCGTGCACCAGCAGGTGGCTGTAGCCCAGCCCGACACGCAGGCCCTCGGCGGCGGTGGCCGCGCCGGCGTCCAGCCGCGACAGGTCCAGCGCACGGGGCCGGCCGCGCCCGTCGACCCAGCTTTCAATCAGCGCGGCCACCAGCGGGCTCTGGGCATCGGTCAGCGCCTGCAGCACGTCGGGCGGCAGCACGATGTTGTGGAAGGCGTCCAGCACCACGCAGCGGCGCTGGCGCTGGTAGGCGCCGCAGACCAGCACCTGGTGCGGCACCAGCGCCTGCATCTGGCTCTGCGTCCAGACGAAGAACTGGTAGCGCCGGCGCACGCCGGGCGCGGCCTCGACCAGGCGCACCACCGCCTGGCCTTGCTCGGCGCTGAGCAGCAGCGCGTCGTGTGCGGCCGGGGGCGGCGTGGGGGCGATCTCGACAGCCTGGTTGGTCATGGTTTTTTTCTCGGGACGGTCAGTTGCGGCTGGATGCGGAATTGCCAGTCGGCCAGCCGCGGCGGGGCAGCGGCTGACTCGGGGGTCTGGGATTCGGCGGTTCTGGGGTCGGTGGCCCTGCGCATGTCGGCCCAGCGTTCGGCAGCCGTGCTGCGGGCGTCGCGGCCGGCCAGGTCCAGCGCCGGGCCCGATGCGGTGGCGCCCGGCGCCGCCGCATCGGGGCCGGCGGCCTGGATGAAGACGGGCAGGTCGTGCTGGCGCAGGGCCGGCCGCTGCGACCGGCTGTGCACGCCGACGATGCCGCCCGCAGCATCGCGCAGCAGCGCCCAGTCGGCCTGGCCGCTGAACGGGTCGGCATACAGGCGCCGCAGGTGGTGGCGCGGCGCCAGGCCGCGGCGGTCGACCAGCAGTTCGTCCAGCGCCAGCGGCAGCCCCCGGGTGCCGGCGGGGGTCAGCGCGTTGAAGCGCTGCAGCGCGTCGCGGATCTGCAGGCCGCGGAACAGCAGTTCGGCCTCGCGCTCGCGCTGGCCCGCCACCTGCCACTGGCTGCCCAGGGCCGCCAGGCTCGCGCCCATCAGCGCCACGCTGAACAGCAGCAGCACATAGGTGAAGCCCCGTTCAGCACGCCGATGCTGGCGCCGGTGCAGATGCAGATGCAGATACAGATGCAAATGCAGATGCAGGCGCGGCCGTCCGCGGGCGGCACGCTCACCAATCGGCATAGAGCCCCCCGTCGCGCGCCCGGCCGGCGGCGCCGCTGCGCACGTCCCAGACCGGTCCGCTCAGCACGCTGTCGGGTACCGGTGCCAGCAGCACCCAGCTGTCCGCCAGGCCGGTGACCGGGTCTTCGGGCACCTGGCGCAGGTAGCGGCTGTCGACCAGCACCTGCAGGCTGTCGGGGTAGCGGCCCAGGTCGGCGGCATATTGGTCGATGGCGTGGCGCATCACCTGCAGCGATGTGCGCAGGCTGGCCTCGCGGGCGCGGTCCAGGCTCTGCAGGTAGCGCGGCGTCGCGATGGCCGCCAGCAGCGCGACGATGGCCATCACCACGATCAGTTCGATCAGCGTGAAGCCGTGGCGGTGGTCGTGACGGCCCCGGCCGCGGCCGGACCGGGGCGTCGCCAGGGGCTGAAGAGAGTGCATGGTCCGGCCTCACCAATCCTGGTAACGGCTGCCGTCGAGCGCCGCGCGCTCGCTGCGCGAGAAGACGTCGAACACGTCGCGGCCCGGCAGCGGCGCCTCGGGCGGGCTGTCGCTGGCGCGCTGGCCCCAGGTCTGGGCGGCGGGCTCGGCGGCGTCGGCGAACGGGTCGCGCGGCAGCTTGCGCAGCAGGTACAGCCGAGGCCCGTCGGCCACGGGTTGGCCGTCGGCATCGACCAGCGCGATGCCCCGGACCAGGCTGTCGAGCGTGGCCGGCCAGGGCGAGCCGTCGGGGCCGGGGGCGATGCGGCGGGCCTCGACCGCGCGGCGGTGCTCGTCCAGCGCGCCGCGGATCGTGCGCAGGCCTTCGCGCAGCGCCTGCTCCTGGCTGCGGCGCAGCGCCATTTCCTGCAGCGGCACGGCGGCCATCGCCAGCACGCCGACGATGGCCAGCACGACGACCATCTCGATCAGCGTGAAGCCGGCGTGCGGCTGGCGGCGGTGCGTCATGGTCGCGCCTCGGCCGCCACGCTGATGTCGGCGCTGCCGGTCAACACCAGGTCGGCGCCCTGCCCTGCCGCGTCGAGCCCGGCCAGGCCCTGCACCTGCACCGACCACTGCTGGCCGGCAGCCGGCGCCAGCACCCGCAGCACGACCACCGCGCTGCCCTGCGGCGCGATGCGGAACGCCGCGCGCCCGCCGGTGGCCGCTGCGCCCGCGCCACCGCCCGCGCCACCATCACCGCCACCCGACGCCGCCTGCAAGGCCTGGCCGTCGAACACCAGCTCGCCGCTGACCCGCAGGCCGCTGCGGTTGGCCAGCGTGACCGAGACCGTCTCGCCGACCCGCGCCTGCTCGGTGGCCGACAGCAGCACGCTCGGCGCTGGCGCTGCCGCTGCCGCTGCCGCTGCCGGCGCAGCGGCCGGGCTGGCCGGCGCGGGCTCTGCCGAGGCGTTGCCCGGCGGGTTGGCTGACAGGTTGACGGGCGGGTTGGCAGGCGGGTTGGCAGGCGGGTTGGCAAGCGCGCCGGGCGCGGACGGCTCGGCTCGGAGTTCGACGTCGGCCTCGGCCGCCTTCGAGGCCCCAGGTGCCCGGCCGCCCCGCACCACGGCCACGCCGGCCCGCGCCGCCGGCTTGAGCCGCAGGCTGGCCGCACCGGGCTGGCTGTCGGTGCCCGAGGCCAGCGTGGCCGCGCTGGCCGACGGCGGCTCCAGCCGGCGCACGATGTGCGGGGTGATCAGCATCACGATCTCGGTCTTGTTGCGGGTGTCGCTCTGCACGCCGAACAGCTTGCCCACCACCGGCGCGCGCGACAGCCCCGGCACGCCGACCGCGCGCTGGCGGTCCTCGTCGTTGATCAGGCCGGCCAGCACCTGGGTCTCGCCATCGCGCAGGCGCAGCGAGGTGGTGGTGCTGCGGGTGCCCACCTGGTAGGCCAGCGAGCCCTGCGGCCCGGCCACCTCGCGCAGCAGGTTGGTCACTTCCAGCGCCACCTTGATGGTGACGTCGCCGTCGAGCTGCACGGTGGGCTCGATGTCCAGCTTCAGCCCCACGTCGAGGTAGGTGACCGAGGTCGACACGCCGACATTGGCGGTGGACGTGGTGGTGAACACCGGCAGCTTCTCGCCGATCTGCACCTTGGCCTTCTCGCGGTTGCGGGCGCGGATGGTCGGGTTGGCCAGCAAGTTGGTGCTGCCGGCGTCACCGCGCAGCGTGGCCGCCAGCGCCGGGTTGGCCACGCTGGCGCGGAACTGGTCGCGGTTGGCCAGCTCGATCAGGCCGTTGACACCGGGGATGCCGAACTGCACCGAGGTCGGCCAGCTCAGGCCCAGCTCGTCGAGCCGGTTGCTGGCCACCTCCATCACCTCGACGGCCATCAGCACCTCGGGCTCGGCCAGGTCGAGAGTGGCCACCAGCTGCTCGACCAGGCGCACCACCTCGGCGGTGTCGCGCACCACCAGCACGTTGAGCCGCTCGTCGGCATAGAGGTCGCGGCTCTTGGCCATCGTGCGCACCAGCGTCAGCACCTGCTTGACGTCGGCGTTGACCAGGTAGAGGCTGCGCGTCACCAGCTCCTGGTGCTCGCGCTGCTTGGCCGAGGTGTTGGGGAACACCAGCACGGTGTTGTCGTTGAGCAGCTTGCGGTCGAGCTGCTGGGTGGCCAGGATCACCCGCATTGCCTCGTCGAGCGTGACGTCGCGCAGGAAGACGGTGACCTTCGCGTCGCCCTTGACCTCCTTGTCGAAGACGAAGTTGACGCCGGTGCTGCGGGCCAGCGCCTCGAACACCTGGCGCAGCGGCGCCTCGCGGAACTCCAGCGCCACCGGTTTCTGGTAGGCCGCGGCCAGCGCCGGCGGCAAGATGGACGGCGGCAGCGGTGCCTGGGCGCGCATGAGCGCAGCAGCCCGCTGCGCAGCCACGCGCCCCTGCTCGCGCCGGGCGGCGGCCAGCTGGGCGGTGACGGCACCCAGCCGCGGCTGCTGCGCATCCAGCGCGCGCACCCGCTCGACCAGGCGGTCGGCCTCGTCGAGGCGGCCACCGGCCAACGCCATGTCGGCCCGTGCCAGCGCCTGCTGCACCACCCGGTCGCGCTGGCGGCTGTGCGCCGTGCGCAGGGGGGTGTCGGCGGGGTTGGCGCGCAGCGCAGCGTCGAGCTGGGCGTAGGCCTCTTCATAACGACCGGCCCGCGCCAGGGCCTCGGCTTCGTCGACCACCGGCGTGGCGCAGCCGGCCAGGGCGAGCAGCACCGCGCCAACCACGCCGTTCAGGCCCCGCGCCCAGGACGCCCGGCCAGGGAAGAACGGCAGCGCGCCACGGCAGCAAGTCGGCAGCATCAGCATGAGCAGGGTTCGGGTTGGTGCACAGGCAGGCCCAGGGCAGGAGAGTCGATCGGGTTCACGGTTCGGCAGCCGAGGGCGCGCCGCGCACGGCGACCACCCCGCCGCTGGGCAGGTGGGTGGCTTTCCAGGGCTCGCCGGGGGCGCGGTCGAGCCGCCAGCGGCCGTCGAGCACCGCCCCCCGGCGCACCGCCACGCTGCGCTGGGCGCTGGCCAGCAGCGCTTGCGGCGCGCCGCCGTCGTCGAGCTGGCCGATCCACTGGTACGGAAACACGGGTGCCGGCGGCGCCGAAGCCGCCAAAGTGGCCGACGCGGCCAGCGCGACGGCCGCCGCTGCAGCCGCCGTCTGGACGGGCGCTGCACCCTGCCAGGCCGCCAGTGCCGCGGCACCGGGTGGCGGCCAGTCGGCGGCGCGGGTTGGCAAGACGGCCGGTGGCAGCGGCGCCGCAGTCGTTGCGGCTCTGGCGGCTGGGCCTGCGGTGGCGGCGGTGGTGGCGGCGGTGGTGGTAGTCGCGGCAGTCGCAGTAGTGGCGGTGGTGGCGGTGGCGGTGGCGGTGGCGGTGGCGCCGGCATTGCTGCTTGCCCGGGTAGCGGTGGCTGCTGCAGGAGCGACCGGTCTGGGCAGTGAGGTGGCCAATGGGCCGGGCAACGGGCTGGCCAATGGGGGCGGCAAGGGGCTGCCCAACGCTGCCGCGGCGGGGCGCGAGGCCCGTGTGGCCGGCAACAAATCGTCAGCGGCGCCGTCATCGGGCCACCACGCGGCCAGCCCCGTCAGCGCCAGGCTGGTCACCAACGCGGCCAGCAGCAGCGGCCTCATGGCGTGCTGGCGGCAGCCGCCGGCGCGCGCTGCAGCAGGGCCCATTGCAGGTCGACCGCCACCTCGGCAGCGGCGGGCGAGGCCCGGCTCAGCCGCAGCCGGTCGAGCAGCAGCGCATCGTCGTGCTGCAGCGCCTCGGCGACGAAGCGGCGCACCGCCGGGTAGGGGCCGTGCGCGGCCATGCTCAACGGCAGTTGTTGCACCGTCACGGGCTGCACCATCGGTTGTCGCGCCAGCGCCGGCTGTGCCGGCAGCGTGGCACCGGCGGGCGTCGCGATCCGGCCCAGGCGGGTGCCGTCGATCGTCACGCCGTGCTGGCGGGCCAGGCCGGTCAGGTGGGCGATGCGCTGCGGCGCCTGGTCAGCCGGCGGCAAGGCCTGCCACAGCCGCACGGCGGCGTCGGGTGCCGACGCGCCGTTCGGTCGCAAGGCCGCAGCCGGCCGGGCAGCCAGCGCCTGCTGCGCCTCGGCCTGCGACCGCTCGGCCTGCCAGCGCGGCGTGACGACCGCGGCGATCGGTGCGGCCGATGCCAGGGCCAAGCCACCGGCCAGCGCCGGCCCGTTCGGCCGATTCGGCCGATTCGTCCGATTCGGCCAGCCCAGCCGACCGGCCGATCCCGGCGACCACCAGCGCATCGGCGCCCACCACGCGGCGCTCACCGGGCCCCCTGCCGGTGGTGGCCGACCGCGGCGAACGCCGTGGCGCCGACCGCTGCGGTGGCTGCCGCCGGTGCGGCGGGGGGCGTGGGGGCGGCCGCGGCGGCAGGCCCCGCTGCCGATACCGGCGCTGGCGCAGGACCGACCACCAGACGCGCGTTGATCTCGAAGCGCTGGCCGCCCGCCACCCGCTCGACGCGCACCAGGGCCACGTCCTGCCAGCGCGGGCCTGCCGCGTTGGCCGCATCGGCCACGCCGGCGCCGTCGCGCAGCCATTGCGCCGCGCGCTGGGCCGGGCCGTCATCGGGCGCCAGGCCTTCGAGACGCAGGGCGCCCTGCAGGCTGTGCTCCAGCACCAGCCAGGCGATGCCGGGCTCGCTGGCGACCTCGCTCGCGGCCCAGACCTGCGGCCAGGGATGGGCCAGTTGCTGCAGCCAGCGCTCGGCAGCCACCCGCTGGGCTGCGGCCGCATTGGGCAGGCCGACCGGCGTGCGGCCATCGCGCCGCGGTGCGGCCGCCGAGCCCGGTGCCAATGCCGGTACCCGGGCAGGAACGTCCAGCGCCTGCGCGGCCAGCACCGCCTGCTGGCGGCCAGCCCGGGCCGACGCGGCGTCGACCACCGCCACCGCCAGCACCAGCAGGCCGGTGGCGCACCAGGCCCAGGCCAGCGCGCCGGGCCGCGCCACCGGGCGCAGGAAGTCGGGGCCGCGGCTCACCGGACCACCCCGCGCGCTGCGCACGCAGGGATTCGCGCTTGGGAGCGGCCCGGCCCGCTCATCCGCCAACCTCCGTGCTGCGCACTGCGGTGCATGAGCCCTTCGGGCGGCCGTGCGGGCTCATGCCAGAAGCCTCGGCGCGTCGACATCGCACAATCGCCACAAAGCCGCCGGCGCCGGCCCGTCCAGCGGGGCCAGCGCCACCAGCCCGGGCGGCAGCACGACCGGCGCGGCCAGGCCGTGGCCCACGGCGTGGCAGGCCAGCGCCGGTGCGTCGTCGACCAGCGCTTGCAACGCCGGGCCGACGGCGGCGTCGAGGCGGCGGTTCTGCAACCCGTCCAGGCGGCCGTCGACCAGGTCGATCTGCGTCACCAGACTGCCGTCGACCACCAGCAGCCGCCACGCCGGCGCCGGGCCTGCCGAACCTGCCGAACCTGCCCGCAATGCAGTCGACCGCACGGCCGGCCGGGCCAGGGCCAGGGCCTCGCTCCACCACGGCCGCACCGCGCGCAGCGCCACGCCGGCCTGGCGGGCGCTGTGCTGCAGCGCCGTCAGGCGCACGCCGTGCAACGCACTGACGCCGTGCCGGCCCGCCAGCTGCCAGGCGGCCAGCGGCCACTCGACGGCGTCGTCACCGTGGTAGTGCTGCAGCAGGCCGCGGGCATAGACCAGGCGAGCGGGGTCGTCGGCCAGCGGCAGCGCCGGGTCGAGCAGCAGCTCGTGCAGTAGCCAGCTCGACACCACCAGCTCGCACCGCGCGCCCGGGTGGGCCTGGCACCAGGCGTCGAAGCTGGCGTGGAGCACCGGGCCGGACGTTGCCGGGACGGCGGGGCTCAAGCCGCCAGCGATCGGCGCGCTCAGGGCCTTGGCCGGCGCGGCAGCCCGCCGCCAGCGGGGCGTGGCGCCGTAATCCCACAGGCCGTCGCGGCCCAGCCACAAGGCATGCGGCGCCCCCCAGCGGGGCCCCCAGCGCGCGCGCTCAAGCATGGCCCACCACCCGGTCGACTTCTTCCAACGTGGTGCGGCCTTCGCGCACCGCGGCCAGCGCGGCCGCGTGCAGCGGCTGCAGGCCGGCGGCGCGTGCGGCCTGCTTGATCGCCGACATCGGCGCCCGGGCGGCGATCAAATCACGCAGGCCGTCGTCCAGCCGCAGCAGCTCGACCACCGCCTGGCGGCCGCGGTAGCCGGTGCCGAGGCATCGCGGGCAGCCGCGGCCGCGGCGCAGGTTCAAGGGCTGCTGCAGCTGCCCTGGTGTGCCGCTGCCGTCGTCCAGCCGGGCGCGCAGCGCGGCATCGGCCTGCACCGGCTCGGCACAGTGGCCGCAGACCTGGCGCAGCAGCCGCTGCGCCAGCACCGCGTTGAGCGCGGCGACCACGTTGTACAAGTCCAGCCCCATGTGCATGAAGCGGCCGATGACGTCGAAGGCGCTGTTGGCGTGCACGGTGGAATAGACGCCGTGGCCGGTCAGCGCGGCCTGCACCGCGATCTGCGCGGTCTCGGCGTCGCGGATCTCGCCGACCATCACGCGGTCGGGGTCGTGGCGCAGGATCGAGCGCAGGCCGCGCGCGAAGCCCAGGCCCTTGCGGTCGTTGACGGGGATCTGCACCACGCCGGCCAGCTGGTATTCGACCGGGTCTTCGATGGTGATCAGCTTCTCGCCACCGGTCTGCACCTCGGTGATGGTGGCGTAGAGCGTGGTGGTCTTGCCGCTGCCGGTGGGGCCGGTGACCAGCAGCATGCCGTGCGGCGCACGGGCCAGCGCCAGCACGGCCGCACGCAACGCCGGCGCAAAGCCCAGCGAGGCCAGCGTCAGCGCGCCGCCTTCGGTGGCCAGCCGGCCGCGGTCGAGCACCCGGATCACCGCGTCCTCGCCGAACACGCTGGGCATGATGGACAGCCGGAAGTCGACCTCGCGGCCCAGCGCGCGCAGCTTGAAGCGGCCGTCCTGCGGCAGCCGGCGTTCGCCGATGTCGAGCTCGGCCATCACCTTGAGCCGCGACACCATCTGCTCGGCCAGCGCCGCGCCGTCGATGTGGCGCATCGCCTGCAGCACGCCGTCGATGCGCAGCCGCACCTCGGCGCCGCGGGGCTGGGTTTCGAGGTGGATGTCGCTGGCACCGTCCTTCAGCGCATCGAACAGCACGGCGTCGAGCAGGCGCACCGCCGGGCTGGCCTCGGCGGTCAGACCGGCCAGCGTCAGCTCGGCCGGCGCCGCGCCGCCGGGGGCGGTGGTGGGGTCGTCGCCCGCAGCACCCTCCGGCCGGGCCAGCGCATCCAGCGCGCGGCCGTCGAGCTCGCCCTGGGCCAGCCAGTGGTCCAGCGCCGCAGCGTCGCACTGCTGCCAGGCCACCGGCATCGACAACCGGGCCTCGGCGGCCTGCAGCAGCAGCGCGTCGGGTACACGGTCGGCGACCAGCCGGGCGCTGCCGTCGGTGGCCAGCGCCAGCAAGGCGCGGTGGCGCAAGGCCAGCGCCTGCGGCCAGCGGGCGTGGTCGAAGCGCGGCGCAGCAGCGGGTGATGGCGACGCTGAAAAAGCCAGCACAGCCGCCGCCGACAAATGGTGCGCGCTGATGGCTGCACACTGGGCGCCAGGCGCCGTCCCGCCCAGCGGAAGTGAGCCCTCCTTCGGGCGGCCGGGCTTAGCGCTCATTGCACCTGCTCCATCAACGTGAAGATCGGCAGGTACATCAGCACCACGATGCCGCCGATGACCACGCCCATCACCAGCATCAGCACCGGGTTGACCAGACGGGTGACGAGGTCGGACAGGCGGGCGATCTCGTCGTCGTGGAAGGCCGCGGCGCGGGCCAGCATGGCCGGCAGTTCACCGCTGCTCTCGCCCACCCGCAGCATGCGCAGGGCCACCGGCGTGGCCAGGCCTTCGTGCTGCATGCACTGCGACAGCCGCTGGCCGTTGTTGACGCCTTGCAGCACCCGCGCCAGCGCCGGGCGCAGCGGCGCCGACAACACCGCCTGCTGCAGCCGCAGCGCGGCCGGCACCGGCACGCCGGCCCCCAGCACCAGGCCCAGCGTGCGGTACAGCCGGGCCAGCGCCACCAGCCGCAACCGCGCGCCCAGGCCCGGCAGCTGCCACGACCGCCGCACCGCGGCCGCCCGCGCCGCCGGCCAGCGCCCGACCGCCACCGCCAGCAGCGGCGGCAACAGCGCCAGCCCGATCGCCAGCGCCGGCTGGGCCGCGGCCAGCACGCCCAGGTCGATCAACCAGCGCGACGCGGTGGGCAGCTCGCGGCCCATGCCGTCGAACACGCCGGCAAAACGCGGCAGCACATACAACAGCAGGAACAGGATCACCGCAGCGCCGGTGGCCAGCAGCAGCAGCGGGTAGACCAACGCGGCGCGCAGCCGGTCCTGCAGCGCGCCGCTCCAGGCCAGGTAGGCGGCATGGTCGCGCAGCGTGGTGGCCAGCTGGCCGTTCTGTTCGCTGGCGGCCACCAGCGCCAGGAACAGCGGGTCGAAGGCCTGCGGCGCGCGGCCCAGCGCCACCGACACCGGCTGGCCCTCGCGCAGCGCCGCCATCACCACGCTCAGCGGGCCGGCAGCCGCGCTGGGACCCTCCTTTTCACGCAAGGTCTGCAGCGATTCGAGCAAGGGGATGCCGGCCTGCAGCAGCACCGCCAGCTCCTGGCAGAACAGGCGCAGGTCGAAGCGCGGCGCGCGGCGCCAGCCCGAACCCGACGCGCCAGCCGCCGCCAGCGGCTGCACCGACAACAGCTGGGCCGGCGCCACGCCCAGCGCGGCGCTCACCGCCTGGGCATGGTCGGCCTGCACCCGGCCCTGGCGCTGCCGCGCGGGCGCACCGGCTGCTGCCGGCTCGACCCAGCGGGCCAGAAACATCGGCATGGCGGCTTACCAGCTGGTGATATCGGCGTTGTCGCCGTCACCACCGGGTTGGCCGTCGCGGCCATAGGACACCAGGTCGAACTCGCCATGCTGACCCGGGCTGGTGTAGGCATAAGGCCGGCCCCAGGGGTCGGCCGGCACGGCCTTGGCCAGGTAGGGGCCCGACCAGCGCGGCTCGTCGGCGGGCTTGCCCACCAGCGCGGCCAGGCCGGGCTCGGTGGCGGGGTAGCGACCGATGTCGATGCGGTACTGGTCGAGCGCTTTCTGCAGCGCGTCGACCTGGGCCCGCGTGACCTTGGTTTCCGATTTGCCGATCTGCGCGAACAGCTTGGGCCCGACGTAGCCGGCCAACAGGCCGATGATGACCATCACTACCAGCAGCTCCAGCAGCGTGAAGCCACGCCGGGCGCGCTGCGATCGCGGCAGCGGCCTGTTCAAGACAGAAGGACGAAGGACAAGGTCGGTCACGGCAGGGCCAGGATCAGAAGACCGGCTCAGACTAACGACGGCGCATGACGCGGCCGTGAATTTCCACCCCCCCGAGGCCGATGCCATGAGCCGTTCGGCCCATGTCGTGCGCAGGCCGTCATCGCGGCCCCACAGGCCTTGCCTACATTGCGGCCATGACCTCCCCTGCCCTTGCCCCTGCTGTCCTGCTGGCGCTGCTCGCCGGCCTGGTGACCATGTCCCCGCTGGCGGCGTTGGCCGCGCCGGCCACACCACGGGCCACACCAACTGCCACCCCAACTGCCACACCACCGGCGAACGGTTTCATCGTCGAGCTGCGCGAGCCGGCCAGCGCAGAGGCCGGGCAGAAACGCATCCAGTCGGTGGTGACAGGCCAGACCCTGCCGCTGGCCGTGCAGCGGCCGATCAGCGGGCGCTGGCACCGGCTGGCCAGCACCGACGGCGCGCTCGATGGCGCGGCGTCGGATGAGCTGGCCGCGCGGCTGCGGGCCGACCCGCGCGTGCGCTCGGTGGTGCCCGACGTGCGCGAGCAGCGCCAGGCCGTGACACCCAACGACAGCCGCTTCGCCAGCCAGTGGTGGCTGCAGGCGGCGGGCAGCGGCAACACCGGTGCGGCTGGCTTCGCCAAGGCCTGGGAGCGCAGCACCGGCGTGGCCAACGGCGGCGTGGTGGCGGTGCTCGACTCGGGCATCACCTCGCACATCGAGACCAACGCGCGGGTGCTGCCGGGCCATGATTTCGTCGCCGACGCGGTGTATGCCGGCGACGGCAACGGCCGCGACAACGACGCGCAAGACCCCGGCGACGCCATCACCGCGGCCGACCGGCTGGCCCAGCCCGACAAGTTCAGCGGCTGCCCCGACGCGCCGCGCGCCAGCTGGCACGGCACCACCATCGCCGGCCAGCTGGCCGCGGTGACCAACAACACCGAGGGCGTGGCCGCCGCCAACTGGCAGGGCCTGGTGCTGCCCGTGCGGGTGGCCGGCAAGTGCGGCGCAGCGATCAGCGACATCATCGACGGCCTGCGCTGGGCCGCCGGCCTGGCCGTCACCGGCGTGCCCGCCAACGCCCATCCGGCGCGGCTGATCGTGCTGAGCTACGGCGGGGCCGATAGCTGCGACGTCGACAGCGCCGATGCCGCGGTGCGCGACACCGCCCGGCTGTACGAGGCCACACTGGCCGAGGTACGCGCCGCCGGTGCGCTGGTGATCGTGGCCGCCGGCAATCAGCAGCGCAGCGTCGGCCGGCCGGCCAGCTGCCGCGGCGCGTTTGCGGTGACCTCGGTCAACCGCGACGGCTACAAGGCGGCCTACGCCAACTTCGGCACCGCCATCGCGCTGGCCACGCCGGGCGGCGACGATGCCAGCGGTGGCAGCTGCGCCAGCGGCGCCGCCAGCCTGCGCGATGGTGGCATCGTGGCCACCGGCAACCTGGGCGACGTGAGCCCCGGCCTGGCCGGTTACGTCGCCGCATCGGGCACCAGTTTCGCGGCGCCGGCGGTGGCGGCGGTGGCGTCGCTGATGCTGGCCGTCAACCCCGCACTGGGCCTGGCGCAGCTAGAGCAGGGCCTGCGTGCCAGCGCCCGGCCGCATGTGCTGGTGCCGCTGCTGGGCGCCTGCGTGGTGGGCAGCAACGCCAGCCGCTGCGCCTGCACCACCGCCACCTGCGGTGCCGGCCTGCTGGACGCCGAGCAGGCGCTGGCCTTTGCTGCGGCGCCTGCAACCTACAGCGCGCCGGTGCGGGCCGCCGTCACGCTGGACGACGAGCGCCTGCGGGCCTGCGCCGAAACCACCGGCCGGCCGGTCGACCCGGTGGCGCCGGTGCCGCCAGTGACGCCCGTGACGCCCGTGACGCCAGAGCCGCCCGCCTCCGCCGTGCCGACACCCCCCGCGGTCGAACCGGCGGCGCCCGTTGCGGGCGGCAGCGGTGGCGGTGCCTTGTCTGCCGGCTGGCTGCTCGGCCTGGCCACCGCGGTGGTGGTGCTGGCCGCTGGCCGCCGCCCGAGGAAATCGATCGACGCCGGTTGAACCGGCCGGCCCGGCCACTGCCGACACTGCGCCAATGCACCACGGCAGCGCGGCAGCCCAGGCGAACCTGTTAAGACAGCCCGCCCGTGCCGAGCGTGGCCTCGCTGACCAGCGCCTTCAAGCCATGATCAGTTTGTCGATCGTGATTGGCAGTTCCCGGATGTGTCGGCCGGTGGCGGCGTCGCGAGGAAATCTATCGACGCCGGTTGAACCGGCCGGCCCGGCCACTGCCACCACTGCCACCACTGCGCCACTGCGCCACTGCGCCATGGCAGCGCCTGTGCTGCGACTTGCCGGGCCAGTGGCCCGGCAGCGCGCCGGTGGTCACCGGCCATGCCGATGGCGTGGTCACGCTCGACGTCGCCGAGGCCGACGACGCCCGGCGCGAGAAGCACCGCTGGCGCGACGGCTCGGCCGGCGGCGGCGGCGATCAGTGCAGGGGAGATCTCCTGTCGGTTGCGGAGGAATTACGCCAGGCCGGGGGCAGGCACGCCGGTTGCCCGGCCTTGCCTACCCTTCCCTCAACCCGATTTCAAGGAGCACACACCATGGCAGACCAATCCCGCGTGATGACCGGCCTCTTTCCCGACCGTGACAGCGCCGAACGCGCCTACCAGGGCGTGGTCGATCGCGGCTACAACAAGGACGATGTGAATCTGGTGATGTCCGATGACACCCGCAAGCGCCACTTCAGTGACGACTCGTCGGCCGCCACCACCGAACTGGGGTCCAAGGCCGCTGAGGGCGCCGGCATCGGTGCCGGCATTGGCGGCACGGTGGGCGCCATCGCCGCCGCAGTGGCGGCCGTCGGCACCAGCATCGCATTGCCGGGCCTGGGCCTGGTGCTGGCCGGCCCGGTGGCCGCTGCGCTGGCCGGTGCCGGTGCCGGTGGCGCCGCTGGCGGGCTGATCGGTGCGCTGATCGGCTGGGGCATTCCCGAAGAACGGGTCAAGCAGTACGAATCCGGCATCAACCAGGGCGGCATCCTGATGGGCGTGCGCCCGCGCAACGACGAAGACGCCGATTACCTGTCCAAGCACTGGCAGGACAACCGCGGCGCCGACATCTACCGCTGACCGCCAACGGATCACCCGCGTGACCCAAGCCTCGACCACCGCCGTGACCACCACCGTGGGCTCCCCCGTGACCAGCCCCGAGACCACCCCCGCCACTCCCCACGACCTGCCCGCCGAGGCCGTGCCCAGGGATGCGGTGGACCTGCTGGTGCAACAACACCGGCGGCTCGAGACGTTGCTGGCCGAGCTGGTGGAAGAGGCTTCGGCCGACCAGCGCATCACCCGGCTGAAACGGGCCGGCGACGAACTGGCGGTGCACCTGTCGGCCGAAGAGCAGGTGTTCTACCCGGCGGTGCGCGCCGAGGCCACCGAAGACATCCTGCTCGAATCGCTCGAGGAGCACCTGTCGCTCAAGCGCTTGCTGGCCGACCTTCTGGCGTTGGCGCCCGACGACACCACCTTCACGCCCAAGTGCAAGGTGCTGCGCGAGCAGGTCGAGCACCATCACAAGGAAGAGGAGGAGCACCTCTTCCCCCAGGTGCCGAAATTGCTGGGCGCGGCGCGGCGTGAACAATTGGGCCAGCATATGCTGCAGCAGCAAGCCCGGTTGCAGCGAGCGGGCCAGCCCCGCGAGGTGGCCGCCGCGCAAACCGACACTGCCGAATCGCTCAGCCCGCTGCCGCGGGTGAGCTGACGCCAGGCCCGGCTAATCGCAGGACGGGCCGGGTGGCCGGCCCATCGCAGGACGGGCCGGGTGCCCGGCCCATCGCAGGACAGGCCGGGCGCCCGGCCCCACGCAGGGCAGTCCCGGCGCCCGGCCCAACGCAGGACAGTCCGGGCGCCCCGCCCATCGCAAGACAGGCCTGGCGCCCCGCCCATCGCAGGACAAGCCGGGGGCCCCGCCCAAATCACGACATGGCCGGATCCCCGCCAAGTGCAA
>JBBQVF010000109.1:0-15389 GCA_038211805.1 Burkholderiales bacterium | reverse complement strand
CGCCTGCTCCAGCAGCCGCAGCAGCGCGGTGGCCAGGTCGTCGTTCAGCTTCAGGGCCAGGCGCCGGCCGCCGACTTCGCGCACCTGCAGCTGCAGGCCCTGGCCATCGGCGAAGGGCCCCAGGTCGATCGCCTCGGGCAGCAGCGGCTCGGCGCCCAGCGGCTGGCTCGTCGCCTGGGTGTCGAACACCTCGTTGAAGCGCGCGGTGGGCAGCGGCCGCTCGCGGGCGGCTTGCGTCAACATGGCCTGCGCCTCGGGCATCCACTGCGCCGGCGTCGTGTTCGGTGCCACCCGTGCCACGCCCGCCCGCGTCACCAGCTGGTGCAGCGGCGGCCACAGCTGGCGCAGCATGCGGCGGGTCAGCCAGACCGCGAACAACTCACCGCCCGAGGTGCGCACCTGCCACAGCACCCGGTCGGGGCCCGGTTGGTAGCGCACCTGCATCTGATGGATGTTCACGGCGTGATTCTAGGAGGCCGTCGGGCTTGGGGACGGGCCTCGGCGAGGGCGACGGTTCAGAACGATCAGCCTCGCCGGGCCGCACCGTTGACCCGAGTCAAGCCTGGCCGGCCATGGGCTTTCCAGAATGAAGCTGGGTCGCTGGCAATCGTCCTCAACGCCCCCAACTGCATCCACCATTTCAGGAGAACTCCATGGCCCACTATGTGTTCGGCAAGACCGTCGCCCTGCCTTTCGACAGCGCCGTCCAGCGCATCACCGAAGCACTGGCCCAGGTCGGCTTCGGCGTGCTGACCGAGATCGACGTGCAGGCGACGATGAAGAAGAAGCTGGGCCAGGAGATGCCGCCCTACCGCATCCTGGGCGCGTGCAACCCGCAGTTCGCCAGCCGGGCGATCGCCGCCGAGCCGTCGATCGGCGCTTTGCTGCCCTGCAACGTGGTCGTGCGCGAGGATGCGGCCGGCGCCGTGCATGTCGAGGTGATGGACCCGGATGCGGTGCTGACCCTGGTCGACCACCCCGATGTCGCGGCGATGGCCGCCGAGGTACGGCAGCGGCTGGAGCAGGCGCTCGCGGCGGTGTGATGTTGCGCGGGCGCTGCCCTGGCGCCGCTGTGCCGCTGCGCCGCCACGGCGCCGGGCCGTTGCGCCGTGCGCTCGATGGTCATGGGCTGAGCCTGCTGCTGGCGTTGATGCAGCGCAATCCCGCGGGGTCGGCGGACGTTGTCTCGGACTTGAAATGGCCCACTGCAGCCCAATGTCCTTGTCAACCCGGAGGTCATCCCCATGCGTGCCGACAAACTCACCACCGCCTTCCAGCAAGCCCTGTCCGACGCCCAGAGCCTGGCCGTCTCGCGCGACAACCCCTACATCGAGCCCAGCCATGTGCTGGCGGCCATGCTGGCCCAGCCCGACGGCCCGAAGGCCCTGCTCGACCGCGCCGGCGCCAACACCGCCGCGCTGAAGACGGCGATGGACACCGCCAACAACGGCCTGCCCAGCGTGCAGGGTGGTGGTGCGGTGCAGCCCGGGCGTGACCTGGGGCAGTTGCTGCAGCAAGCCGACAAAGAGGCCACCCAGCGCGGTGACCAGTTCATCGCCAGCGAGATGTTCCTGCTGGCCCTGGCCGACAGCAAGAGCGACATCGGCGGCATCGTGCGCGGCCACGGCCTCAGCCGCAAGGCGCTGGAAGCGGCGATCACCGCGGTGCGCGGCGGCCAGACGGTCGATTCGGCCGACAGCGAAGGCCAGCGCGAGGCGCTGAAGAAATACACCCTCGACCTGACCGAGCGGGCACGGCTTGGCAAGCTCGACCCGGTGATCGGCCGCGACGACGAGATCCGCCGCGCGATCCAGGTGCTGCAGCGCCGCACCAAGAACAACCCGGTGCTGATCGGCGAGCCGGGCGTGGGCAAGACGGCCATCGTCGAAGGCCTGGCGCAGCGCATCATCGCCGGCGAGGTGCCCGAGACCCTGAAGAACAAGCGGGTGCTGGTGCTCGACATGGCCGGCCTGCTGGCCGGTGCCAAGTACCGGGGTGAGTTCGAGGAACGGTTGAAGGCCGTGCTCAAGGAAGTGGCCCTGGACGAAGGCCGCATCATCCTGTTCATCGACGAGCTGCACACCATGGTGGGCGCCGGCAAGGCCGAGGGCGCGATGGATGCCGGCAACATGCTCAAGCCCGCGCTGGCGCGCGGCGAGTTGCACTGCATCGGCGCCACCACGCTGAACGAATACCGCAAGTACGTCGAGAAAGATGCCGCGCTGGAGCGCCGCTTCCAGAAGGTGCTGGTCGACGAGCCCAGCGTCGAGGCCACCATCGCCATCCTGCGTGGCCTGCAGGAAAAATACGAGGTGCACCATGGCGTGGAGATCACCGACCCGGCCATCGTCGCCGCGGCCGAGTTGAGCCACCGCTACATCACCGACCGTTTCCTGCCCGACAAGGCGATCGACCTGATCGACGAGGCCGCGGCTAAGATCAAGATCGAGATCGACAGCAAGCCCGAGGTGATGGACAAGCTGGACCGCCGCATGATCCAGCTGAAGATCGAGCGCGAGGCGATGAAGAAGGAGCATGACGAGGGCTCGCAGCGCCGCTTGGGGCTGATCGAGGACGAACTCGTCAAGCTGCAGCGCGAGTACAACGACCTGCTGGAAATCTGGAAGTCCGAGAAGGCGGCCCAGCAAGGCGCCGAGCAGGTGCGGGTGCAGATCGAGAAGGTCAAGCACCAGATCGAGGAACTCAAGCGCCAGGGCGACTTCAACAAGGTGGCCGAGTTGCAATATGGCACCCTGCCCGAGCTGGAAAAGACGCTGAAGGCGGCGCTGGACAAGGAAAGTGGCAAGGCCAAAGGCGCCAAGGACGGCACCGGCGGCCCGCAGTTGCTGCGCACCCAGGTGGGTGCCGAAGAGATCGCCGAGGTGGTGAGCCGCGCCACCGGCATCCCGGTGTCCAAGCTGATGCAGGGTGAGCGCGACAAGCTGCTGCAGATGGAAGACAAGCTGCACCAGCGGGTGGTGGGGCAGGACGAAGCCATCGTCGCGGTGGCCGACGCGATCCGCCGCTCGCGCGCGGGCTTGAGCGACCCGAACCGGCCGCTGGGCAGCTTCCTGTTCCTCGGCCCCACGGGGGTGGGCAAGACCGAGCTGTGCAAGGCGCTCGCCGGCTTCTTGTTCGACAGCGACGACCACATGATCCGCGTCGACATGAGCGAGTTCATGGAAAAGCATTCGGTCTCGCGCCTGATCGGTGCGCCCCCCGGTTACGTGGGTTATGACGAGGGCGGCACGCTGACCGAGGCCGTGCGCCGCAAGCCCTACAGCGTGCTGCTGCTCGACGAGGTGGAAAAAGCCCACCCGGATGTCTTCAACGTGCTGCTGCAGGTGCTGGACGACGGCCGGCTGACCGACGGCCAGGGCCGCACGGTCGACTTCAAGAACACCGTGATCGTGATGACCAGCAACCTGGGCTCGCACATGATCATGCAGATGCAGGGCCAAGACCCCGAGCTGATCCGCGAGGCGGTGTGGGGCGAGGTGAAGGCGCATTTCAGGCCCGAATTCCTCAACCGCATCGACGAGACGGTGGTCTTCCATGCGCTGGATGAGGCCAACATCCGCGAGATCGCCAAGATCCAGCTCAAGCTGCTGGAGGCCCGGCTGGAGAAGATGGAGATGAAGCTCGAGGTGTCGGACGAGGCGCTGTCCGAGATCGCCAAGGTTGGTTTCGACCCGGTGTTCGGCGCCCGGCCGCTGAAGCGGGCGATCCAGGCGCGGATCGAGAACCCGGTGGCCAAGCTGATCCTGCAAGGCCGCTTCGGCCCGAAGGACGTGGTGCCGGTGGACGTGCGCGACGGCCAGTTCGAGTTCGGGCGGGTGGTGCATTGAGCTGCTGGCGCTGGCGGCGGCCCACCCACCCGCCAGCTGCTCAACCAGCCGGTCAACCAGCCGGTGAACCAGCCGGTGAACCAGCCGGTGAACCAGCCGGGTCCACCAGCCGCAGCCGGTCGGGGTTCAGGCCGCCAGCGGCAGCGCCAGGCACAGCAGCGTGCCGCCGTGCGGCGCGGGCAGCGGCAGCAGGCTGCCGCCGTGCAGCAGGGCCACCCGCTGCGCAATCGCCAGGCCCAGCCCGCCGATGCCGCCGCCGCTGCGCCGCAGCGGCGGGTCGCGCAGGCAGGCCTGCTGGTCCAGCCGGGCGGCCAGTTCCGGCGGCAGGCCAGGGCCGTCGTCGGCAATCAGCACCTGGGCTTGCATGCCTTGGCGGCGCAGGCTCACCCGCACCGGCGTGCGGCCCGGCGCGTGGCGCAGCGCGTTGTCGATCAGGTTGCTCAGCGCGCGCTCGATCAGCTGCAGGTCGCCGTCCAGCTCCAGCCGGCCCGGCGGTGGCCCGGCCAGTTGCACCGGCGGCGGCTGGGCGCCGAGCTCGAACTTCTGCACCGCGTCGGCGACCAGTTCGTCCAGGCTGAAGCGCTCGCGATGCAGCACCTGGTGGTCCGACTGCAGCGCCGCCAGCTCGAACAACTGCTGCGACAGCCGGCGCACCTTGTTGCTCTGCGCCAGCGCAGCGGCCAGCACGCGGCGGGGGTCGGCCTGGTCGGCCCGGTCGGGGGGCATGGCCATCGGGCCCCTCGGGTCCGACAGGGCTTCCAGGTGGCCATGCAGTGCGGTCAGCGGTGTGCGCAGGTCGTGGGCCACGCTGGCCATCATCTCGCGGTGTTCGCTGGCCTGGCGCTGTTCGCGCCGGGCCTGCTGTTCGATGCGCCGGGTCATGTCGCCGAAGGCCTGCCCGATGGCCGCGACCTCGTCGCCGGCCCGCCACCGGTGAATCGGGCCGGGAAGGGCCGATTCACCGGTGGCGGGCTGGCGCAGCTGGTAGTCGTGCATCCGCCGGGCCAGGCCGTGCAGCGGCCGGGTCAGGCGGCGCAGCATCAGCGCGCCCACCAGCAGGGTGATCAGCCCGCCGATGCCGGCCACCAGCGCAGCGGTGCGCCAGGCCCGCTGCGGGCTGAGCTGGCCGGCCACCAGCGCGCGGGTGCCGCCGTCGAGCACGATGTACAGGTAGCCGGGTGGTTCAGCCTGGCCCGGCAGCGGCGCGAACATCGCGGCGCTGAAGATGCGCAGCGCGTCGCCACCCATCGGGTCGGTGTTGCGCAGCGGCAGCGGCGCGCCGGCCAGAAAGTCGCGCACTGGCTGCAGCGCCACCTGGTGCACCCGCACCATGCCGGGCTCGCCGATGTAGGCCTTGACGCGGCCCTGCGCGTCCAGCACATAGGCCTGGATGCCGGGGTTCACCACCATCAGCATCTGCAGCAGCGCGGCACGGGCGGCGCGGTCGGCCTCGTTGGGGTCGGTCAGCGTGATCTCGGGCCAGTGGCCGACGATGTGGCGCGCCAGGCCGTGCGACAGGCGCTGCAGTGCTTCTTGCTCCTGCTCGTGCGCCAGGTTGCGGCCCAGCACCGCCACCAGCGTGGCAAAGGCCAGCAGCAGCAGCGCCAGCAACGCGGTCAGCCGCACGCCGAACGACCATCGCCGCGGCCCGGTCATGGCGCGGCGCCTTCGAGGCGGTAGCCCAGGCCCCAGACGGTGACGATCAGGCGCGGCTCGCGTGGGTTGGCCTCGATCTTCTGGCGCAGCCGGTTGATGTGCGAATTGACGGTGTGCTCGTAGCCGTCGAAGCCGGCGCCCCACACCCGCGCCAGCAAGTCGGCTCGGCTGAAGGTCTGGCCCGGGTGGCGTGCCAGGAAGTGCAGCAGGTCGAACTCGCGCAGCGTCAGCGCCAGGGTCTGGCCGGCACGTTGCAGCTCGCGCCGCGCGGTATCGAGCCGGCAGTCGGTGCCAAAACGCAGCTCGGTGGCGGCGGCCGGCGCGGCGCGCAGCTGCTCCACTCGGCGCAGCAGGGCACGCACGCGGGCCACCAGTTCGAGCATCGAGAACGGCTTGGCCAGGTAGTCGTCGGCGCCCAGCTCCAGCCCCAGCACGCGGTGGGCTTCGGCCGAACGCGCGCTGAGCATGATCACCGGCACGTCGGGGTGGCGCGCGCGCAGGTGGCGGCAGACATCCCAGCCGTCGGCACCGGGCAGCATCAGGTCGAGCAGCACCAGGTCCCAGCGCTGGCGGTCGATGGCGGCCATCGCATGGCGGCCGTCGGCCTCGCGGTGCAGGCGGTAGCCGGCCTGCTCCAGGTGCAGGCGCAGCGCGTCGGCGATGGCGTCATCGTCTTCGACCAGCAGCAGGTGTTGTCGGGGCATCGGGGTGCAGGTGACCTGGGCAAGCGCCAACGATTGGAACAGAAGCGCCCCTGCGGCGCGGGCGCCAGTCGGGTCAGCCGCGGCGGCGGCGCACCATCAGGCCCACGGCCAGCAGGCCGGCCATCATCAGCGCGTAGGTCTCGGGCTCGGGCACCGGCGCGGCGGTGAACGAGATGCGGTAGACATCGGTGCCGGCCGCCAGCTGGCTGTCGAAGGTGTAGCCAGCGCCGGTGGTCAGGCCGTTGTAGCCGTAGAACTCTGCAAAGTTGAAGGCCACCACCGAGTGCTGTGCGGTGCGCAGGCCGTTGTCGCCGGTAAAGGCGGCGGCGCTGGGGTCGTAGACCTCGGAGCCGGCGTCCCAGATCTCGTTGGCCTTGACGGTGATCGAGCCGATCTGCAGCTGGCTGCCGCCGTTGTTGAACAGCTGGTATTCGGTGGGCGAGTCGTTGCCGATGAAGAAGTCGTTGCTGGGCACCACCATCGAGGCGAAGGTGAAGTACGGGTTCAGCGCGGTGTCGACCAGGAAGCTCATCGTTCGCATGCCGCCGGGCTGCAACAGGCCGCCGATGGTGCCGCGGGTGGCGGTGGGGTCGGCGGCGGCAAAGTCGGTTTGCCAGACGTCGCCGGCGCCGCCCTCGGCCACCGAGACGATGCCGGAGGCGGCCACGGTGCCGATGTTGAAGGCGTCGAACGTGCCGTTGTTGAAGCCCAGGTGCAACGGCGCGTAGGACACGCTGTTGGCCGGCGCCAGGTTCTCGATCTTGACGGTGACGTTGACGCTGGCGGCCTGGGCGGCGCTGCCAAAACCGACCGCGGCGACCGCGGCAAGCCATGAAAGGGAAGGGCGGGTGAAGGTCATGACGGACTCCTGGAGCAGGTGGGGGGTGGATCGGGCCCGATCTGTCGAGCCCGTCACCGCGATGCTAGGAATCCGTTCTCACGCAGTCCTCACCGAAAGATCACGCCGCCGTGACCTGGGGTGGTGGCCGGGCCGAGGCTCAGCGCCGCGCCGCCATCACATGCCGGGCCTGCACGTAGCCGAAGGCGAACTCCACCGATTCGTCGACGTTGCGCCTGATCGCCTGGCGTTCTTTTTCGGTGGTGAAGAAGGCCAGGTCGGCGCTGTGGCGAATGTAGTGCGGCGGTATGCGGTTGAGCGCCACGCAGGCCACGTCGGCCAGCAGTTCGACATCGTCGGCCACGCCCGGGTAGCGTGGCGCGGCGGCGACCACCGCGTCGAAGATGGTCTTTTCGTGGGTGTTGTGAACCGATGAGAAATCCATCGCGGTGGCTCCTGGGGCGGGTCGGGGGGATACGCCTTTATCGGCGCATCACCGGCGCGCTTGAGCGCAGCGCGCGCGCCCGGTGCGCACCCCGCTGTTGTCAGACCAGCAGCCGCTCGGCGTCCAGCAGCTTGAAGCGCAGCAGCGCCAGATTGGTCTGCTGGCGGTCGAGCACGGCGACGAATCCCAGCGCGCCATCGCCGGGCAGGCTGCGCAGCAGGGTCTGGCGCGGCCCGGCGGTGATCAGGATCTCGTCCGGGGCCGCGGCGTCGCCGGCCATCGACTGGTGGGCCTGGCGTGCCGCGCACAGCGCCAGTGCCAGCCCGGCCAGGTCGGTGGTGGTGCTGGTGGTGGTGGTGGGCCGCTCGCGGCTTTGGCTGGCCAGCAGGTCGCCACGCGCCAGGTCGACGATGCCGCAAGCCAGCAGGCCGTCGCTGGCGGCCAGCGGTGCCAGCAGCCGGGTCAGCGCCTGCGGCAGCGGCATACCGGGCCGCCCTGGCGTGGTGGCACGTCGGCGGTCCAGCGTGAACTGGTTGGTCGGCTCGTCGGCGGTGGCAATCAGCGGTGTCGAGTGGGCTGCGTGGGCTGCGTGGGCTGCGTGGGCCGCGCGGGGTGCGTGCGGTGCGTTGGCCGCCGCTGCCGCGCCGGCCGGCCGCGCCGGGTCTGCGGCATCGGCCTGCTGGGGGGGCTGGCTGGTCTCCCAGGCTTCGAGCACGCAGTTCCACACGCTGGCCACGCAGGCCAGCGGCTCGGCCACGGCGCGGGCCTGTACCTGGGGCGGCCAATGTTGTTCGAGGATGCGCTGGCGCAGCGCCGCGGCGCCCGGCGGCAGGATGAAGACCAGCTGCGGGCAGCGCCACTCCGGCTGGCGGGTGGCCTGCAGCAGCGAGCGCAGCAGCGCCACCAGCGCATGCGGCTGCATGGCGCCGACGATCACCGCGGTCAGCTGGCTGCCTTCGGCCAGCGCGTTGCTGATTTCCTCCTGGGCCTGGCCCGGCCACATCGCGCTGGCGCGGATGTCGGCGTGGTAGACCCGCAGCGCACCGCCATGGCGCCGGGGCACCAGCGTGCGCTCGATCACCGCCAGGGTGCGCAGCGTGGCGCGTTCACGCAGGTTCAGCCGCTGCACCGGCTGGCCGGCGGCGTCGGCCAGGGCATGCACCACCTGCGAAGCCCACAGCCGCGACGGATCGAGAAGCGTGACCATGGCGCTGGCGTGCTGCAGGTCGGCGCGGTGGTCGGCAAAGTGCTGGCGGATGGCGGCGGCCGGCGAGGCGTCGACCACCATGTCCTGCGACAAGGCCTCGGCCACGCCCGCGCTCGCCGCCAAGGCCGTCGCGCCGGCCATGCCGTCGAGACCGGACGGTGGGTGCGACGCGAGGTCGCCGAACAGGCTGCTGAACATCGGGGACTCCTTTGGACCTGCTGCCGCCGACTCTAGCGGCGGCGGCTCAAGCCCCTGTCAAGCAAACGTTTCGTGATGTTGTGCCGTTTCGGGCGGTGCCGGCGGTACGCGGGCCGGCCCGGGCTACCGCTGCTTACATCGCTTGCAACGCGGGCGTGCCGGGCGGCGGGCCAGCGGTCGGCCAAGGTGCATGACGGCGGTTGACGGCGGCGATGGCGGGGGATGGCGGGTGACGCCGGCGATGGCCGGCGATGGCCGGCGAGGCCGGGCGATGGCGGGGCGGTGGCGGGGCGGTGGCGGGCGGTGGCGGCGCCGGTCCGGTTGGCGACAGTCGCCCGGACGAACCGCGTTACGCTGTCGGGCCACGGTGCCCGACGGTTGCGGCGCCCTAGCCTTACCCGCGCCGAAATGCCCACCGCCACCTCTTCCAACGCCGCCGCAGCCGCAGCCGTAGCCGCAGCCGCAGCCGCAGCCGCAGCCGCTGCCGCCGCCGCACCGCCGCTGCGCCAGGACGCCACCGTCATCGGCCTGGTCGGCCTGGCGCACGGCGTCAGCCACTTCAGCCAGTTGCTGCTGGCGCCGCTGTTTCCGTGGCTGAAAGACGCCTTCGGTGTCAGCTACACCCAGCTGGGCCTGCTGCTGACGATCTTCTTCGTCGTCTCCAGCGCGGTGCAAACCACCTCGGGCTTCATCGTCGACCGCATCGGCCCGCGGCCGGTGCTGTTTGCCGGCCTGTCGCTGCTGGGCCTGGCCGCGCTGGGCTATGCCAGCAGCACCAGCTACGCGATGCTGGCCGCCAGCGCGGTGGTGGCGGGCATCGGCAACGGCGTGTTCCACCCGGTCGACTACACCCTGATCAACCGCAAGGTGCACCCGTCGCGGCTGGGCCATGCCTACAGCGCGCACGGCATCACCGGCACGCTGGGCTGGGCGTTGGCGCCGGCGTTGATGGTGCCGGTGGCGCTGGCCGCCGGCTGGCGCGTGGCGATGCTCAGTGGCGCGGCGGTGGCCTTCGGCGTGGCGGCGCTGCTGTGGTGGCAGCGCGACCGGCTGGCGCTGGACTTGGCGACACCTGCCGCGCCGCCGGCCGCGGCTGCTGGCGCCGTGCCGCCGCGGCCGGAAGGCGCGCTGGATTTCCTGCGCATTCCGGCGGTGTGGATGTGCTTTGCCTTCTTCTTTTTCTACGCCATCGCACTGAGCGTGGTGCAGAGCTTTGCGCCCGAGGCGGCGCGCCAGTTGCACGACGTACCGCTGGCCTGGGTGGCGGCGTGCCTGTCGATCTACATGGTCGGCAGCGCCAGCGGCATGGTGGTGGGCGGTTTCCTGGCCACCGACCCGGCGCGCTGCGAGCGCATCGTCGGCGTCGGCATGACGCTGGCGGCGGCCATCGCGCTGACGGTGGCGCTGTCGGACATGCCGGGCTGGATGGTGCCGGTGGCTTTCGGTGCGATGGGCCTGGTCACCGGCAGCGCCAGCCCGTCGCGCGACATGCTGGTCAAGCGCTCGACGCCGGCCAACGCCAGCGGCCGGGTCTTCGGCGTCGTCTATTCGGGGCTGGACATCGGCCAGGCGCTGGCGCCGCTGTTCTTCGGCCGGTTGATGGACCTGCAGCAATACACCGCGGTGTGGATCGGCCTGGCGGTGGTGCAACTGGTGCTGATCGCCAGTGCCTTCAACGTGCGCCGGGTGCGGCGGGAACTGGTGCCGGCCTGACAGACACCTGCCGATAATCCGCGCTCCACTGACCTGCCCAAGACCATGATCTCCAGACCCGCCGGCCACGCCCTCGTCGAAGCCCTGATCGCCCAGGGCGTGCACACCTGTTTCGGCGTGCCGGGCGAAAGCTACCTGGCGGTGCTCGACGGCTTCCACCAGCACCGTGACCAGATTCGTTTCATCGCCTGTCGGCAAGAGGGCGGCGCGGCCTTCATGGCCGAGGCCCAGGGCAAGCTGAGCGGGCGGCCGGGCATCTGCTTCGTCACCCGCGGCCCGGGCGCCACCAACGCCAGCATCGGCATCCACACCGCGTTTCAGGATTCGACGCCGCTGGTGCTGTTCATCGGCCAGGTGGCCAGCGACCAGCGCGACCGCGAGGCTTTTCAAGAGCTGGACTACCGCCAGATGTTCAGCCCCGGCACGTTGGGCCTGGCCAAATGGGTGGCCGAGGTGCAGCAGGCCGACCGGCTGCCCGAGTACATCGCCCGCGCCTTCCACACCTCGATGCAGGGCCGGCCCGGCCCGGTGGTGCTGGTGCTGCCCGAAGACATGCTGACCACGCTGACCACCGCCCCGGTGCTGCCGCGTGCCGAGGCGGTGCAGGCCTGGCCGGCGCCGGGCGGCCTGCGGGACTTGCGCGCGATGCTGATGGCCGCACAGCGGCCCCTGCTGATCGCCGGCGGTGGCGGCTGGGACGCCGACGCCGCCCGCGCGCTGCAGCGCTTTGCCGAGAACTGGCAGTTGCCGGTGGCCTGCGGCTTCCGCTTCCAGGACACCTTCGACAACCGCCATCCGCTGTACGCCGGCGACGTCGGCATCGGCATCAACCCCAAACTGGCGCAGCGGGTGCGGGACGCCGACCTGATCATCGCGCTGGGCGTCCGGCTGGGCGAGATGACCACCGGCGGCTACACCCTGATCGAGGCGCCGCGGCCGCGGCAGAAGCTGGTGCACCTGCACGCCGGGCCCGAGGAACTGGGCCGGGTCTACGCCGCCGACCTGATGCTGCAATCCAGCATGGCCAGTGCGGCCAAGGCATTGGAGACGTTGGCCGCGCCGGTCAGCGTGCCCTGGGCCGAGCAGGCGCAGGCCGCGCATGCCGACTACCAGGCCAACCAGGTGGCCGCCGTGGTCTCGCCGCTGGACATGGCGGTGGTGATGAAGACGGTGCAGCGCCTGGCGCCCGACGACACCGTCTACACCAACGGCGCCGGCAACTTCAGCGGCTGGTTGCACCGCTTCGTGCGTTACCACGGCCTGCAGCACCATGGTCGCACCCAGCTGGCCTGCACCTCGGGCGCGATGGGCTACGGCTTTCCGGCCGCGGTGGCTGCGGCGCTGCTGCACCCGGAGCGCACGGTGGTCAACGTCGCCGGTGACGGCGATTTCCTGATGAACGGCCAGGAGATGGCGACCGCCACCGGGTACCTGGGCCAGGGCGCCGACAACCGCGGCGCCTACCGCGGCGCCAAGGGTGGCGCCGGCCGGCTGGTCTGCCTGCTGGTCGACAACGGCAGCTACGGCACCATCCGCATGCACCAGGAGCGTGACTACCCCGGCCGGGTCAGCGGCAGCGACCTGTTCAACCCCGACTTCGCCGCGATGGCGCGGGCCTTCGGCTGGCGCGCGGCGCTGGTCGACCACACCGAGGCCTTCGAGGCTTGTTTCGCCGAGGCGCTGCAGCCCGGCGCGCCGATGTTGATCCACCTGAAACTGGATGTCGATGTCAGCACTTCGCGCACCACGTTGGGTGCCATCCGCGACGCGGCACAGCGAGCCGGTCGCTGAGGCCGGACCGAGCGAGCCCCTGCGGGCTCGCGAGTGCCTGCCGAAGGCTCTGCCCGCATGCTTGCGGGCAAGCTCTTGAGGCCGTCGAGCGAGCCCCTGCGGGCTCGCGAGTGCCAGCCGAAGGCTCTGCCCGCATGCTTGCGGGCAAGCTCTTGAGGCCACCGAGCCCGACGCGGCCCAACATCGCGACGGCAAGGCCGGGGCCGCGGGGCCGTGCAGGGCTTGTCACGCGAGCACACGCCGCAGGCCGGTGCACGCGATGCATTGGCACCGCGTCTCGCGTGCCAAGCCCCGCCCAGCCCCACAACCCCGACCTTGGGGAGGCACCTGTAGACCGCGAAGTGGAAAGGCCCCGATCACATCGTTACCTGGGTGTGCGGGCCGGGCGCGGTGAACCGCTTGAATGGGCCCGCGGCCTCGGGCTTGCCGCAGCGGTGTGGCGGTGTAGCGGTGTTGTTGACGGGTTGCCTGGCAGCGGGATGAACCACGCCGCTGCTGCTTAGACGCCGGCCACCGGACGCCTGATGCCTGATGCCAGATGCCGGACACCGGACACCGGATGCCGGGCACCGGATGCCGGGCACCGGATGCCGGCCCGGCCGCAGCTGCTTTACTTCGCGCCCTGCGCCATCCACTGCAGGATGGCCAGCAGGGAATCGTCTGACGCTACCTGGTGGCCGTGGATGCCGGTTTGGCCGCGCAGTTCGCGCAGCCGCTGCTGCAGGGCGTCGGAGCTGTCACCCTTGGCCACCAACTTGTCGGTCAGGCTTTTCAGCGTCGGCGCGGTGTGCGACTGGTTGGAATGGCAGTTCATGCAGCCGTGGTCGACCGCCAACTGTGCGCCATCGGCCGCCACCGCGGGGCCGACCGCCAGCGCAGCGCCGACCGCCAGCAGCCAGGCCACCCGCGTGGCTGCGCGGCGCAGCGCCGGCCGTGCGCCAGGCACCGGGTGTTTAAGGTGAGTTGGCGGACGGGCGGCAGTGGGTTTGAACATGGCCGCATTCGAGCATCTGCCCAGGCGCCGGTGCATGACCGGCATCAACGGTGCTGGCAGATACAGATGCGCCCGGGCCTGGCAGACCCCGCCGTGGCGGCGATGGGCCTGGTTCAGCCAGGCAGCGCCGAGCGCGCCAGGTTGAGCGCCAGCAGGCGGCGCAGGAGCTCGTCGTCGGCCATCGCCGGCGTGTAATCGGCCCAGCCATAGGCGGCGGCCACGGCCGCGTCCAGCGCCTCGTGGGCCTGCGCCAGCCAGGTCGGCCGGGCGTTGTACAGCTTGGTCAGCGTGCGCTGGGCCAGATCGGCCTCGTGGCCGGGCCGGGCGACGATGCGGTCGGGGTAGGGCGACACCGTCATGCCCAGCGGCACCACCTCGGGCACCCGCTCAGACCATTCGGGCGGGTTCAGCCAGGTCTCGCGCAGGTCGAGCAGGCGTTTGGCGGCGAGGGCTATTGGCATGGCCTGCGGGCGGATCGCAGGCGGCAGGTCAGCGGGGATCAGCGCACCGCCGGGCAGCGCCTCGGTGCGCTGGTGGGCGGTGTCGGCGGGGGTGAGGCCGGCGGGGAAGGGAAATGGCGCGAAGCACGCACTCGTGGTGTAGACCGGGCGGTCTTCGAGCGTGCTGCCCTTGCGCAGCGCCCACAACACATGAATGCGGCTGCTCAACACGCCCATGGTCGCGTCATCCGCGCGTGGGATAACAACGAGTTTGTGTTCTGGAGCGATCCCCTTGGGCAGCCAGACGAAGACGCGGTGTTTTGCCGTTTCCGACGTGACGATCCAGCGTCGAAGCTCTGCGCCCGCGCGACGCAGCCCTGGACGGGTTTCGCCGTACCGCCACCAATACCTGGATCGACTGCCGCGCGCGTTGCCAGTGCGCACTGGAAAGACCTCACGCAAGGCGTGCCCGAACGGTGCCTCGTAGAGAGCAGCGGCCGCCTCGTCGAAATCAAGGCCAAAGTCAACGGCCCATCGGTCTGCAGCTCGCCTTGTGACATCCGCGCCGTTCCAAATTGGCGTCAACACCTCGGCATTGCTGCGTCCATTCGGATTCGGCAGACATAACCAAGCGCGCGCTGTTTCGGCTGGCAAAGTGAACGGGCCGGCCAGGCACAGCCCGAAGAACGTCGCACTCTCGTTTTCACCCAGCGGCATGGCCTTCGTCAGATCCATTGACTCGACTCCGATGGCTTGAGCCGTCAGATCAGCAAAAATCTCGAAAACTGGTGAACTGTCCAGCATGGCTTGCTGTTCGCTGTTCCCGAAGGCCACCAAAGACACCCGAACCGCCGCGCCGTTGTTGACCCAAGGCTCATCCGACCAGGCGTTGAAGATGCGTGTGGACTCGACGACTCGTTTTAACACCGCTCGGTTGGCAGCTTGACGGATCGAGTTCGTCGACACCAGCCCCGCCCGCTGCAAGCTGCCCGCCTCGATCAGCGCGCGCGCCTTCTCGAACCAGTAACACACCAGATCCGCGCCGCCCGGCACCCGCCCGGCATAGGCCGCCCGCAGCCGCTCTGTGTAGGCGGCGCCCAGCTCGGCGCGCATCTTTTTGTCGCCGACAAAGGGTGGGTTGCCCACCACCACATCGGCGGCCGGCCATGCTGCCTCCTGGCCATCGGCGGCCAGCACCGCATCCCGGCATTCGATGTGGTCCAGCGGCTCCAGCACCGGGTTCAGCTTGAAGCCGTAGCCGCGCTGGATGCGCCATTGCAGCTCACCGATCCACACCGTCACACGCGCCAGTTCAGCGGCGTATTCGTTCAGCTCGATGCCCAGCACGTTGTGCGGGCCGGTCATGTCGTGTTGGCGCTGCAGGCCCAGCGCCTCGGCTTCCAGGTTGACCTGGTGCTCGATGTCCTTCAGGCACTTCAGCGCCAGGTACAGGAAGTTGCCGCTGCCGCAGGCCGGGTCGAGCACGCGGAAGTTGCGCAGCCGCTCCAGAAAGCCGATGAACAGCCCCTGCGCGTCGCGGTAGGCCTTGTCGCCG
>JBBQVF010000108.1:0-15435 GCA_038211805.1 Burkholderiales bacterium | reverse complement strand
CGCTGCGCCCGGGCGCTGTGCTGCATCGCCACCTGCGGCTGCAATTCAAGCCTGCGCCCTGAATATCGTGGAGTGCCGATCAGGTTCGACCGTGCTTGGCAGCATTGCCTTCGCAAAAAATGCCTTGCTCAAACGTCTCGAAAACGCGGGCTGGGCGCTGGTGGATTTCAATGACCAGCGACGTGGGCGGCTGGCGCTGATTCGCCACCTGCTGGCACACGTGCCCGACACGCCTGTGCCGCCGGCCCCGCCTCACGCTGCCACCGCTGATCGGCCAGCCGTTGCATGAAATCTTCAGCGTGGGGCTGAAGCCGATCTGACGCAGGCAGACCGAGACGCAGGCGGGCACGCAGGCGGGCAGGCGTGCGGGCCAACCACCCGCCGCGTTTCAGCGCAGGTCGATGTGGTCGCTCAGTTCGTTGGGGTTGGTTTCGCCCGGTGCCAGCGCAAAGTGCTGCACCAGCAGCGCGTCCAGCGTGTCCACGGTCTGTGCCAGGCCGTCTTCGAAGTGCCCGGCGGCGAAAGCAGGGCCCATCGGCGCGATCAGCTGCTGCCAGGGCGCGGGGCCCACCGCCCGGTGAATGCCGCGGTCGGCCACGATCTCGATCGCGCGCTCGGCCAGCAGCAGGTAGACCAGCACGCCGTTGTTGTGCTCGGTGTCCCAGACCCGCAGCTTGCCGAACATCGTGACAGCCCGGTCGCGTGCGCTCAAGCCCTGCCACAGGTACGACAGCGGCAGCCCGGCTTCGACGCAGATGCGGATCTCGCCGCTGTGTCGGCGCTCGCTGGCGCTCGCCCGTGCCTCGATGCGGGTCACGGCGTCGGGCGGCAGCGCGCGGCGGCTGTCGGTCTCGTCCAGCCAGCGGTGCTGCAGGATGCGTGCAAATCGGTTCTTCACCAGCTGCCTCCTGCACCACCACCGCCGAAGTTGCCGCCGCCGCCGGACGAGAAGCCACCGCCACCGCCCCAGCCGCCGCGCCCACTGCCGCCGCCGCCGAAGATGACCGGCGGCACGCCGAGCAGGCCGCCACGGCCGCCGCGCCGGCCGGCCGCGCCGATGCCCAGCAGCCCGACCATCACCAGCGCCACCACGCCGGCAATGCCGCCGATCAGCAGGCTGCCGCCCAGCCAGCCCGCCGCCGTGCCGGTGCCGGCAGCCGTCACCACCGACCCGAGCTTGCGGCCCATCACCGCGGTGAGCAGGCCGCCCACCACCGGCACGCCGACGAAGAAGAACATTGCCAGCGCTTCCCAATTCAGGCCGAGGGATTGGCTGCGCGCCTGCCTGGCCGCGGCCGCCGGCGCGGGCAGGGCCTCGCCGCGGATGCGGGCCATCAGCGCATCGACGCCGGCATCCAGCCCGCCGGCGAAGTCGCTGCGTTTGAAGGCCGGGGTGATCTGGTTCTGGATGATCTGGCGTGCGGCCAGGTCGGGCACCGCGCCTTCCAGCGCCTTGGCCGGGGCGATCCAGACCTTGCGGTCGTTCTTGGCCACCACCACCAGCAGGCCGTCGCCCACGTCGCGGCGGCCGATCTTCCAGGCATCGCCCAGCCGCTGCGCATAACTGGCAATGTCCTCGGGCGCGGTGGTGGGCACCAGCAGCACCACGATCTGCGGCCCGGCCTGGGCTTCAAAGGCGGCCAGCTTGGCTTCCAGCGCGCCCAGCGCGGCGGCGTCGAGCGTGCCGGTCTGGTCGATCACGCGGGCGCTCAGCGCCGGCACGGCCAGCACGGCCTGGGCTTGCAGCGCCGGGGTGGCCAACGCCAGCAGCAGCGCCAGCAGCAGCGCCAGCCAGGCGCCCAGCCACCAGGGCCCGGCGGGCGCGGTCCGGCGCAGCGGCGTGGACATGGTCGTTGTTTACCTCGAGGCCGCGGCGGCGGGTGCGGGTGCGGGCGCGGGCGCCGGTGCTGGTGCTGGTGCTGGTGCTGGTGCTGGTGCGGTCGCGCCAGCCGGGCCCGGCTTGTCGAAGCTCACCGACGGCGGCGCGCTGATGGCGGCTTCGTTGGTCACGGTGAAGCCGGGCTTCACGCCGTAGCTGAAGACCATCGCCGTCAGGTTGGTCGGGAAGCTGCGGGTCAGCACGTTGTAGTCCTGCACGTTCTTGATGTAGCGGTTGCGCGCCACGGTGATGCGGTTCTCGGTGCCTTCCAGCTGCACCCGCAGGTCCTGGAAGGCCTGGTTGGCCTTCAGGTTGGGGTATTGCTCGCTGACGACCATCAGCCGGCTCAGCGCGCCGGTCAGCTGGCCTTGCGCCTCCTGGAATTTCTGGAACGCCGCCGGGTCGTTGATCAGCTCGGGCGTGGCCTGGATGCTGGTGGCGCTGGCGCGGGCCTGGATCACCTTGGTCAAGGTCTCCTGCTCGAAATTCGCTTCGCCCTTGACGGTGGCCACGATGTTGGGGATCAGGTCGCTGCGGCGCTGGTACTGGTTCAGCACCTCGGCCCAGCCGCCCTTGACCTCTTCGTCGAGGCGCTGGAAATCGTTGTAGCCGCAGCCCGAAAGTCCCAGGGCCGACGCCAGCGCGGTGGCGGTCAGCAGTGAACGTGAGATCGACATTGGTTTCCCCTCAAAGCCCAACGGGCCCAACCGGCCGCATTGCAGCAGGCAGCATAGCTGAGGCCGCAGGGCCCGCTTTCAAGCGCCGGGCGCATCGCTCGCGGCGGTGCGCGCGCCAGGGGCCCGCGATAATCGGGCCATGAACGCACCGCTGCAAAACGACACCTTCCTGCGCGCCTGCCTGCGCCAGCCCACGGACTACACCCCGCTGTGGCTGATGCGCCAGGCCGGCCGCTACCTGCCCGAGTACAAGGCCTCGCGGCTGGCGGCGGGCAACAGCTTCATGGGCCTGGCGACCAACCCGCACTACGCCACCGAGGTGACGCTGCAGCCGCTCGACCGCTACGCGCTGGACGCGGCGATCCTGTTCTCCGACATCCTCACCGTGCCCGATGCCATGGGCCTGGGCCTGAGCTTCGGCGCCGGCGAGGGCCCGCGCTTTGCCCACCCGGTGCGCGACGAGGCCGCGGTCGCCCAACTGGCCGTGCCCGACCTGGACAAGCTGCGTTACGTGTTCGATGCGGTCAGCTCGATCCGCAAGGCGCTGGTCACCACCGACGCGCAGGGCCAGCGGGTCAGCCGGGTGCCGCTGATCGGTTTCTCCGGCAGCCCCTGGACGCTGGCCTGCTACATGGTCGAAGGCGCGGGGTCTGACGACTACAAATTGGTCAAGACCATGCTCTACAGCCGGCCCGACCTGATGCACCGCATCCTGGCCGTCAACGCCGACGCCGTGGCGGCCTACCTCAACGCCCAGATCGACGCCGGCGCCCAGGCGGTGATGATCTTCGACAGCTGGGGCGGCGTGCTGGCGCACCGCGCCTTCCAGGAATTCAGCCTGGCCTACACCCAGCGGGTGATGAACCAGCTCAAGCGCGAGCACGACGGCCAGAAGATCCCGGCCATCGTCTTCACCAAGGGCGGCGGGCTGTGGCTGGAGCAGATCGCCGCCACCGGCGCCGACGTGGTCGGCCTGGACTGGACCTGCGACCTCGGTGCGGCACGCCAGCGCATCGACGACCGGGTGGCGCTGCAGGGCAACTTCGACCCGATGGCCCTGTTTGCGCCGCCCGAGGCGGTGGCGGCCGAGGCGCGCGCGGTGCTCGACAGCTTCGGTGCGCCGCAGCGCGCCGACGGCCGCTGGGGCGGCCATGTCTTCAACCTGGGCCACGGCATCAACCAGCACACGCCGGTCGAGCATGTGCAGGCCCTGGTGGAGACGGTGCACAGCCATTCGCGGCGCCAGCGCCAGGTTGTGGCGGCAACGCCGAACTAGGGGGGGGCTTTACGCGAGTGAGTGCGCGCTCAGGGCTTGACTTATCCCCAAAAGCGGGCGCCCCCGAAATGCCCGGCTAAATATGTGCAGCGCAACATGAAGTTTGCTGGAAATTCGTGCTAAGTGATTGATATTGAACAGATTTCCAGCGCTGCCGCAAACTTGGGCAATCCAAGGCGAAGCCCGCAGGATCAAGCACTTAGCGCGCTCCCATGCAGGTTTCCCACAAAGTTATCCACAGAAACAGGGGACAGCCTAAAAAACCCTTTTCAATCATGAACTTAAGGCCGCTTCTTGATGTGAAGCTGAAAAGTCGGTCGCAAGTACGGCGTTTGTTGCGGTGCAACACGAGGTGAGCCAGACCGTTGTCTCGGTGGCCGTCGACGCGCCGCAGCACAGCGGCCTGACCGGTGCGCTGGATTACCAGGCCGACCGGCCCTGGCCGCCGGGCACGCTGCTGCGGGTGCCGTTGGGCAAGCGCGAGCTGCTGGGCATCGTCTGGCATGGCGAGGCGGCGCCGGCCGGCAGCCACGCGCTGCGCCCGGTGGGCGAGGTGTTCACCGACCTGCCGCCGATGGCGCCGGCCTGGCTGGCGCTGGTCGACTTTGCCGCCAGCTACTACCAGCGCGGCGTCGGCGAGCTGGCCTTGTCGGTGCTGCCGCCCGAGCTGCGCAAGCTCGACGCGCCGGGCCTCAGCAAACGGCTGGCGCGGCTGCTGCGCAAGCTGGACCAGGCGCCGGCGCCAGCGCTGGCCGCAGCCGCCGCGCCCAACCGCCCGCTGCTGGGCGCCGAGCAGCTGGCCGCGCTGGCCGCCTTCAACGCCGTGCGCGCCACGCCGCGGCCGCAGCCGCTGCTGCTGCACGGCGTCACCGGCAGCGGCAAGACCGAGGTCTACCTGCACGCCACCGAGCAGGTGCTGGCCGCCGGCCTGCAGGCGCTGGTGCTGGTGCCCGAGATCAACCTGACGCCGCAGCTCGAAGCGCGTTTCGCCGCGCGTTTTCCCCAGCACCGCATGGTGGCGATGCACAGCGGCCTGACGCCGGTGCAGCGGCTGCGCCACTGGCTGATGGCCCACCTGGGGCGGGCCGACATCGTGCTGGGCACGCGGCTGAGCGTGTTCGCGCCGCTGCCGCGGCTGGGGCTGATCGTGGTCGACGAGGAGCACGACCCGTCCTACAAGCAGCAGGAGGGCGCACGCTACTCGGCCCGCGACCTGGCGGTCTACCGCGCCCACCTCGAGCGGGTGCCGGTGATCCTGGGCTCGGCCACGCCCTCGCTCGAAACCTGGCAGCGCGCCCTGCCCGGCGACCAGCAGCGCTACCTGCGCCTGCCGCTGGCCGAGCGGGTGGGCGGCGCGGCGCTGCCGCAGGTGCGGCTGTTCGACATGGGCGTGCTGCCCAGGACCCAAGGCCAGGCGCCGGTGTTTGCGCCGATGGTGATGGATTCGCTGCGCGAGCGGCTGGCGCGTGGCGAGCAGAGCCTGGTGTTCCTGAACCGCCGCGGCTACGCGCCGGTGCTGCACTGCGCCGATTGCGGCTGGAAGAGCGGCTGCCCGCACTGCAGCGCCTGGCGGGTGTTCCACAAGGGCGAGCGCACGCTGCGCTGCCACCACTGCGGCTTCACCGAGCGGGTGCCCCGGGCCTGCCCCGACTGCGGCAACCTCGACATCGCGCCGATCGGCCGCGGCACCGAGAAGCTGGAAGAGCAGCTGGCCGAACTGCTGCCCGGCGCCCGCATCGCCCGGCTGGACGCCGACACCGCACGCGGCAAGGGCCAGCTGGAGGCGCGGCTGGCGCAGGTGCATGCCGGCGACGTGGATGTGCTGGTCGGCACCCAGATGGTGACCAAGGGCCACGACTTTCGCCGCATCACGCTGGTGGTGGCGGTCAACCCCGATTCGGCGCTTTTCGCCAGTGATTTCCGCGCCCCCGAGCGGCTGTTTGCCTTGCTGATGCAAGCCGGCGGCCGCGCCGGGCGCGATGCCGCGGGGCTGTCGAAAAGCGAGATGTGGGTGCAGACCTGGCACCCGCAGCACCCGCTGTACAAGGCGCTGCAGCAGCACGACTTCGCCGCCTTCGCCCAAAGCCAGCTGGCCGACCGCCAGGCCGCCGGCCTGCCGCCGTTCAGCCACCTGGCGCTGCTGCGCGCCGAGGCCCGCGACCCGGCGGTGGCCCTGGCCTGGCTGAAGGCCGCCGCCGACGCGATGGCGCTGCTGCCGGGCGCGGCCGATGTCACCGTCTACCCGCCGGTGCCGCCGTCGGTGGCCAAGGTGGCCGGCATCGAGCGGCTGCAGATGCTGGTGGAGGCCGGCTCGCGGCTGCGCCTGCAGCGCGTGCTGGCCGACTGGATGCCGGCGCTGCATGTGCTGCGCCAGCAGCACAAGGGCCTGGCGCGCTGGGCAATCGACGTCGACCCGCTGGCGATCTGATGGTCGGCCCGCTGTCAACGCTCCACGCTGATCGCGCTGATATCCTGCGCCCACACTTCAGGAGCCGTGCCGATGTCGATTGCCGCCCACCCCTGGAGCCCGCTGCGCAGCGGCTTCGCCATCCTGATGCTGGCCCTGCTGACCGCCTTGCTCAGCGCCTGTGGTGGCGATGGCACCGACGACGGCGACAGCATGGCCGCGGTGCCCTCACTGATCATCACCACCGATGCGCCGGCCACCGCCACCGGGCCGTTCACGGTGCACTTCACCTTCAGCGCCGCGGTCAGCAGCTTTGCCACCAACCGCATCCTGATCAGTGGCGGATTCCTCAACGGCGCCAGCCTGACCAGCATCAGCGACACCGTCTACACGTTGGTGGTCACGCCCACGCCCAACCTGCAAGGCGCGGTCGAGATCACCGTGCAGGCGGGTGGCTTCAAGGACGCCAGCGGCGCCACCGCCAGCGCGCGGGCCTACGGCCACGCCCAGCCCGTTGACACGGTGGTGCTCAGCACCGAGCCGCTGCTGGTCATCAGCCACGACGCGACTGGCGGGCTGGCCACGGCGGCCATCACCTTCACGCTCAACTTCAGCGCCGATGTCAATTTCAGCGTCGGCCAGCTGGCCGTCAGCGGCGGCACTCTCACCAACTTCACCAAGCAGACGTCCAGCCGCTACAGCGCCGTCGTCACGCCGCCGGCGGCGACCTCCGGCCTGGTGCTGCTGCAGGTGCAGGCGGGTGCCTTTGCCAGCGCCACTGGCGTGGCCAGCACGCAGGACTACGCGGTCGGGGTGTTCTACGCCACGCCCTGATCGGGGTGATGCAGCGCAGCAAGACCGGGCGCGGCGGGGTGCTGGCGAGCGCAGGGGAGCGCGGCTGCGCGCTCAGCCGCTCAGCCGCCCGGCCGCACGCCGAACAGCCAGGCCAGCGCGCTGAAGCTGGGCAGGGCCAGCACCGTGCTGGTCATGATGATGCGGGCGACGCGGCCAGAATCAGCGCCATAGCGCTCGGTCAGCAGCGACACGTTGCTGGCACTCGGCAGCGCGGCGGCCAGCACCAGCACCAGCAATTGGAAGGCCGACAGCGGCGCGCCCAGCTGCTGCGCCGCGCCGCCGATCAGCAGCACCAGCAGCGGGTGCACGAACAGCTTGATCAGCGCCACCGGCAGGTAGTCGCCCAGCGGGGTGCGGGTGTGGGCATGCTGGCCGGCGCGCCACAGCACCGCGCCGATGGTGAACAGCGCCACCGGCGTGGCCGATTCGGCCAGCATGCGGGTCACCGTGTCCAGCGGCCCGGGCAACTTCACCTCGGTGACCGACAGCACCGCGCCCAGCGCGATCGACCAGGGCAGCGGGTTCGACAACGCGCCGCGCACCGCCCGCAGCGCGGCGGTGCGCGCGCCTTGCCGGGCCGCACCCGGCGCGCCCGGCTCGCCCTGCTGACCCGGCAGTTGCGACAGCGCGATGCACAGCGAGCTGGTGACGAACAGGTCGGCCAGCACGGTGCAGATCACCGGCCCCGCCGCGCCCGGCCCCAGCAGCGCCACCAGCAGCGGCACCCCCATGAAGCCGGTGTTCGGAAAGGCGGCGACCAGCGCGCCGAACGACGCGTCTTTCAGCCCGACCCGGGCATTGAGCGACACCGCGATGGTGAAGAACACCACCAGCAACGCGCACAGCAGGTAGACCACCAGCACGAAGGGGTTGAGCAACTCCAGCACCGGCGTGTTCATGCCGAAGCGCATCAACAGGCAGGGCAGGGCAAAGTACAGCACGTAGGCGTTGAGCCCCGGCACCGCCGACTCGGGCAGCACGCCGCGGCGCGCTGCCAGCCAGCCGGCCAGCACCAGGGCGAAGAACGGAACGGTGACGGCGAGGATGGCCTGCATGCTGGGATGCAAGTATCCGCGCGCGCCCGCGGCGGGTGCGCCGGCCGGGGTTGCAGGACTGCAGCCGGACAAGCGCAGGAGGCTGGCCCCGCGCCGGGATGTCGTCCTACAACCGCTCGACCTGCCCGACGACGCCACCGGCGCGGCCCCGGCCGTACAAAGGTTGGCGCGGCGCGGGCGTTCGGCCCGCTGCCTCGTCCACCTACCGAGCAAAGCGCCATGAACCCTTCGACCACCGCCACGCCGATCGCCGCCCCCGTCGACCCAGACTTGGCCGAGCAGGCCCGTCCGGGCCACGGCATCCCGTCGCAGGACCCCGACTCCAGAGCCCAGGTGCCGCTGGAACCCGAGGAAGCCAAGCGCGAGGCCCGATCGGTGCTGGCGGGCGGTGGCATGGTGGCGGGCGCGGCCACCGGCGCCCTCGTCGGCGTGGCAGTGGCCGGCCCGGTGGGCGTGGTGGTGGGTGGCACGCTGGGGGCGGTGGCCGGCGCATTGGGCGGTGCCGCCGCCAGCAGCGCGGTCAAGCCCGAGCCGCCCGACCCCGCTGACCGCCGGCCGGCGGACCCTGCGCGCCAGCCGGACTAAAGCGCCCGCCCGCTCAGGTGATCAACAGCCGGTTGCGGCCGCCGCAGCCGCTGCCGCCGTCTTTGCCGCTATCGCCGCAAAGACCTGCCCGGCCCACCTGAACTTGCGCCTGGCAAGGTAGGCGACCAGCCGGTCAACCCATGCTCAAGTCGTGGTTGCAGCTGCCAGAGGCCTGGGTGCAGCACAGGTACGGGTCGGTGGCCAGGCCACGGGTGGCCAAAGCTGCCGGCTTGGCGGGGGGCGGCAACAGCCGGTCGTATTCGCGCTTGACGACCGCGTAGCACTCGCAGGCCCGCTGCTCCAGCCCCGGCCGGTCGAGCACCGAGATGCGGCCCCGGCCGTAGCTGATCAGGCCGGCCTTCTGCAGCCTGAGTGCGGCCTCGGTCACGCCTTCGCGGCGCACCCCCAGCATGTTGGCGATCAGCTCCTGCGTCATCGGCAGGTCGGGGCCCGGCAGGCGGTCCAGGCTCAGCAACAGCCAGCGGCACAGCTGCTGGTGCAACTGGTGGTGGCGGTTGCAGGCCGCTGTTTGCGTCATCTGGGCGATCAGCGCCTGGGTGAAGCGCAGCATCATCCTGGCCACGCTGGGCGACCGCTCGAACTCGGCGGTCAGGAAGCGGCCCGACACGCGAAAGCCCACCCCTGCGCACTGCACGACGGCTTGGCTGGGCGTGGCCCCGCCACCCATGAACAGCGACACGCCGACCATGCCTTCGTTGCCGACCACGGCAATCTCCGAGGTGGCGCCGTCTTCCATCACGTACAACAGGGCGACCAGTGCGGTGGTCGGAAAGTAGGCGTGGCTGGGCCGCACGCCGGGTTCGGACAGCGCCTGGCCCCGCACCATCTTGATCGGTTCAAGGTGCGGCAGCCAGCGCTCGAGCTCATCGCCGGGCAGGGCGGCGAGCAGCCGGTTCAGGCGCGGATCGGGCGGGTGGCCGGCGGTCATGTCGTTGCGGGCCATGGCTCAGGCACGCCCTGGCCGGGCGCCGGGCGCGTCGGCCGCACCGCCTTCGGCCAGCGGCAGTGTCACCACGAAGCGGCTGCCGTGCCCGCTGCCTGCGCTGTCGGCCGTCACCGTGCCGCCCATGTCGGTGACCAGCGCCCGCACCACCGGCAAGCCGATGCCGGTGCTGGCGCCGTTGAAGCCGAGGGCTCGGCTGTCCTGGCCGAAGGGCTCGAAGATGTGGGCCACCACGGCCGCAGCGATGCCGATGCCGTCGTCGCTGACCACCACCTCGGCGCTGCCGCCTCGCACCGCCGCGTCGAGCCAGATGCTGCCGTTGTCGGGGGTGTATTTGGACGCGTTGTCGAGCAGGTTGCCCAGCACATGGCCCAGGCGTTCGGCGTCGCCGCGCACGGTGACGGGACCGGCCGGCACGGCCACGGTCAGGTGCTGATGCCGCAGTTTCAGCACCGCATCGGCGGCGCGCACCGTGGCGTCGATCACGGCCACCAGGTCACAGGTCTGCGATCCCGGGGCCATCAGCATGCCGGCGGCGCGCGAACGGGCCGTTGCCGCCGCCACCAGCCGCGCCCTGCGCGCCGCCTGCTGATCGACCAGCGCCTGGGCGCGAGGCAGCAGCACCTTGTCGTCGGCGGCCAAGCCCACCATCGCCGCCGCCAGGCGGATCGGCGTGTACGGGTTGCCCAGTTCCTCGGCCACGGCGGCCATCAGATCGGCCTGCCGCTGCTGCGCCTGCTCGGCGGCCGCCTGCAGCGCCTGCGCATCCAGCGTCGCCAGCACCAGATGCTCGTTGGCTTCCTGCAACTCGGCGTGGCGGCGCTCGTGGGCGGCCAGGGCTTGTTCGTGCTCAGTGGCGGTGGCGGTGGCGGGCCGCGGCGACCGCGGGGGTGCCAGCGGTGGTGATGTGGCTGGTGATGTGGATGATGATGTGGATGATGGTGCGGGCGCCGCATCGCCGTGCAGCGCTATCCGGCCGGGGCCCTGGCGCTTCGCACGGTACATCGCTGCATCGGCATGGCCGATCAGCGCTTCGATGGTGTCGCCGTCGTCGGGGTAGACGCTGATGCCGATGCTGGCCGTCAGGTGCAGGTCACGGTCGCCCACGTGCAGCGGTTCGGCCAGCGCGGCCAGCAGCTTGCCGGCGATCAAGGCGGCATCACCGGCTTGCGACACCTCGGTGAGCAGGATCACGAACTCGTCACCGCCGTAGCGGCTGACCGTGTCGACCTCGCGGATCGACTGGCCCAGGCGCAGCGCCACCCTTTGCAGTGCGTCGTCGCCGGCGACATGGCCCAGCCGGTCGTTGATCTGCTTGAAATCATCGAGGTCCACGAACAACAGCGCCAGGCGGCCGCCCCGGCGCTTGGCGGTGGCGATCGCCTGGGCCGAGCGGTCGAGCAACAGCGCCCGGTTGGGCAGCCCGGTCAGCGGATCCTTCTCGGCCAGCCGGGTGACGTCGGTCAGCGACTGGGTGGCCGCCCGGGCCTCGGCCCGCTCGCGCAGCGCCGCCACCACCAGCCGCTCGTTGGCCTCCAGCAACTGGGCCGCCTGGCTGCCGTTGAGCCGGCTTTCGGCCACCACCACCTCCTGCAGCAAGCGCAGCAGCACGGCGCGCGCGGCCTCGACCTTGCCCTGCACACGGGCCAGGTCGGCCATGGCATCGGCGGCAGCGCCCGGGGGCGTGCCGGTGGCTGTGGCGGTGGTCGTGCCGGTGGCTGTGGCGGCGTTCAGCGCTGGATATGGGCTCATGGCGGGGCGGGGCGGCGCGGGGCGGGGCGGGGTGGGGTGGCCGGGGCGGTCAATCGCCGTCGCTGGTCAGCGGCGCCGGGCGCGGCTTGCGGGTGGGCCGGCCGCCGAGCAGGCCTTCCTGTTCGGGCAGCGTCTGGCCGATCTGGATGCCGGTGGCGTCGATGTTGTATTCGCGCAATTCGTCCGAATGGGCGCTGGCCCGCACCTTGACCACTGCGGTCACCCGACGCAGGCGGCTTTCAACCTCGATGTAGCGCTGCACCACGATGGCGTCGGTCAGGAAGGCCGTGCCGTAGGGGCTGAAGCGCAGGTCGATGTAGCGGTCTTCCAGTTCGGACGTCATCAGCACCGTTGCCCCGGTGGCCGACAAGGCCGTGACCAGGCGCAGCAGCGATTCGCGGAAGTCGTCGCGGAAGGCCGGCGCCAGCGCCAGCTCGAAGCCCGACAGCGAATCGATCACCACCCGGCTGGCCCGGCTGCGCCGGATCTCGGTGATCAGCAGGTACAGGATCTCGTCGATCGACAGGTCGGGCGCCTGGCTGTTGATCAGCACGACCTGGCCGCCGGCGATCAGGTCGACCAGCGCCCGGTTGCGCTCGCGGTTGGGGCGTTGCTCGAAGGCGGCGATCACGCCGGTCTCGCCGAGGCGGGCGCCCTCGGCCAGGAAGGTGGCCGCCAGGATGGTCTTGCCCGAGCCCGACGGGCCGGCCACCAGCAGCGAATGGCCCCGCGGCAAACCGCCGCCCAGCATCTCGTCGAGCCCCGGCACGCCCAGCAGGGCGCGCGCGCCGGCGCCCCGCGTGGCATCGTGGTGGCCGGCTGCTTGCACCGGCACCACGGCCGACGCCGGTGCAAACACCTTGATGCCGGCCGAGCCGATGCGGTAGGTGTGCAGCCCCGGCAGCGTGGGCTGGCCGCGCATCTTCAGGATCTCCATCTTGCGCACCATCGAATTGCGCAACACACTTTGGCGCAACCAGATCAGGCCGTCGGCCACGGTGAACACCGGGTTGGCGTCGTTCTCGTTGAAGTACTCGCCCAGCAGGAAGGTGGTGGCCTGCCAGGTGGTCATCAGCATGCCCAGCTGCTGGACGAACTGCTGCAGCGTGTTGTGCGGCGAGCCGTTGCCCTCGCCGGCCAGGATCACCGAGCGGAACGAGTCGACGAAGACCAGACCCGGCGATTGGCTGGCCACTTCTTCGACGATGCGCTGCAGCACGCGGTCGAGGTCGCCGGTCATGGCCTCTTCCGACAGGTTGACGAAGCGCACGCGGTGGTTGAGCGCCTCGGTGTCGAAGAATTCGAATTGCTGCTGGTAGCGCAGCATCTTCAGTGGCGGTTCACCCAGCACCGTGAAGTAGATCGCCGGGCGTTCGGGCGTGGCCAGCGCGAACATGATCTGGTGCGCCAGCGTGGTCTTGCCGCAGCCGGGCTGGCCGGCGATCAGGTTGAACGAGAACTCGGGCAGGCCGCCGCCCAGCACCGCATCCAGTCCGGGCACGCCGGTGGCCAGTCGTTCGATCGTCACTTTGCTCGTCATGGCGTGGGTTACTGCGTGGTTGGGCTGTTCAAGGGAATGTCGGGCGGGCCCCAGACGGTGCGGAGCAGGCGCTCGGTCAGCAAGGCGCCGATCAGGCTGGACAGCAACTCGCGCAAGGTCTGCAAGAAGGCGCTGGCCACGGCCGCGGCGTCGTCGCTGCTGCGCTGCGCGAGCAACGCCACCAGCATGGCGACATCCAGCGTGTCGAGGCTGTCGGGGCTGACCTGGCCACCGGGCTGGCGCGCCACCAGCCAGGGCGTCGCGGCGCCGACCAGGTGCAGGCTGCGCTGGCCCAGTGCGGCCACGCCACGCGGGCCGATGATCGGCGTCAGCGCGGCGACGATTTCCAGCCACAGCGCGCCGAAGGCGGCGGCGATCTCGCGGGCCGTGCTGTTGTCGTCGATCCGGTAAGCCAGTGGTGCCGGTGTCCGGTGACCAGAAAGTTTGTCCGAGCGCATTGTGTGCAAACCCTCCAGCATCGGATGCTATGCCCTGCTGCTTCAAAGTGCCACCGCAAATGTCATGCGGGCCAGTTGCCGCAGCATTTCACGCCAATCGTGGAAGCTATGTGAGTTGGCGCACAGACGCCGGCACTTTTGGTCGAAAAAGGCAACCTGCCAGCGTGCGTCGGCCAACGGCTGGCGTGCACGCGCTGGCACGGCCACGCTGGCCCGGCGGTCTCAGGCGCGCTGCGGCCCTGGCCGGCCCTGCTCGACCACGAAGCGCATCGACACGTCGACCGGGCTGAAGGCGTTCAGCGGGTCTTGCACCACCATCAGGTCGGCGCGCAGGTCGCCCTCGCTCAACTTCAGCGCCAGGTAGCCGCGCTGGTCCGAGCGTGCGTGCAGCAGGTCGGGGTTGTAGGGCCGCAGCCGGTCGAGCAGGTTTTGCGGCAGGCCGCGGCTGCTGATCGAGGTGCCGCACAGCTCGCTGGCGACGATGGGCGCGTCGGGCTTGAAGGCGTCGGCCCGCAGGTTGGCCACCGCAAAGGCATGCACGTCCCCGCTCAACACCACCGCGCCGCCCAGGCGGCGGTCGGCGGCGCCCTGCAGCAGGCGCTGGCGGGCCAGCGGGTAGCCGTCCCAGCCGTCGGTCCAGTAGCGGCCGCCGGGTCTGCCGTTGACCGGGCCGGTGACCGGCGTGCGCGAATGGCGGGCCATCAGCGTCTGCTGGGCCAGCAGGTTCCATGGCCGGTCGAGGTCCCAGCCGTCGGCCAGCCAGCGCTCCTGCGCGGCGCCCAGCATGCTGCGCTTCGGGTCTTGCAGTTCGATGCAGGCGGCGGAGTCGACCGTCGACGCACCACCCAGCCGGCCCATCGGCCGGCAGGCGTGGGTGTCGCGGTACTGGCGGCCGTCCAGCGTGTGGATGCGGGCCAGCCGGCCCCAGTCCAGCCGGTGGAAGATGTGCGCATCGGGCCCCACCGGGCGCATCGCCTTGGGCACCGGCTGGTGCTCCCACCAGGCCTGGTAGGCGGCCGCGCGCAGGCGCCGCAGGCCGGCGCCGAACAGCGTGCTGCCATCCTCGTCGGCGTAGTCGTTTTCGACCTCGTGGTCGTCCCAGGTCACGATCCAGGGCGCGGCGGCGTGGGCGGCCTGCAGCATCGGGTCGCTTTTGTACTGGGCGTAACGGGCGCGAAACTGGTCGAGCGTGCGCACCAGCGGGCCGTCGTGGGCGCGCACCACGCCGTCGGGCGAGGCATATTCATAGATGTAGTCACCGACGAACATCACCAGGTCGGGTGCGCGCGCGGCCACGTCGCGCCAGGCGGCGTACAGGCCGTGGTCATAGCGCTGGCAGCTGGCCAGCACTGCGTGCAGCGTGGCCGGCGCGTCGGCCGCCGGCGCGGTGCGGGTGCGGCCGGTGGCGCTTGGCTGGCCGAGCGCGCTGAAACGGTAAAAGTAGCCGCGGCCCGCCTCCAGCCCCGTCACCTCGGCATGCACGCTGTGCGCGCTGTCGGGCTCGGCGGTTTCGGTGCCCGACGCCGCGATGCGGCTGAAGGCCTCGTCGTGCGCGACCTGCCAGCGCACCGGCACCTGGGCCGGCAGGTCGAGGCCGGTCAGCCGGGTCCACAGCACCAGCGCCTCAGGCTGCGGGTGGCCCGACGCCACGCCCAGGCTGAAGCGCTGCACGTCGGCCGCGCGGGCATGGCGGATGAAGGCCGGCGCGGCCAGGCCGGCGGCGCCCAGAGCGAGCAGGTTGCGGCGGGCGATCAGCATGGTGGGCAGTGTGACAGCGACAGCGGTTTGGTCTTCGCGATCAGCCGGCTGTGTGTGCGCTTTGGCTGGTGTCGGCTCGTTGCTGACTTTGCGAGCGGCGGCTTTCTGTTGGTTCGTTGAAACCCCATTCAGGTCGGTACGAGGCCGAGGCCGCCGGGTGACCGGATGACTCCGTGTCCCCCGCCGACACGCTTGCTGGCGCAAGCCCGTCGACTCCTCCTTTACCTGC
>JBBQVF010000107.1:0-15450 GCA_038211805.1 Burkholderiales bacterium | reverse complement strand
GGGCCGCAAGCCTGAGCACCGCAAGGCAGTCGGCGCGCAGCGACGACCGCCGCAGTGAAGCGCCACGGCCTGCCCGGACGCGCCATGGCGCCGCTGGACAACCAGGCACTAAGAAGACTTTCAAAGTCAGCAACGAGCCGCCAACCGCCAATGCCAATGCCAATCGCCCTATCGACACAACCCCGGCAAGTTCAAGGCAGCAGGATGCTGCAGCCCGTGGTGTTGCGGGCTTCCAGCTCGGTGTGGGCGCGGGCCACCTCGGCCAGCGGGAAGCGCTGGTCGATGCGAATCTTGACCGCACCGCTCATCACCACCGCGAACAAATCGTCGGCCATCTTCTGCGTGGCCTCGCGGCTGGCCATGTGGGTGAACAGCGTGGCGCGGGTGAGGTAAAGCGAGCCCTTGGCGCCCAGCACGCCCGGCGCAAACGGCGGCACCGGGCCCGACGCGTTGCCGAAGCTGGCCAGCAGGCCAAACGGCCGCAGCACGTTCAGGCTGCCCTCGAAGGTGTCCTTGCCGACCGAGTCGTAGACCACCTTGACGCCGGCGCCACCGGTGATGGCCTTGACGCGGGCGACGAAGTCTTCGCTGCGGTAGTTGATGGCAAACGCCGCGCCGTGCTCCAGCGCCAGCTGGCACTTGGCGTCGCTGCCTGCGGTGGCGATCAGTTGCAGGCCGAGCGCGCGGGCCCACTGGCAGGCGATCAGGCCGACACCGCCCGCGGCGGCATGGAACAGCACGAAGTCGCCCGCCACCAAACCTTCGACCGGCAGCGTCTTCTTCAGCAGGTACTGGGCGGTCAGACCCTTCAGCATCATCGCCGCGCCGGTCTCGAAGCTGATCGCGTCGGGCAACTTGCACACCGTCATCGCCGGCATCACCCGCGCTTCGCTGTAGCTGCCGGGCGGGCTGCCGGCGTAGGCCGCGCGGTCACCGGCTTGCAGGTGCGTCACGCCCTCGCCCACCGCCTCGACGATGCCCGCACCCTCCATGCCCAGGTTCAGCGGCAGTGCGTTGGGGTACAGGCCGGTGCGCTGGTAGACGTCGATGAAGTTCAGGCCGATGGCCTGGTGGCGGATGCGGATCTGGCCGGGGCCGGGCTCGCCCACCGGCAGGTCGACGAGCTGCATCACCTCGGGGCCGCCGAACTGGGCGATCTGGATGGTCTTGGAAGTCTTGGAAGTCGTGGACATGGGGCGGCGTCTCCGGTGTTCTGCTGAAGGCCGCCAGATTAACCGCTGCCGCCCGGCCCTGCCGGGTGCGGGCCCTGGGGCCGCGGGCGCCCAGGCGACAGAGCAGGCCATCACCGGACGACACAATCGCAGCCCATGAATCCACCCCCGCCGCCATGCAGATCACCCCGCGCCTGGCGTTGATGCTGTCGGTGCCGCCGCTGCTGTGGGCCGGCAACGCGGTGGTCGGCCGGCTGGCGATCGGCAGCATCCCGCCGCTGTGGCTCAACGCCGGGCGCTGGGCGCTGGCGCTGGCGTTGCTGCTGCCGCTGGGCTGGCGCGCCTTCGGCTCGGCCCAGCGGCGGGCACAGATCACCGCCAACTTGCCGCATCTGGCCCTGCTCAGCCTGACCGGCGTGGGCGCCTACAACGCGCTGCAGTACCTGGCGCTCAAGACCAGCACGCCGCTGAATGTGACCCTGATCGCCGCCAGCTCGCCGGTGTGGATGCTGGCCATCGGTGCGATGTTCTATGCCGAGCGGCCGCGCCGTGCCCAGGTGCTGGGCGCGGCGCTGTCGCTGATCGGCGTGGCGGTGGTGCTGTCGCGCGGCGAGCCGGCGGCGCTGCTGCGGGTGCAGCTGGTGCCGGGCGACCTGCTGATGCTGCTGGCGATCCTGAGCTGGTGCGTCTACAGCTGGCTGCTGGCCCGCCCGCCCGCCGGCATGGCCAGCCTGCGCGGCCCCAACCGGCACTGGGCCGAGTTCCTCTGCATCCAGATCGCCCTGGGCCTGGTCTGGGCCACCGCCGCCGCCGGTGTGGGCGAGTGGCTGCAACCCACCACCCGGGCGATCGTCTGGACACCCTGGCTGGTGGCCGCCGTGCTCTTCGTGGCCATCGGGCCGTCGCTGATCGCCTACCGGCTGTGGGGCCTGGGCGTGGCGCAGGCCGGGCCGGCGCTGGCGGCGTTCTTCGGCAACCTGACGCCGCTGTTCGCCGCGCTGCTGTCGGCCGCGCTGCTGGGCGAATGGCCGCGGCCCTTCCACGGCCTGGCGTTTGCGTTGATCGGCGCAGGCATTCTGGTGTCGTCGCGGCCGGCGCGGCGGGCATGAAAAAGCTGGTTCAGGCCCCCAACCTGGCGATCGCCACGCTGTGGGCCGACGTGCTGAACGGTGCCGGCTGCGGCGTGACGGTGCAGCGTGCGTTTGCCGGCAGCATTGCCGGCGAGATCCCGCCCGACCAGTCGCTGCCCGAGCTGTGGCTGACCGACGAGACCCACGAGGCCACCGCCCGCCAGTTGCTGCACACCTTGCAGCACCCGGTCGAGCGGCGCTGGGCCTGCCGCGGCTGCGGCGAGATCGTCGACGGCCCGTTCGACCAGTGCTGGTGCTGCGGCACCGCGGCGCCGCCGATCCCCTGATCCCCTGCTCCCCTGATCCTCTGATCCTCTGATCCTCTGATCCTCTGATCCTCTGATCATTCGACAACCTCAGCGCTGCGCCAGAATCGGCGCCGACCATGCACGCCGAATCCCTGACCCGTTCCGTCGACGACGACCCCGGCGCCGACGACGATCCTTCCGACAACCCTGGCGCCGACCTCACCAGCCTGGTGCTGACGCTGATCGGCAGCCGCCACTCGGTGGCCCCCAAACGCCTGCAAGCGCCAGGGCCCGATGCCGCCCAGCTGCTGCAGATGGTCGACGCCGCCGCCTGCGCGCCCGACCACCGCGGCCTGCGGCCCTGGCGGCTGCTGCGCATCGCCGACCACCAGCGCACGGCGCTGGCCGACCTGTTCGAGGCCTGCCTGCGCGACCGCTTCGGCCCGCTCGACCCACCGCCCAGCGCCGACGACCTGGCCAAGAGCCGCGACAAGGCCCACCGCGCGCCCACGCTGCTGCTGGCGGTGCTGAAAGCCACGCCCGACGACCCCGAGGTGCCGCTGACAGAACGCGCCGTCACGCTGGGCGCGGCGCTGATGAACCTGCTGCTGGCCGCCCACGGCCTGGGCTTTGCCGCCATGCTGACCAGCGGCCGCGCGGTGCGCAGCGCACGCTTCGCGCAGGCCATGGGCCTGGCCGAAGACGAGCAGGCGGTGTGCTTCGTCTCCGTCGGCACCGCCCGCGGGGGCCAGCGCCGCAGCCGCGGCAGCGCGGCCGACTACCTGGGCGACTGGGCCAGCGGCCCCGGCCCGAACGCTGGCAGCTAGCCCTAGCACCTGGCCCGGGCGCCCAGCCCAGGCATCCGGCACGCGCAGCCAGCCCAGGCAGCCAGCCCTCGCACCCCGCCCTGGCACCTAGGCGACTGCCGCGCCGCAGACCGCCATCGACACTGCGCCTCCCGTTGAACCCCCGGAGCCTTGCCGATGAACCGCGTGCTCGCCCATACCGGCGCCCGATACCCGATCGTGCAAGCCCCGATGGGCTGGATCGCCCGCTCGCAACTCGCCAGCGCGGTGTCGCGCGCCGGCGGCCTGGGCATCATCGAAACCTCGTCCGGCGAGACCGCCGCCTGCCAGCAAGAGATCCGCCAGATGGTTGAGCTCGGCCTGCCCTTCGGCGTCAACCTGCCGATCCGCTTCCTGAAGGACGACGCGATGCTGCGCTTCGTCTGCGACTCGGGCATCCGCTTCGTCACCACCTCGGCCGGCAGCCCGGCCAAGTTCATCGCGCCGCTGCACGACGCCGGCATCGTGGTCTACCACGCCGTGCCCACGCTCGACCTGGCGCTGAAATGCGAAGACGCCGGCATCGACGGCCTGGTGGTCGAGGGCGCGGAAGGCGGCGGCTTCAAGAACCCCGAGGAGGTGAGCACGCTGGTGCTGCTGCAGGCCATCCGCGAGCGGGTGGCCGTGCCGCTGATCGCTGCCGGCGGCATCGTCGATGGCCGCGGCATGGCGGCCGCCTTCGCGCTGGGCGCCGAAGGCATCCAGATGGGCACCCGCTTCGTCGCCAGCGCCGAAAGCCCGGTGCACGACGGCTACAAGAACGCCATCGTCGCCGCCGATGCCACCGGCACCTGGGTGCTCAACACCAAATCCACGCCCTGCATCCGCGCGCTGAAGACCGACTTCACCAAAGGCATCCATGACGCCGGGCTGATGCCGGCCGACACCTTCAAGGGCATCCGCGGCGTGTACTTCGGCGGCGACATGAACGCCGCGCCGGCACTGGCCGGGCAATCGGCCGGGCTGGTGCACGGCGTGCTGAGCGTGCAGCAGATCATCGAACAGACGGTGGCCGAGTTCCACGCCATCAGCGCCCGGCTGGGCGCGCTGGCCGCCGCCGCCAGCTTCGGCTGACCCCACCCTTCCCCCCGGCTCTCCAGCCCCCTTCAGGACATCGCCATGAGCAAACTCTTTTTACTTGACGGCCGCGTCGCCCTGGTCACCGGCGGCTCGCGCGGCATCGGCCGCATGATCGCCACCGGCTTTCTACAGCAGGGCGCCAAGGTCTACATCTCGGCACGGCACGCCGAGGTGTGTGATGCCACCGCGGCCGAACTGTGTGTCGAGTTCGGCGCCGGCCGCTGCATCTCGCTGCCCGCCGACGTGTCGCGCACCGAGGGCGTGGCCGCGCTGGTGGCGGCCTATGCCGCGCATGAGGCCACGCTCGACATCCTGGTCAACAACGCCGGCGCGGCCTGGGGCGCACCGTTCGACGAGTTTCCCGAGAAGGGCTGGGACAAGGTGGTCGACCTGAACCTGAAGGCGCCGTTCTTCCTGACCCAGGCACTGCACGGCCACTTGAAGGCCGCCGGCGCCGCCAACGACCGCGCCCAGCCGGCCAAGGTGATCAACATCGCGTCGATCGACGGCCAGACCGTCAACCCGCAAGAGACCTACAGCTACGCCGCCAGCAAGGCCGGGCTGATCCACCTGACCAAGCGCATGGCGCTGCGGCTGGTGGAAGACAACATCGTCGTCAACGCGCTGTGCCCGGGCGCCTTCGCCAGCGACATGAACCGCAGCGCCCGCGACGAGGCCGAGGCCGTGTCGGCCCGCATCCCGGCGCGCCGCATCGGCGTCGACGACGACATGGCGGGCGCCGCGATCTACCTGGCTTCACGCGCCGGCGACTACGTCGTCGGCACCACGCTGACGGTGGACGGCGGCGTCAACCTGGTGCGCTGAAGTGACCGGGTCGAAAGGGTCTATCGCGGGCCGCGGCGCCCCACCATTCCCGGTCCGCCCTACACTCTGGTAATGTTTGGTCACTCGTCGCCACTGCCCACAGCCGTGACCGCCACCTGCAAGCTGGTGTTGCTGCTGGCGATGTGGTGGCAAGCCACCGGCGCCTCGGCGATGGCCTTGATGGGCTGCTGCCTGGAGTCGCAGCCCTGTTGCGTGGCGGCGACGGCCGCATCGCCCTGTGCGCCTTGCGCGCCGGCCGCCGCGGCCGGCACGGCGGCCGGTCAACCAGTTGCCGTTCCGGCCCGCACGGCCGCCTTCATCGAGCTGCAGGTCAAACGCTGGGTCGAACCGGTGGACAACATCTGGCGCCCACCGCTGCCGAGTGCCCCACCCGATGTTCAGATCCTGTCCACCAACCTATGAGGTTCATATGAAATCCAAGCTGTTGAAGATCCTGTCCGTCGTGGCCCTGGCGGCCACCTCGGCGCCCGTGTGGGCCGCAGGCGCGTGTTGTGTCGCCGGCGCCGTCTGCTGCATGGGACTGCCCTGCTGCCTGTAATGCCCGGAAGCGGTCCGTACTGACCCGTAGTGGCTTGTAACACCCGGGGTACCGGCGCCTGACCAGGCGCCCCTGGCCCGGCCGCTCAGCAGAGTGGCCGGGCTTTTTCACGGCACGGCCGACCGTTGCACCGGGGCGGGCGGGCCGGTGTCAGGCATCAGGCCTCGGCATTGCAGCGGTCTGCGCAACCCGACAAATGTCGGCCAGGATGCGGCGGCGGATCAGCCCGCTGACCGGCCGGATCAGCGCCCAGTACGGCAGCAGCTGGCGACGAGCCGCCTCGTCGGTGCACCACACGCGGGTGACGGTGGTCAAGCGGGTGGCGTCGCCCACCGGTCGCGCCTCGAACGCCAGCAGCAGCTTGGCCGCACCGGGCTCGTCGAAGGCGGTGAAGGCGGCAGCATCGGCCAGCGGCTGCAGGCCATACCCCGCCTCCCAGAAGCGGCCGGCCAGGCCGTAGGCCAGGGCCTCGTCACGCTGGCGGCCCAGCGCCACGAAATCGCCCAGCCCGAAGCGCGGCCGGCTGCCCAGCGCGCTGACCAGGCCCAGCACCGATGCCAGCCGGCCGGGCGCCTCGCGCACCGCCAGCGCGGCGTTGATCCAGCGGTCGTGCACCGGCGAGTAGGCCGCGGCCGCATCCAGCAACGCCGCGGGCGACGCGGTGCTGCGGATGTGGTGAACTTCGTCAAACTGCCAGACCGGCAGCCAGTCATCGATCCAGGGCATTCGCCACCCTATCACCCCGTCACCCCGTCACCCCGTCACTCCGTCACCCCGTCACCATGACCCTGCTGATCATCCGCCACGGCGAAACCCCGCTCAACGTCAGCCGCGTGCTGCAACCGGCCGACACGCCGCTGTCGACCAACGGCCTGGCACAGGCCGCCGCGCTGGCGCAGCGCCTGGCGGGCGATGCTGCGCTGCGGCCCACCGCGCTGGTCAGCAGTGACCTGCCACGTGCGCTGCAGACGGCGCAGGCCATCGCCGCGGCCTGCGGCTTGCCGCTGCTGACCTCACCACTGCTGCACGAGCGCAATTTCGGCGACCTGCGCGGCCTGCCCTACGACACGCTGGGCTTCGACCCGCTGACGCGCGACGAAGCACCGGCCAACGGCGAATCGACAGCGCAGTTCAGCGCGCGCTGCGCCGCGGCGTTTGCCTGGGTGCTGGCCCGGCAGGCGGCGGGCGGCGGCACGCTGGCGGTCGTCAGCCACGGCCTGGTCATCCGCCACTGGCTGCAACACGGTGCGCTGCAACTGCCTGCCGGGGTCGAGGCGCCGCAGCGCCTGGCCAACACCTCGCTGACCATCGCCAACGCGGCAGCGCCCCACGCCGTGCGGCTGGTCGACTGCACCGCCCACCTGGCCGGTGGCGTGGGCGAAGACGCCGCCAGCCTGTCGGGCGGCTGACGCCGCGGGCCGCCGATACTCGTTACCTCGCCTCGCCCCGCCCCGCCCCGCCCACACCCACCCAAGCCACCCAACCCAGCCCACCCAACCCAGCCCACCATGCCCCAACACCGCATTCCCAACGCCGTCCGTCTGGACTTTGCCCCCGGCTCGCTGGTCAGCACCAACCTGTCGGGCGCCGCCTTCACCGGCGACTGGCTCTGGGTGGCCGGCGACGAAGCCTGCGGACTCGACCGGCTACGCCGGCTGCCGCCGCAGGGCCCCGAGGCGTTGCGCTTCGGCGAGGTGCAGGACTTTGCGCTGCACACGCTGCTAGACCTGCCCGGCGACACCGACGAAGAGGCCGACCTCGAAGGCATGGCGGTGGCCGACGGCTGGCTCTGGGTGGTCGGCTCGCACGGCCACAAGCGCAAGAACGCCAAGGCCGGCGCCAAGCATGCCGACAACGCCAAGCGGCTGGCCAAGCTGTCGCTCGACGGCAACCGCCGGCTGCTGGCCTGCCTGCCGATCGAGCACGATGGCCAGGGCGTGCCGCAACTGGTGCGCCAGGCCCAGGACGGCCGCCGTGCGATGCGCCTGAGCGGCGATGCCGAAGTCAACGCGCTGACCAAGCTGCTGGCCAAGGACCCGCACATCGGCCCCTTCATGGCCATTCCCGGCAAGGACAACGGCTTCGACATCGAGGGCCTGGCGGTCGACGGCCCGCGCCTGCTGCTGGGCCTGCGCGGCCCGGTGCTGCGCGGCTGGACGTGCCTGCTGGAAGTGGCGGTGGCGCCACACGCCGGCGGCTTGCGGCTGGTGCCGCTGGACGACGACGGCACGCTGCTGCGCAAGCACTTCCTGCAACTGGACGGGCTGGGCGTGCGCGACCTGCACTTCTCGGGCGACGACCTGCACATCCTGGCCGGGCCGAGCATGGTGCTGGACGGCGCCGTGCGGCTGTACAAGTGGCCGGGCGCCCGCGCCGTGCTGGCCGGCAACCGCGAACCGGTGCGCTTCGAGACCGCGCTCACCGCATCGGTCGACCTGCCGCATGGCCGTGGCACTGACCGGGCCGAGGCGATCTGCGAACTGCCCGCGGCACTGGCCGGCGACCAGCCGCAATGGCTGGTGCTGTACGACGCCCCGTCGGACAGCCGCCGCGACGGCGATCGCAGCGTGTTCGGCGACATTTTGCTGCACCGCGGCTGATTTCGACTGCTTGCGGCCGCTTGCGGCTGAATTCGACGGCTGGGCACGCGCTCGTCGGGCCGGCAGCGCGCCCGACGGTCAATAGCCCGTCAATCGCCCGACAAGCCGGTGGACGCCGGCGGCGGCACGAAGGCCCGAAAGCCGCTTTCGATGAACTGCGCAAAGCGCAGCACCTCGGGGTCGGCAAACGCCGGGCCGACGATCTGCGCGCCGACCGGCAAGCCTTCGGCGCTCAGTCCCAACGGCACGGCTGTGGCCGGCAGGCCCACGATGCCGGGGTAGCCGGCCCAGAACAGCGCATCGGTGCCGGGCTGGGCGTGGCCGTTGACGGGGATCATGCGATCCCAGCGCTCGCCCTGCTGGTTGTGCTGAAAGGCCGGCGTGGTGGCCACCGGGCAGATCAGCAGGTCGTGCTGCTCGAAGAACTGCGCCCACTGCTGACGCAGCCGCTGGCGCTGCTCGTCCTTGCGCACCCATTGCAGGTGCGACGTGGTGTTGCCGCGGAAATGCCGGGCCGGGTAGCTTTCATCGTCGACCGCGTAGTCCCTGGCGCGGGCCTGGGCCACGGCATAGGCCTCGTCGCTGTAGTGGCTGCCGGTGGCCGCGCGCATCAGGTGCACGTAGACCTCGTGGCACTCGGCGCTGTCGACCGGGCGAGCGTCTTCGGTCACCACCACGCCTTCGCTGCGCAAGAAGTCGACCAGGTTGCGCAGGCCCTGCTGCACGCTGACATCGACCTCGGCTTGCGCGTCGTCGTAAAGCACCGCCACCCGGCAGCGGCGCGGCGGCGTGCCACGGTCGCGCCAGGCCAAGGGCACGCGGCCCATGGCGGTGAGCATGTCCAGCGGCGACGCCAGCACGTCCATCGCCAGTGACAAGTCGTAGGCACTGCGCGCCAGCGGGCCAACCACTGCTATGTCGAAGAAATCGGCGGTGGCCCAGGGCGTCAGCTCGTGGCCGGTCTGCGGCAGCACGCCCCAGGTCGGCTTGTGGCCCCACACACCGCAGTAATGCGCCGGGTTGCGGATCGACGCGCCGATGTCGCTGCCCATCTCCAGCGCGGTGAATCCGGCCGCGAGCGCCGCTGCCGAGCCACCCGACGAGCCGCCCGGCGTGCGCGTGGTGTCCCAGGGGTTGCCGGTGGTGCCGTAGACCGGGTTGAAGCTCTGCCAATCGGCCAGCGACGCCGGCACGTTGGTCTTGCCGAAGATCACCGCGCCCGCGCCCAGCAGGCGCTGCACCGTCACCGCGTCGCTGCCGGCGACGTTGTCGGCGTAGGCCAGGTGGCCGTAGGTGGTGGGCAGGCCGTTGACGTTGAACGACTCCTTCACCGTCATCGGCACGCCGTGCAGCGGGCCCCACAGTTCACCGCGGGCCAGCGCCGCATCGGCCTGCCGGGCGCGGGCGGTGGCGCGTTCGGCATCCAGCACCACCACGGCGTTGACCGGGCCGCCCAGCCGGGCGATGCGGTCCAGATACATCGCCAGCAGTTCTTGCGACGACACCTGCTTGCGCCGGATGCGGCGGGCCAGTTCATGGGCGGGCAGAAACGCGAGATCGGACATGCCATCCTTTGCAATCCGGCACCGCGCCGGCCTGGCTGCAGTCTGGGCGATGCAGCACTGCCGGCCTGTCGCCTGGGGGATCGCCGCCGGGCCGCGCTGCGGCATCATCTGGCCACCCTACCCCGCCCCACCCCACCCCAGCCCACCCCACCCACCGCAGCACCCGGAGCCGCCGCCATGAAGCTTGTGATCGCCCAGATGAAGCACGAGACCAACACCTTCTCGCCCGTGCCCACGCCGCTGGCGCGCTTTGCCACCGGCAGCGCCGTGCCGCCCGAAGGCGCGGCCGCGGTGGCCGCCTACCGCGGCACCGGGTCGGCCATCGCCGCCTTCATCGACCTGGCCGAAGCCGCGGGCGCCGACTACACCGTGGCCATTGCTGCGGCGGCCAGCCCCAGCGGGCCGGTGCACGACGCCGCCTTCGAGGCCATCGCCAGCCGCGTCTGCGCCGCCGTGGCCCAGGGCTGCGACGCCGTGCTGCTGGACCTGCACGGCGCGATGGTCACCCAGACCCACGACGACGGCGAAGGCGAGTTGCTGCGCCGCATCCGCGCCATTGCGCCCACCGTGCCGATCGGCGTGGCGCTGGACATGCACACCAACCTGTACGACGCGATGGGTGCGCAAAGCACGGTGATCGCCGGATACCACACCTACCCGCACATCGACGTCTACGACACCGGCCTGCGCGCCGGCCGCGCCGTGCTGGCGCTGCTGGCCGGCCAGGCCCGGCCGACCATGGCCTGGGGCCGCGCGCCGATGCTGCCGCACGTGATGCGCCAGGGCACCGACGATTCGCCCAACAAGGAACTGCAGGCCCGCTGCCGCGAGATCGAAGCCGAAGGCGCGCTGTGCGCCAGCCTGTTCGTGGGCTTTCCGAATGCCGACATCGAATTTGCTGGCCTGTCGGTGGTGGTGGTCACCGACAACGACCCGGCACAAGCCGAACGCTGGCGCGACGAGTTGCTGGCGCTGGCCTGGGAAAACCGCCAGGCCTTCGTCTACCAGATCGAGCCGCTGGCCACGTCGATGGCGCGCGCCAAGGCGCTGGCCGACGCCAAGCCCGCCGGCAGCGGCCCGGTGGTGCTGCTGGACCACAGCGACAACTGCGCATCGGGCGGCACCATGGACACGATGACCGTGCTGGGCGCGATGCTGGACGCCGGGCTGGACGGCGCGGCGGCCTTTGCCACCTTCGACCCCGCCGCCGTGCAGCAGATGATCGCCGCCGGTGTGGGCAGCGAGATCACGCTGGCCCTGGGCGGCAAGCTGGACATGCCGTCGATCGGACTGCAGGGCCAGCCGCGCACGGTGACCGGGCGGATCAAGCTGGTGTGCGATGGCCGGTACCGCAACTGGGGCCCGATGTTTGGCGGCGAGCTGAGCGACATGGGCCCGACCGCGGTGCTGGACACCGGCAAGATCCAGATTGTGGTGATCAGCAACCACGTGGAGCCGCACGACCTGGCCGCCTTCACCGCGGTGGGCATCGCGCCCGAGCGCTGCCGCTTCTTGATGCTGAAGAGCCGGGTGCACTGGCGCGCCGGCCTGCGCCCGTTGGCGTATGCGGTGGTGGAATGCGCCGGCACGGGGGTGTGCAGCTCGGACTACGCGCTGCTGGGGCTGCACAAGGTGCGGCGGCCGATTTACCCGTTGGATGTGATGTAGATGATTCTCTCATCACGCCGCTGAAATCCAAGCCGTCGCGAACTGCGATATAAATTCAAATGGCACCAACCATCGCAAGAGACGGTCAGTTTAGGTTTTCTTCTTTTCGCGGGAAGAAGCCAGAATACATGTTCACATATCACATCCAGACGGCGAAGCAAAGTTCTGGCTCACGCCACAAATCGAACTTGCTGTAAACGTCGGCTTGAGCCAAACTCAAGTCCGCCAAGCTCATGCGGTTGTGGGCAAGCACCTCAAGGAGATTCAGAATGCCTGGAACCACCACTTTGGAAGCTGAGGTCACAAACATCTCCAAGCATTGCTTCTGGTTGCTACTTGGAAATGAAGAATTGGCCGTAGCGTTCAAGGATTTCCCCTGGTTCAAGAATGCAACTGTCGAACAAATAACAAATGTGCAATGGCAAAGCCTGGATCATTTGTACTGGCCGGCACTGGATATCGATTTGTCTGTTCAATCCATTCGCGATCCCGCCGGTTTTCCGTTGGTGTCAAAAACAGCGACCGAAGGGATGTCTGAAAAATAGCTGTCCAGTACGTCTCACGCCAGCCGCGCTGAGATTTCGACTGGTTTTATCAATTCGGGGTGAAGTTGCCGACGATCTGTTCTCCCGGAAGCCCAATTTCCATCGTTTTAGACTGCATTCGCCGTTTTCAGGCGAACTTGCCCATCCCATGTATCGAGTCTCTTGCGGGCCGTCCACAGGTTGGCCAGGGCGAACAAGGTGTTCAGTTGTGCGGTGTTCTTCTTCAGCCCGCGGTAGCGAAACTTCACATGCCCGAACTGACGCTTGATCACCCGAAACGGATGCTCGACTTTGGCGCGGATGCTGGCCATGATCTGCTCGACCTTGTTGATCACGGCTGCCAGCGGGCTGCTCGGGTCCAGCGCAGCGGCCCGGTTGAATCAAACCTGAGACATTCCAAACACCATGCGTTCCCGCGTCTTTGCAGCTTTTCTGGTCGTCTCCCTGTCCGCACCGATTGCGGCTTGTGCGAATTTCAAGCCGCTGAGAGTGCTTGCACCCGAATGGATGGGGCTCACATGCTCAGAACAAGGCGTTTGCGTCGATGATCAGAAGCTTTTCCCGCAGGCCACCGCGTTGAAACTGGACGCAGTGAACTTCATTGAGCAGCGGGTCGGCAAGTTAACGTCCGTGCCGAGGGTTCTGTACTGCTTCACTGTCGGTTGCGCACAGTCTTTCGGATTCACCGAACAGGGCGCCTATACCGTGGGGGCATCGGGCATCGTGGTTGGTCCGCGAGGTTGGCATGCTCACTCCATCCGACACGAGCTGATTCACCATCTTCAGGTCGAGCGTTGGGGCAGCCTGCGCACATGGCTTTACAAGCCTGACTGGCTTGTCGAAGGGATGGCGTATTCGCTGAGCGATGATCCCCGCCACCCATTGCCTGCGCCGTTGGAGGGTTGGCGGCAACAGTTTGAAGTCTGGCATCATCGATTGACCGGCAGCATGTGGCTAGCGGCCGACACGCAGTAGTTTGAAAGTGGAAACCCTTCGCTCGTCCATCTCAATCTGTTACGAACCCAACTACCCTGCAACCGGAGTGCTGATGCGAGACATTGACCAAGCCGTCGACAAGCTCAAACAGCGGTACATTGATGCCGTTGCCGCCCGCAACGCCAGCGCGCTGATTCAGCTTTACGACCCCAAAACCCGGATCTTCGATGCCTGGGGTGTCTGGGAATACAACGGAACCGCCGCTTGGCAGATCGCCGTTGAAGGTTGGTTCTCATCCCAGCCCACTGGCAAACTGCAGGTCAGTTTCAGCGAGTGCACGGTTGTCGGAACCATGGATCTGGCCACCATGACGGCCATCGTCACCTATGCCGGCATCTCGGCAGAGGGCAAGGAAACCCATTCGATGCAGAACAGAATGACCTGGATTCTCAGAACCGTGGGCCACAACCTTCGCATCGTGCATGAACACACGTCGGCGCCGATCGGGTTCGAGGACATGAAGGCCATTCTGAAGAAGCAGGCTTGACGATGCGCTTTGACGGAATCCTCAGCTCCTGGAACGACGAGCGTGGTTTTGGCTACATTGAGTCCACCCAAGGCGGCGAACCGATCTTCGTGCACGCTTCTGCCTGGCCGCAGGGCTCGGGCAGGCCACGGCTGAACCAGACCATTTCGTTCGAAGTCGGGCTGGGCCCCAAGGGCAAGCGGGCGAAGAACGTGCAACTGATTCGGGCAAGGGCGGCAAGCAAATACGCTGAGCAGACCAGCCGCGCGCAGTGGGGCGGCGCCACGCTGTTTGCCATTCCTGCGTTTTTGCTGCTCTATGTGGTGATGGCCATCCTGTGGAAAACGCCGCTTTGGGTGGCCGGGCTTTACCTTGCAGCCAGCACGGCCACGTTCATCGCCTACGCGGCCGACAAGTCGGCGGCAGTCCGTCGGTCAAGGCGTACGCCCGAGAGCACCCTGCACACGCTGTCGCTCATCGGTGGCTGGCCGGGCGCGTTGCTCGCCCAGCAGTGGTTGCGCCACAAGTCCACCAAGCAGGCGTTTCGCCAATTCTTTTGGGCCACCGTTTTGTTGAACGTCATCGCACTGCTGATATTGGCCTCGCCTTTGCGCCGGCTGTTTCCTTAGATGGCAGCCACCCTTCGCGCAGGCCTGATGTACTTCGCGATGGTGCTGGGCACCGGCTTTGTGCTGGGGATGTTTCGCGTGCCGATCCTGGTGCCGCGCATCGGTGAACGATGGGCCGAATTGGCTGAAATGCCGATCATGGCCGCCGTGATCTACTTCGCCGCCGGCTACATTCTGCGGCGCTTCCCTGATATTCGGCACTCTGGCCGGTCGCTGCTGGCGGGGGTTCTGGCATTGGCGCTGACGGTAGTCGCTGAATTGGGTTTGGCCACCGTGCTGCAAGACCAAAGCCTGGCTCAGTTCATCGCCAGCCGCGACAAGGTGTCGGGATCGGTCTATCTCGCGCTGCTGCTGGCGTTTGCGGTCATGCCGAGACTTCGCCTTGCCAGCCATCTGCAGGCCAACCGCCCACCCGGTGCGGCTTGACCAGCGGCACCACCATATTCGTCGCCTTCACCATGCACTCACCCGTTGAATACCGCCCGGCCCAACCGGCTGACGTGGCCGACTGCATCGTCATCCGGGGCCAGACGCGTGAAAACGCGGTCTCGGTCGCGCGGTTGGCCGCACTGGGCATCACCTATGAAAGCTGGCGCGAATCGGTTCAAAGCGGTGCGCTTCCGGGCTTTGTGTGTTGCGATGGCGCGAGGATCGTCGGCTACTGCTTTGGTGAGCGCGCCACCGGCGAGGTGGTCGTGCTGGCCTTGCTGCCGGGTTTCGAGCACCGGGGCATCGGCCGCCAGCTGCTGAACCGGGTGGTGGCTGAGTTGATCCGTGCGGGCCATGCCCGGTTGTTCCTGGGCTGCTCGGCCGATCCGGCAAGCCGGTCGTATGGCTTTTATCGCCACCTGGGCTGGCGCAGCACCGGGCAAGTCGACCACCACGGCGATGAGCTGCTTGAATATCACGGCGCAGCGGCGGGCAAGCTCTAGGAGCATCCCAAGCGCCTGGCGGCGCCCGTTGTTCGCGGAGAAACGATCTTGCGCTACAAGGTGAACGGCAGCGCCGAAATGACCGAACACGCATTGGTGCGAGCGTCGCAGCGGTCTCAGCCGCTGTGGTTCGAGCCCGACTAGGAGCATGGTCCGGGAATCGTCGTTGACATTGGTGAGCGCAGCGATG
>JBBQVF010000106.1:0-15514 GCA_038211805.1 Burkholderiales bacterium | reverse complement strand
CGTCGAAGGCAGCACCGCCGCCGAGGCGCTGCGCCACACGCTGGACCTGGCACGCCACGCCGAGGGCTGGGGCTACCAGCGCTACTGGGTGGCCGAGCACCACAACATGATCGGCATCGCCAGTGCCGCGACCTCGGTGGTGGTGGGCTATCTCGCCGGCGGCACCAGCACCATCCGCGTCGGCGCCGGCGGCATCATGCTGCCGAACCACTCGCCGCTGGAGATCGCCGAGCAGTTCGGCACCCTGGCCTCGCTGTACCCGGGCCGCATCGATCTCGGTCTCGGCCGCGCCCCCGGCTCGGATCAGCAGACCGCCCGCGCGATGCGGCGCGACCCGTCGGCCGGCGAGGATTTCCCGCATGACGTGCTGGAGCTTCAGGCCCTGCTCGGACCCCTCCAGCCCGGCCAGACCATCCAGGCCGTGCCCGGCACCGGGACCGAGGTGCCGCTCTGGATCCTCGGCTCCAGCCTGTTCGGCCACCGCGGTGCTGGTCGGCCATGTGGCCGGCGGCACCCAGACCATCCGCGTCGGCTCGGGCGGTGTGATGCTGCCCAACCACGCGCCGCTGGTCATCGCCGAGCAGTTCGGCACCCTGGCCACGCTGTACCCGGGCCGCATCGACCTGGGGCTGGGCCGCGCGCCCGGCACCGACCAGCAGACCGCCCGCGCGCTGCGCCAGCACCTGGTGCGCGACGAAGACGCGTTTCCACAAGACGTGCTCGAGCTGCAGGCCTACCTGGCCGACCCGAAACCCGGCCAGGCGGTGCGGGCGATCCCCGGCATGGGCACGCAGGTGCCCATCTGGCTGCTGGGCAGCAGCCTGTACAGCGCGCAGCTGGCCGCTTACCTGGGCCTGCCGTTCGCTTTCGCCTCGCACTTCGCGCCCGACATGCTGCTGCAGGCACTCGACATCTACCGCAGCAACTTCCGCCCGTCGGCCGCGTGGCCAAAGCCGCATGCGATGGTCGGCATCAACGTGGTCGCCGCCGACACCGACGACGAGGCGGCACGGCTGTTCACCTCGATCCAGCAACGCTTCCTGGGCATGCAGCGCGGCCTGCGCGGGCCGCTGCCGCGGCCGATCGATCCGGCGGCGATGCAGACGATGTGGAACCCGCGCGAGCAAGCCGCCGTGGCCAACATGCTCAGTGCCAGCGCGGTGGGTGGGCCGGCCACGCTGCGCCGCCAGCTCGCAGCCATCGTCGAGCAGACCGGCGCTGACGAGCTGATCGCCGCCGGCGCGATCCACGACCACGCGGCGCGGCTGCATTCCTACGAATTGCTGGCCGAGGTCGGCCGCACGGTCTGAGAGCTTGAGAGTCTTTCGTTCATGCCCGCTCACCACACCAAAACGCACCCGCTCGTCGTTGCAAATGCTCGTCATAGCTCGGGCTATGACTGTGCTTTGCGCCTCGATCCGGCACGTTTTGGCGCGTTGCTCGTGCACGCCCGAAAAACTCTCAACCTCTGACCCGGGCGCTGCAGGGCGGTGAGGTTCAGCCCGCCAGTTGCTGCCGCAGCGTGGCGATCCACTGCGTCTGCCACTGCGGCCGGGCGAACAGATAGCCCTGGTACTCGTCGACGCCCATCGCCCGCAGCAGGGCGAACTGCGTCTCGGTCTCGACGCCCTCGGCCACCGTGCCCAGGCCGAGATTGCTGCACAGCCGCACCAGCCCCTCCAGCATCACCCGCGACTTGGGCGAGCGGTCCAGGTCCATCACGAAGCTGCGGTCGATCTTGACCTTGTGGAACGGCAGGTTGCGCAGGTGGCTCAGCGACGAGTAGCCGGTGCCGAAATCATCCAGCGCCAGCTTGAAGCCATGCCGGCGCAGGCGCACCAGCAGCTTCTCGACATGGCCGATGTCGGTGACCAGGGCCGATTCGGTCAGCTCCAGCTCGATCTGCGACGGCGCCACCCGGTTGTGCTGGCAGGCGTGCAGCACGGTGCGCTCCAGGTCGGGGCGCAGCAGCTGGCGCGGGCTCAGGTTGACGGCCACGCTGGCATCGCTGCCCAGCGCACGCACCTCGTGGGCGATCCGCGCCGCCGCATGCAAGGCATGCCGGCCCATCAGCGGGATCATGCCGATCTGCTCGGCGATCGGAATGAACTCGGCCGGCGACACCGCACCGAACTCCTCGGTCGTCCAGCGCATCAGCAACTCGGCGCCAGTCGTGCGGCCGGCCGCGTTGACCTTGGGCTGCACCACGAAGTGGAAGGCGTTGCGCTCGGCATCGCTGCGCACCAGGCTTTGCAGGCGGCTGCGGCGCTCGACCCCATCGTCGAGTCGGGGCGCGTAGATCACCAGGCAGGTGCGGCCCTGCGCCGTGGCCGCATACATCGCCGCGTCGGCGCGGCGCAGCAGCAGGGCGGCGTCGGTGCCGTCGGCGGGACAGTTCACCGCGCCGATGCTGGGCGTCACCGCCAGCCGGTGGCCGTCGATCAGGAAGGGTTGGCCCAGCGTGGCGATGATCAGCTGGGCGCCTTCGCGCAAGAGGTAGTCGCCGCCGCCGTCGGGCAGCACGACGACGAACTCGTCGCCGCCCCAGCGGCCGATGAAGGCCTGCGGCAGCGTGTTGCGCAGGCGCTCGGCAGCCTCCTGCAGCAGCAAATCGCCGGCGCGGTGACCGAACGAGTCGTTGACGCCCTTGAAGCCGTCCAGGTCGACGAACATCAGCGAGAAGGCCGGTCCGCCGCTGCGCGTCACCCGGGCAACCAGGTGCTGGTTGATGGCCGCGCGGTTGGCCAGCCCGGTCAGGCTGTCGAACAGCGCCATGCGCTCCAGCGCCTGCTCGGCCCGGCGGCGCTCGCTGATGTCGCGCAGCGCCACCAGGTGCTGCTGCGGGTGGCCGGGCCGCGCGGCGATGCGGGTGATGGCCACCTCGAACGCACGGTCGCCCGCTTCGTCCTGCATGCGCGCCTCGCCGCGCCAGGGCTCGGGCTCATGCAGGCTTGGCTCGAAGCGCAGCAGGTCCTGCAGGTGCTGGCCGACCATGCCGCCGCCCTCCAACCCCATCAGCGCCTCGAAGGCGGCATTGGCCTGCACGACCGTCCAGCCGTCCTGCACCACCACCAGCGCATCGAGCGTGCTGGCGAAGGCATGGGCCATCAACTGCCGCAGCGCTTCCGCCTCGTGTTGGTCGGACACATCGCGGATCGTGCCGGTGACCTGCAGCGCGCGGCCTTGCGCATCCCGCTGCAGGGCCCGGCCGCGGATGCGCAACCAGCGCCACGCCTGCTGGTGGTGGAAGCGACAATCCAGGTCGATGTGGGACGATTCGTTGCGGGCATGCCGATCGAGCTCGGCGCGCACCGCGGCCTGGTCGGCGCTGTGCAGGTGCCCGATCCACTGGTCCATCGTGGCCGGGTCCAGCGGCCGCGGCTGGCCGTCCACCACCAGTCCGGCGATCCGGACCTGCCCGCTGCTCAAGTCCCACTCCCAGATGCCCTCGCCGGTGGCCCACAAGGCCAGGTTCAGGCGCCGCTCGGATTCCCTGGCGTTCTGCAACGCACTCCAGAGCGCGCGGCTCTTCTCGGTCAGCAGTTGTTCGGCCGCCTTGCGCGCGTTGCGCTCGCGCTCGGCACGCCGCAGCAAGGCCGCCCGGTCGGCCGGCGCCAATGTAGCGGCCGGTGCGACAGCCGATGGCAACTCGTCGGCGCCCGGCATGACGCAGCCGGTGACCGCAGCGGGTGCGTACGGCGCGTTCAAGGGACCTGCTTGACCAGCGTGAACAGCACGCCCGCACCTTGCGGCCCGTCGTGCGCGGCGTGGCTGATGGCACAGGGCTCGCCATAGTGCACCGCGGCCTGCTCCAGCAGGCCCTGGGCCAGCTGCTCCAGCGCACGCGGCGACTGGTAGAACAACCGCAAGCTGCGGTCGTCGCGCGACAGCACCGTGAAACTGGGCAGCGCGGCGTTGTCGTAGAGCTTGCGCACCTCGACATGGATCTCGTCGTGGATCGACGCCACGAAGTCGAACAGGTTGCCGTGACGGCTGAACATGTCAGCGTGGGCCGCGGCAAACCGGTGCAGCAAGTGGCCACCGAAACTGCGCACCAGGTCGGGTGCGGACACGCCGGTCTGGCGCGACAGTGCGCCGACCATCGCCACCATCTCCTCGTGCGGGTAATAGCCCACCGCAGTGTAGGCACCGCCATGGGGCGCCGCCACTTCGTCGAGCACGGCATCGGCGGTCTCGGGCGAGAACTTGCTCTCGACCAGTTCGACGAATTCGGTGAACACGAGTCCCAGCATGAACGCTCCCGTTGGCCCGGATGGCCACCCGACATGCTAGGCAGGCCCGCGCGCGCCCATCGGTCGAAACGGGCCGGGTTCGGGGCCCTTTCGCCGCTTGACAGGGCCGCGGCGCGCTTGGCGGGTCAGCGCAACGCGCAGCGCGGGTCAGCGCAACGCGCAACGCGGGTCAGCGCAACGCACAACGCGGGTCAGCGCAACGCACTGCGCGCGTTGGCAAACATCCGCCGCCAGGCGCTGGGCGCAGCCACATCACCCCCCTGCCAGCTCAGCTGCACGTTGCGGAACACCCGCTCGGGGTGCGGCATCAGTGCGGTGAACCGGCCGTCGGGCGTGGTCACCGCGGTCAGGCCGCCGGGGCTGCCGTTGGGGTTGAACGGGTAGGCCTCGGTGGCCTGGCCATGGTGGTCGACGAAGCGCATCGCCGCCTGTAGCCGCGTCGCATCACCGCGCTGCGAAAAATCGGCAAAGCCTTCGCCATGGGCCACCGCCACGGCCAACCGACTGCCCGCCATGCCGGCCAGGAACACCGACGGGCTGTCCAGCACCTCGACCAGGCTCAGCCGGGCCTCGAACTGCTCGCTCTTGTTGCGGGTGAAGCGCGGCCAGGCCTCGCTGCCCGGGATGATGGACGACAGTGCGGCCATCATCTGGCAGCCGTTGCAAACGCCCAGCGCCAGCGTGTCGGGCCGCTGGAAAAAGGCCTTGAACTGCTCGGCCAGCGCCGGGTTGAACAGGATCGACCGTGCCCAGCCTTCGCCGGCGCCCAGCGTGTCGCCGTAGCTGAAACCGCCGCAAGCCACCAGCGCCTGGAACTGCGCCAGCGAGGCGCGGCCCGATTGCAGGTCGCTCATGTGCACGTCGTAGGTATCGAAGCCGGCCTGCGCCATCGCGTAGCTCATCTCGACCTGCGAGTTGACGCCCTGCTCGCGCAGGATGGCCATCCTGGGCCGGGCCAGGTTGAGGAACGGCGCGGCCAGGTCTTGCCCGGCATCGAACGTCAGGTGCTGGTGCAGGCCGGGGTCGCCCGTCGCGCCGGCGGCAGCGTGTTCGCTGTCGGCACAGTCCGGGTGGTCGCGCAGCCTGCTGATCTGCCAGCTGACGGTATCCCAGGCCTGTTGCAGGTCGCGCAGCGGCGCGCTGAACTGCGGCTTGGCATCGCGCCAGACCTCGACCACCGCGCGCTCGTTGGTCTTGCCGATGACATGGCTCAGGCGCGACAGACCGTGCTGGCGCAGCACCGCCATCACCGCGTCGCGCTCGGCACGGCGCACCTGGATCACCACGCCGAGTTCCTCGTTGAACAGCGCCTGCAACGTCAGCTCGTCGCGGCGCCCGCTGACCTGGCCGGCCCAGTTCTTGGAATCGCCCACGTCGGCGCGGCTGTCGCTGATGCCGTCGCCCTCGGTCACCAGCAGGTCGACGTTCAGGCTCAGGCCCAGCTGGCCGGCAAAGGCCATCTCGCAGGCGGTGGCCCACAGGCCGCCATCGCTGCGGTCGTGATAAGCCAGCAGCTTGCCCTCGGCGCGCAGCTGGTTGACGGCTGCGACCAGGGCCTTCAGCAGCGCCGGGTCGTCGACATCGGGCAGGCCATCTTGCTGCGGGCAGCCGAACTGGCCCGTCACCTGGGCCAGCATCGAGCCGGCCATGCGCCGTTGGCCCTGGCCCAGGTCGATCAGGATCAGCGTGGTGTCGCCGGGTTGCAATTGCGGTGTCAGCGTGCCGCGCACATCATCCAGCGACGCGAAGGCGGTGACGATCAGGCTGACCGGCGCGGTGACTTGTTGCGGCTCACCGGCCGCGTCGATCCACTTCGTGCGCATCGACAGCGAATCCTTGCCCACCGGAATACCGATGCCGAGTGCCGGGCACAGCGCCATGCCCACCGCCTTGACAGTGTCGAACAGCGCGGCGTCCTCGCCCGGCTCGCCGCAGGCGGCCATCCAGTTGGCGCTGAGCTTGATGCGCGACAGCGTGATCGGCGCTGCCAGCAGGTTGGTGATGGCCTCGCCCACCGCCATGCGGCCCGAGGCCGGGCCGTCCAGCGCGGCCAGCGGCGTGCGCTCGCCCATCGCCATCACCTCGCCGCGGAAGCCGGCAAAGTCGGCCAGCGTCACCGCGCAATCGGCCACCGGCACCTGCCAGGGGCCGACCATCGGGTCACGGTGGCTCAGGCCCCCCACGGTGCGGTCGCCGATGGTGATCAGGAAGCGCTTGCTGGCCACGGTGGGGTGGCGCAGCACGCTGAAGGCCACATCGGCCAGCTTCACGTCGCTCAGGTCGAGCGGCCGCTCGCTGCGGGCGACGCGCTGCACATCACGGTGCATCCTGGGCGGCTTGCCGAACAGCACCTGCATCGGCATGTCGATCACGCGGGTCTTCTGGCCATCGACGCCGGGGCCGTCTTCCAGCACCAGCGCGGGTGCATCGGTGGCCACACCGACCACCGCGAACGGGCAGCGCTCGCGGGCGCAGATCTGCTCGAACAGCGGCAGGCCGGCCGGATCGATGGCCAGGGTGTAACGCTCCTGGCTCTCGTTGCACCAGATCTCTTTCGGCGCCAGGCCGCTCTCTTCCAGCGGCACACAGCGCAGATCGAAGGTGGCGCCCTTGCCGGCGCCGTCGACCAGCTCGGGGAAGGCGTTGCTGATGCCACCGGCGCCGACGTCGTGGATCGCCAGGATCGGGTTGCCGTCGGCCGATGCGCCGCCGGGCCGCGCCCCAGGCGCCTCGCCGCCCTCGGGCGGCTGGGGGGCGCCAAGACTCCAGCACTGGTTGATGACTTCCTGCGCGCGGCGCTGGATCTCGGGGTTGCCACGCTGCACGCTGTCGAAGTCGAGCGCCGCGGTGTTGGTGCCCGCGGCCATCGAGCTGGCGGCGCCACCGCCCATGCCGATGCGCATGCCCGGCCCGCCCAGCTGCACCAGCAGGGTGCCGGCGGCGAACGGGATCTTGTGGGTCTGGCCGGCGCTGATTTGCCCTAAGCCACCGGCGATCATGATCGGCTTGTGGTAGCCGCGCTGCACGCCGGCCACGGTCTGTTCGAACACCCGAAAGTAGCCACCCAGGTTGGGCCGACCGAACTCGTTGTTGAACGCGGCGCCGCCCAGCGGGCCGTCGATCATGATCTGCAGCGCGCTGGCGATGTGCTCGGGCTTGCCGATGGCGTGCGCCTCCCAGGGTTCGGCCAGACCGGGCAAGTGCAGGTTGCCGACCGAAAAACCGGTCAACCCCGCCTTGGGCTTGGCGCCGCGGCCGGTGGCGCCTTCGTCGCGGATCTCGCCACCGGCACCGGTGGCCGCGCCCGCAAACGGGCTGATCGCGGTCGGGTGGTTGTGGGTCTCCACCTTCATCAGAACATGGACGGTTTCGTCGATGGCACCGTACAGCGGCGCGCCGCTGCCATCCAAGGTGGCCGGCGCCGGCCGCCAGCGCTGGGCGACGCCGCCCTCCATCACCGCCGCGTTGTCGCTGTAGGCGACGATGCTGTGCTGTGGCGAGGTTTTTTCGGTGTGGCGGATCATGCCGAACAGGCTCAGCGGCTGGCGCTGGCCGTCCACCGTGAAGTCGGCGTTGAAGATCTTGTGCCGGCAGTGTTCGCTGTTGGCCTGGGCGAACATCATCAGCTCGACGTCGCTGGGGTTGCGGCCCAAGCCGTGGAAAGCGTCGACCAGGTAGTCGATCTCGTCGTCGCTCAATGCCAGGCCGAATTCGACGTTGGCGGCGACCAGCGCCGACCGGCCGCCGTTCGGGCCGCTGCTCAGCACGTCGACATGGGCCAGCGGCGGGGCCGTGCGTTCGTCGAACAGGTGGCGCGCAGCCTCGCGCTCGAAGGCCACGCTCTCGGTCATGCGGTCGTGCAGCAGCGCGGCGCAAGCCCGCAGTTCGGCCTCGCTCAGGGGCTTGGCGGCGGCACCCACCAGGCCGCCGGTGACACCGGCCAGCAGGCCGGTCTTCAACTGCAAGCGCCACTCGGTGACCCGCTCGACCCGGTGCACGGGCAAGCCGCAGTTGCGGGCAATGTCGGTGGCCTTGCTGGCCCAGGGCGACACGGTGCCCAGCCGCGGCATCACCACCACCAGCACGCCATCGGCGGTGCCCGCGTAGGCATCGCCGTAGTGCAGCAACGAGGCCAGTCGTTCAACCTGGCCGATGGCCGAATCGGACCAGACCCAATGCACATGGCGCGCGAAAACGCCGGTGATGCGGGCACTGATCGCCTGCAATCGGGGCAACAGCGCCTGCGCCCTAAAGGCCGAGAGGGCGTTGCCACCCTCGACATGCATCAGGTGCTTGACGGGGCGCGCGTCGGGCGGCGTGGCGGTGTGCCCGTGGCTGGGCAGGGCGGCGCTGGATTCAACTGTCGGCATGGCGGTCCGTGTCGGGGCGGCCCGCCTGTACGGATGTCTTGCGGGTGTCTAGCGGATGTCTTGCGGACGTCTCGGGGACGTCTCGGGGACGTCTCGAGGACGTCTCGGGGACGTTCCGCGCACATTCCGCGAACCTTCCGCAGAGCCAGGCCATGCCCGTGAAAACCCGTGATTCTACTTTGCGGTGGGATAATTTCTGAATGGCTATCACCCTCAAGACCGCTCCCGCCGAGATCGCCGGCATGCGCACGGCCGGCCGCCTGGCCTCCGAAGTGCTGGACATGCTGACGCCCCACGTCAAGCCCGGCGTCACCACCGACCGGCTCGACCAGCTGGCCCACGACCACATCACCCAGGTGCAGGGCGGCATCCCCGCGCCGCTGAACTACCAGCCGCCGGGCTACGTGCCCTACCCCAAGTCGATCTGCACCTCGATCAACCACCAGGTCTGCCACGGCATCCCCAACGACAAACCGCTCAAGGTCGGTGACATCGTCAACATCGACGTCACCGTCATCAAGGACGGCTGGCATGGCGACACCAGCCGCATGTTCATCGTCGGTGACGGCTCGATCGCCGCAAAACGGCTGTGCGCGGTGACTTACGAGTCGATGTGGAAAGGCATCGCCAAGGTCAAGCCCGGCATGCGGCTGGGCGACATCGGCCACGCGATCCAGGTCTTCACCGAAAACCAGGGCTTTTCGATCGTGCGCGAATTCTGCGGCCACGGCATCGGCGCCAAATTCCACGAAGAGCCGCAGGTGCTGCACTACGGCCGCCCGGGCACGCTGGAAGAATTGAAGGCCGGCATGATCTTCACGATCGAGCCGATGGTCAACGCCGGCCGACGCGAGATCCGCGAACTGGGCGATGGCTGGACCATCGTCACCAAGGACCGCTCGCTGTCGGCGCAGTGGGAGCACACCGTGCTGGTCACCGACACCGGCTACGAAGTGCTGACGCTGTCAGCCGGCTCGCCGCCACCGCCGGCTTTCGTCACCGCGGCCTGATCACGCCGTGAATGCCGATCCGCGGCCGCCGTTGCTGACCTCACCCAGCGACGACGACAGCCCTGCGCTGAACGTGCCGGCGCTGCGGGAACGGTTCCGCGACGGCAAGCAGGCGCTGATTGCGCATTTTCTGCAGAACCGGGCGACTGCGCCGGCAGCCACCCGCCTGGTCAAGGCGCTGACCCGCCATGTCGACAGCCTGCTGGTGCAGCTGTGGGCGCACAGCGGCCTGCCGGCCACTGCCGCGCTGGTGGCCGTGGGCGGCTACGGCCGCGGCGAATTGCAGCCGCACAGTGACGTCGACGTGCTGCTGCTGCTGCCCGAGGGCGCCAGCACCGACGCCGGCAACCCGCTGAAGACCCAGATCGAGGTCTTCATCACCGCCTGCTGGGACATCGGGCTGGAAATCGGCTCGGCCGTGCGCACGGTGGCCGAATGTGTCGCCGAAGCCCGCGCCGATCAGAGCGTGCAGACCGCGCTGCTCGAATCGCGCCTGGTCTGCGGTTCGCGCAAGCTGTGCGCCGCGTTCCAGCGCGAAACCGGCGCGGTGATGGATGGCCGGGCCTTCCTGCGCGCCAAGACCCTGGAGATGCACCAGCGCCACACCAAGTACGACGACACGCCCTACGCGCTGGAGCCCAATTGCAAGGAAAGCCCGGGCGGCCTGCGCGACCTGCAGGTGCTGATCTGGGTGGCGCGCGGCGCCGGCCTGGGCCGCAACTGGGCCGAACTGGCCGCCAACGGGCTGATCACGCCGTTCGAGATGAAGCAGTTGCAGCGCAACGAGGGCACGCTGCGGCTGATCCGCGCCCGGTTGCACGCGGTGGCCGGTCGCCGCGAGGACCGGCTGGTGTTCGACCTGCAAACCGCCGTGGCCGAGAGCATCGGCTACCAGAGCAGCAAGGCGCAGCGTTCATCAGAAGTGCTGATGCACCGCTACTACTGGGCGGCCAAGGCGGTGACTCAGCTCAACCAGATCCTGATGCTCAACATCGAGGAGCGCATCAACGGCAGCGAGACCGCGCCGATGCGCCAGATCAACGCCCGCTTCCTCGACCGCAGCGGCATGCTGGAAGTGGCGCACGACCAGCTCTACACCGACAACCCGCACGCCATCCTGGAGACCTTCCTGGTCTTTCAACAAACCCCGGGCATCAAGGGCCTGTCGGCACGCACGCTGCGCGCGCTGTACAACTCGCGCGACGTGATGGACACGGCCTTTCGCCACGACGCCATCAACCGCGAATTGTTCATGGACATCCTGCGCCAGCCGCAGGGCATCACCCACGCCTTCAGGTTGCTGAACCAGACCTCGGTGCTGGGCCGCTACCTGTGGGTGTTCCGCCGCATCGTCGGGCGCATGCAGCACGACCTGTTCCACGTCTACACCGTCGACCAGCACATCCTGATGGTGCTGCGCAACGTGCGCCGCTTCTTCATCCCCGAGCATGCGCATGAATACCCGTTCTGCTCACAGCTGGCCAGTGAATGGGACAAGCCCTGGCTGCTGGTGGTGGCCGCGCTGTTCCACGACGTCGCCAAGGGCCGTGGCGGCGACCACAGTCTGCTGGGCGCCACCGAGGTGCGCCGCTTCTGCCGCGACCACGGCATCGACCGCGACGACACCGCGCTGGCCGAATTTCTCGTCAAGCACCACCTGACGATGAGCACCGTCGCGCAGAAGGAAGACCTGTCGGACGCCGACGTGATCCGCCGCTTCGCCGACAAGGTGGGCGACGTGCGCCGCCTGACCGCGTTGTACCTGCTGACGGTGGCCGACATCCGCGGCACCAGCCCCAAGGTGTGGAATGCCTGGAAAGGCAAGCTGCTGGAAGACCTGTACCGCTTCACGCTGCGCGCGCTGGGCGGCGCCAAGCCCAATCTCGATGCCGACCTCGAAGCGCGCAAGCAGGAAGCCCGGCAGATCCTGGCGCTGCACAGCGCCCTGCCCGGCACCGAGTTGCCGCTCTGGAAGACGCTGGAGCTCAGCTACTTCGCCCGCCACGACGCCAGCGAGATCGCCTGGCACGCGCGGGCACTGTGGCGCCACCTCGACCCGCCGCAGCCGGTGGTGTGCGCGCGGCCCAGCCCGATCGGTGACGGCCTGCAGGTGCTGGTCTACGCGCCCGACCAGCCCGACCTGTTCGTGCGCATCTGCGGTTATTTCGACGGCGCCGGGTTTTCCATTCAAGACGCCAAGGTGCACACCAGCCGCACCGGTTTTGCGCTCGACACCTTCCAGGTGGTGCATCCGCAGGTCGAGGCCGGCGACACCAGCGGCTACCGCGACCTGATCTCGCTGGTGGAAACCCAGCTGACCAAGGCGATGAACGGCGACGGCCCGTTGCCCGAGCCCAGCCGCGGCCGGGTGTCGCGGCGCGTCAAGTCGTTTCCGATCACACCGCGGGTCTCGCTGCGGCCCGACGAGCGTGCCCAGCGCTGGCTGCTGTCGGTCAGCACCAGCGACCGATCGGGCCTGCTGTATGCCATCGCCCGCGTGCTGGCGCGCCACGGCATCAACCTGCAGCTGGCCAAGGTCAGCACGCTGGGCGAGCGGGTGGAAGACACCTTCCTCGTCAACGGCCCGGCGCTGCAGCAGACCCGTGCGCAATTGCAGATCGAAAGTGAACTGCTCGACGCACTGGCACCGGTGCGCTGACCGCATGCCCCAACGCCCTGCCCGGACCGCCTGCACCGCATGCCGCTGAAAGCCCTCACCGCCGCCGAAGCCAGCGCCGACCTGGCCGGCTTCGACGCCGTCATCGACGCCCGCTCGCCGGCCGAATTTGCCGAAGACCACCTGCCCGGCGCAGTCAACTGGCCGGTGCTCGACGACGAACAGCGCCGCACCGTCGGCACGCTCTATGTGCAGACCTCGGCGCTTGAAGCACGCAAGCTGGGCGCGGCCATGGCGGCGCGCAACATCGCCGATCACCTCGACCGCTGGGTCGCCGACAAACCGCGCGACTGGCAGCCGCTGGTCTACTGCTGGCGCGGCGGCCAGCGCTCGAGCGCGCTGGCCTGGTTTCTCGACCAGATCGGCTTCCGCACCGCCAAGCTGCAGGGTGGCTACAAGGGTTTTCGCGCCGTCGTACGGCAAGACCTGGCCGATTGGCCGACGCGATTCGACTTTCGCGTACTGGCCGGCCGCACCGGCAGCGGCAAGACTCGGCTGTTGCAGGCGCTGGCCGCCGAGGGCGCCCAGGTGCTCGACCTCGAAGAGCTGGCCTGCCACCGCGGGTCGATCCTGGGCGGCTTGCCCGGCCAGCCGCAACCCACCCAGAAAGCCTTCGACAACCGGCTCTGGCAGGCGCTGCGTGCGCTCAACGCTGCTCGTCCGGTGTTCGTCGAGAGCGAAAGCAAGAAGATCGGCCGCCTGCAGGTGCCCGACGCGCTGATCGAGCGGCTGCACCAGCACGGCCGGGTGCTGCGCGTCGACATGGCCGACGACGCCCGGTTGCAGTTGCTGCTCGAAGACTACGGCTTCTTCGCCGACGACCCGGCGCACTTCTGCCGCCTGCTCGACGGCCTGGTCGCGCTGCGCGGCAAGGACACCGTGGCCGGTTGGCAGGCCTTGGCGCACACCGGCGCCTGGGCAGAGGTGTTCGGCCAGTTGATGCAGCAGCATTACGACCCGCTCTACAACCGGTCGATCGACCGCCACTACGCTGGCTACGCGACGGCGCCGGTGGTGTCGGTGGCCGGCCCGGGCACGACCGACATGCGGGTGGCCGCCCGCAGCCTGCTCGCCTGATGCCTTGTCCCTGGTCAAGCAACAAAGCCCGTTCAGCGGGCAAGATGGCCCCCGATGCGTGAAAGCCCTGCCCTGATCGAATCGCGCGCCTTCGGCGTGCGCAACATCCCGCTGCTGCGGCCGCTGGGCTGGCTGGCGCGCGGCTGGCAAGACCTGATGCGCTGTCCGCTGCCGGGCCTGTTGCACGGGCTGGCATTGGCCTTGTTCGGTGCCGTGCTGATCGTGCTCGCGCACGATCGCTTCTGGCTGTTGGCGGGCGCCTTCACCGGCTTCCTGCTGGTCGGTCCCTTGTTGGCGACCGGCTTGTACGCCATCAGTCGTGCGCTTGAGAACGGCCAGCGCGCCGATCTGGCAGTGGCCCTGTCGGCCTGGAAGCCGGATGGCCGGCTGATGGTTTTCGGCTTGCTGCTGGCCTGCGCCGGCACCGGCTGGGTGATGACCTCGGCCTCGCTGATCACCGGGTTTTCTCCCGCGCCGGTACGCTCCCCGCTGGATTTCGTCCGGGTGGTGGTGCTCAACGACAGCACCCATCTGTTTGAAATCTGGCTCGCGCTGGGCGCCTTGCTTGCAGCACCGGTGTACGCCAGCAGCGTGGTCGCCATGCCACTGATGATGGACCGGCCGGTCGGCGTGCTGGCCGCCGTGTTGACCAGTTGGCGGGTGGTGCAGGCTCATCCGCTGCCGATGGCGCTGTGGGCCGCGTTGCTGATGGGCCTCACCGTGCTGGGCATGGCCACCGGCCTGATCGGCCTGATCGTCATCGCACCCTGGCTGGCCCATGCCAGCTGGCATGCCTACCGCGACCTGGTCAGCACCGACGGTGCGCCACGCGCCGCCTGAAGATGACAGCCCCCACGTCGATGCGCTCCTGCCCCCCGGGGGGGCGTTCAGCCGCCTTGGGGCGGCCCGGCGCCGGCTTCGTGTTGGCCCCCACGTCGCTGCGCTCCTGCCCCCCGGGGGGGCGTTCAGCCGCCTTGGGGCGGCCCGGCGCCGGCTGACTCCATGTTTGGCTACACCGAAGAACAGATCGCCTGGTTCGGCCTCACCTTCGGGGTGAGCGCGTTCATGCTTTACATGGTGTTCATCATCCTGCAGCTGGCGCGGGAATCGAAGGCCGGGCGGCTGGGCACTTTCGTGCTGCTGGTGGGGCTGGGTTTCGGCATGCTGGGCTTCGCAGCCAAGGGCTTGATCAAGTACTTCATGGTCGGAATCATCGAATGAGCCCGTCGGTGGCCGACGCCGCCAGCAGTGAGGCCACGCCGGTCAGGTTGTCCGCCCTGGTCGCTGCTGCAGGGCCGCAGAGGCACAGCCTGTTCGACGACCTGCAGGGCTTGGTCATCGGCACCTTCTTCGTCGCGCTGGGCCTGGTGCTGCTGCGCCACACCGGCCTGCTGACCGGCGGCACCGCCGGCATCGCCCTGGTGCTGCACTACGCCACCGGCTGGCATTTCGGGCTGCTGTTCTTTGGCCTGAACCTGCCTTTCTACGCCTTGGCCTGGCAGCGCATGGGCCGGCGTTTCACGCTCAAGACCTTCGCGGCGGTGGCGCTGCTGGCAGGCTTGTCGGAAGCGCTGCCGCATTGGCTGCCGCTGGGCGCGGTGGCGCCCTGGTTTGCCGCGCTGGGTGGTGGTCTGCTGATCGGCACCGGCTTCATCATCCTGTTTCGCCACCGCGCCAGCCTGGGTGGGCTCAACGTGCTGGTGCTGTGGCTGCAGGATCGCTTCGGCTGGCGCGCCGGCGGGGTGCAGCTGGTCATCGACTGCAGCATCCTGCTGTGCGCCCTGCCCTGGTTGACCTGGCCACAGCTGGCCCTGTCGATCGTCGCCGCGGTGGCGATGAACTTCGCGCTGGCTGTCAACCACAAGCCCGGGCGCTACACCGCGTTCTGATCCGCCACCGGCACGCCGCGACGGTGCTGATCGACCACCTGTTTGCCGCACCCAAAGAAAAGGCCGGCAAAGCCGGCCCTCCAATACAAGTCCCCCAGCCCGCGCGCCTGCAGGCGCGCGGTCGTTCGCCAGGCGCGGGGCCCGCCCCCCGGGCGGTAGGCCCGCCCGGGGCCCCCCCAGAGGAGACCCCCCGGGGACCAAAAAGCAGGCCCCCGGGGGGAGACCCCAAACCGGCCCG
>JBBQVF010000105.1:0-15612 GCA_038211805.1 Burkholderiales bacterium | reverse complement strand
TGTCCTCCGGCATCGTGCTCACCGGCGGCAGCGCCGTCATGCCCGGCATGGTGGAACTGGGCGAGGACATCTTCCTCAAGCCCGTGCGCCGCGGCATTCCGAACTATCGCGCGGCCCTGTCCGACATGGTGGCGCAGCCCCGCGCCGCCACAGTCATGGGCCTGCTCGAGGAAGCCCGCCTGGCCCGTGTGCGCGGCCACAAGGTCGCCCAGAAGAACGGCTCCATGAAGACCGCCTTCGGGCGGTTCAGGGACTTCATCGTGGGGAATTTCTGATGAAAACCGGAACGGGAGCGGGGCCGGACATGCCGGACGCAGAGGACGCGAAGGTTACGCAGAGGACGCGAAAGGGATAGCCATGAATGATTCATTCCTTCCTTGGATTTCTTTCGCGTCCTTCGCGAGTCCTTCGCGTCCTTCGCGGCCGGCTGCCCGCATTGAAAGACGACGACGAAGGTCCACCGATCCACCGGGTTGATCGTTTCCTCACCAGCAACAAATCGCAACGGCAACTGCAACTGAATTACCGGAGATAAACATGAGCATCGAAATGATCGAAGTCGAGGAGTTCCACCTGGGCACCCAGATCAAGGTGATCGGCGTGGGCGGTGGCGGCGGCAACGCGGTGGAGCACATGATCGAGCGCGCCGTCCAGGGCGTGGAGTTCATCACCGCCAACACCGATGCGCAGGCCCTCTCGCGCAGCTGCGCGCACAAGACCATCCAGCTGGGCAACAGCGGGCTGGGCGCGGGCAGCAAGCCGGAGAAGGGCCGCGAGGCCGCGCTGGTGGCGGAAGCGAGCATCCGCGAGGCGATCGACGGCGCGCACATGCTGTTCATCACGGCCGGCATGGGCGGCGGCACCGGCACCGGCGCGGCGCCGGTGATCGCGCGCATCGCCAAGGAGATGGGCATCCTCACGGTCGGCGTGGTGACCAAGCCGTTCGACTGGGAAGGCGGCCGGCGCATGACCAATGCCGACAACGGGTTGTCCGAGCTGGAAGCCAACGTCGACTCGCTGATCGTGGTGCTGAACGAGAAGCTGCTGGAAGTGCTGGGCGACGACATCACCCAGGACGAGGCCTTCGCGCACGCCAACGACGTGCTGAAGAACGCCGTCGGCGGCATCGCGGAGATCATCAACGTCCCCGGCCACGTCAACGTGGACTTCGAGGACGTGCGCACCGTGATGGGCGAGCCGGGCAAGGCGATGATGGGCACGGCGGTGGCATCGGGCCCGGACCGGGCGCGCATCGCCGCCGAGCAGGCCGTGGCCTGCCCGCTGCTGGAAGGCATCGACCTGTCGGGCGCCAAGGGCGTGCTGGTGCTGATCACCGCGGCCAAGGGCAGCCTGAAGCTGTCGGAGTCCAAGCTGGCGATGAACACCATCCGCGCCTACGCCTCGCCGGACGCGCACGTGATCTACGGCACGGCCTACGACGACAACCTGGGTGACGAGGTCCGCGTGACCGTGGTCGCCACCGGCCTGTCGCGCCAGGGCCAGCGCCGCACCGCGCCCCCGCTGCAGGTGCTGCGCACCGGCACCGACAACGTGCCGTTCAACGTGCCGACGGTGAGCAACGCCGTGGCCGGTCCCGGCGCCATCGTCACGCAGGACATGCAGCGGCCGCAGCCGGACTACGGCAACCTGACGGTGCCCAGCGTGTGGCGCACCAACCGCACCCAGGCCGCCGCCAAGGTCGACGCGCTGTCCTCGGGCGGCATGGACGACTTCGAGATCCCGGCGTTCCTGCGCAAGCAGGCGGATTGACGGCCCAGGCGGCCAGGCGCCTGAACGCCTGAACGCCTGCCAGCCTGGTGGGCGCCTCGCGCACCGAGCAAGCGCTTGGTGCCGTGCCGCGCACGCAGCAGCACGACCATGATCACCGCGCAACGAATGCCCCGCGCGCATCGCCCATGCCTCCATGACCGATCGACGACAATCCGTTGATGCTTCAGCAACGCACGATCAAGTCGCTCACCCGGGCCGTCGGCGTGGGCATGCACAGCGGACAAAAGGTCGAGCTGACGCTGCGTCCGGCGCCGCCCGACACCGGCATCGTCTTCCGCCGGATCGATCTGGCCGTGCCGGTCGACATCCCGGTCAGGGTCGATTCGGTCAGCGACACCCGCATGGCCAGCACCGTTTCGGTGGGCGGTGACCCGGGCGCGCCCAAGGTGCAGACGATCGAGCATTTCATGTCGGCCTGCTGCGGGCTGGGCATCGACAACCTGGTGGTCGACATCACTGCCGACGAGGTGCCCATCCTCGACGGATCGGCCGCCAGCTTCGTGTTTTTGCTGCAGAGTGCCGGCATCGAGAAGCAGCACGCGCCCAAGCGGTTCTTGAAGGTCAAGGAAGTGGTGGAAGTGCGCCAGGGCGAAGGCAAGCGCCTGATGTGGGCGCGGCTGGAGCCGTTCCACGGCTTCAAGTGCACGTTCGAGATCGATTTCGACCACCCGGCGGTCGATGCCACCGGCCAGCGCACCACGTTCGACATGGGGTCGGGCCGCTACAAGCGCGACATCGCCCGCGCCCGCACCTTCGGCTTCACCAAGGACGTGGAGGCGATGCGCTCGCGCGGCCTCACCCTGGGCGGCAGCATGGACAACGCCATCGTCGTCGACGATTCACGGGTGCTGAATGCCGATGGCCTGCGCTACGACGACGAGTTCGCCAAGCACAAGATCCTGGATGCCATCGGCGACCTGTACAACGCCGGCCACCCGATGCTGGCGCACTACATCGCCTTCAAGAGCGGCCACGCGCTGAACAACCTGCTGCTGCGCGAACTGCTGTCGCGGCCAGCGGCCTGGGAAATCGTCACCTTCGAGGATGAGTCGCTCGCGCCGCCCGGATTTGCCGAACTGGCGCCGGCATGGTGAGCACCGCCAAGCGCAAGGCCGTGCCGCCATGCTGATCTTCCGTCTGGTCTTCGGCTTGCTGCTGCTGGGCAGTGTGTTGTGCTTCGCGATGGGCGTGGGCACCGGTGACCCGGCGTGGCGCCGGCGCGGCGTGGTGATCCTGAAGTGGGCGCTGATCGCCGCAGCGGGATTCTTTGGCGTTTTGATCCTCGAGCGCCTGGCGCTGATGCTGTAGCCTCGCCCGCATGATCGCTTTGTTCTGGGTGGCGGGTGTGTTGCTGGTGCTGCTGGGCGTGCCGTCGGCGATCTTCTTCGCGCTGCACCTCGCCACCGGTGAGCCGGTGCCGCTGGCCCGCGCCAGGGCCCTGTTCCACTGGGTGGTGGTGGTGGCGCTGGGCACCTTCGACATCGCGATCTTCACCAAGGTGGTCCAGGGCCTGATCGCGATCTGGTAGGCCGCCCGCGGGTCGTTGCCCGCTTCGCTACCGCCTGCTGTCCGGCTGGCGTTTCCTCCTGCCATCCCCCTCGAACGCGGGGGGTGGCGTGGCTGCAAGTTTGCGCACCGTCATGGCGGTCGAAGTCGCTCGCGGCTTGAATCGGCGGTGTGCCCATGCACTGCCACTCAAGAGGAGCCCTTCATGCCTGTCTCGTCCAAACCCGCGCGCGCCAGCGGCGTCTCCTGTCGGCGTATCGCCGCCGCCGCCGCACTGCTGCTGGGCAGCACGGTCGGCCTGCAAGCCCAGGCGGCGCTGAGCTTCAGCGCCTATGCCAATGTCTACGGGTCCCTGAACACCCAATACAGCAGCCCGCTGCTGGGTGGTGAGGTGAACTTCAACCTCAATGGCGCGTCCGCCTACGCGAGTAACTACAGTGGTTCTGGTCAGACCACCACCGGCGTGGCCAGCGTGAACTACACGGTGGCCCCCGGGCAGGGCGGCACCGGTGACCCGGTCTACGACCTCATCACCGACGCTGGCCGCTACAGCTTCAACTACCAGGGCCAGGCCGAGGTCAAGGGCACCGACCTGCGCACCCGCATGGCCTCGTCCACGCGGGATCACGGCATCGGTGGTGCCGATCCGGTCGGCCAGGCGGTGGACTACACCTCCAGAACCTCCCAGTACAGCTACTCGCTGGCGCAGTGGAACCAGGGTTTCTTCATTGGTTCGACCGCTGCGCGGCCCACTGGCAGCTACGGCGCCATCGTGGTCGGCGTCACGCTGGACGGCGACTTTCCGGCATTGGCCGATGCGTCGGTCTACAACAACAGCTGAGCGCAATTGCAGGCCCGCAGCGAGTTCACCGACACCGCTGGCGTCAGCTACAACAGCCAGTTCAACCTGAGCACGAACGCGACTGATCCGAGCTGGACCGGCCAGAAAACCGTGTTCAGGAAGCTGCTGTTCCAGTACGGCACCGTGTTCAACCTCAACCTGTACCAGTACGCCGGCAGCGGAAACAACGGCTCGGCCGAGTTCTTCAGCACCGGCAAGATCACGCAGATCGAGATCCCGTTCGGGTCGACATTGCAGTCGGGGGCCCAGGAGGCAGGGCTGGGCGACCTCAGCAGCCTGTATGGCTCGGTCGTCAACTCGGCCACCGCGGATGCCCAGAACACCAACTGGGATTTCGGCAACAACGGCGGTGGTTTCACGCCGCCGGTGCCCGAGCCGCAAACCTGGGCGATGCTGCTGGCCGGCTTGCTGGCGGTGGGCCAGGTGGCACGCCGTCGCCGGGCGCGCTGATCAGAACAGCCAGTCAGGCCCTGCCCGGCGGTCAATAGGCTCTGCCGCCTTTGTATTGGGCATGGCTGCGGCGGGTGTTGGCGCCGCCCATGGCCTCGAAGCTGCGCGCCGCATGGGCATGGGTGATGGCCAGGCCCAGCGCGTCGGCTGCATCCTTGCCGGGCAGACCGGGCAGTTGCAGCAGGCGCATCACCATCTCCTGCACCTGGCCCTTGCTGGCCAGGCCGTGGTCGACGATGGCCTTCTTCATCTGCAGCGCGGTGTACTCGGCCACGGGCAAGTCGTCGCTGACCAGCGCGGCCAGCGCCGCGCCGCGGGCCTGGCCCAGCAGCAGCGTGCTCTGCGGGTTGACGTTGACTAAGACGATTTCCACCGACGCGGCCTGCGGCGTGTAGCGCCGCTTGACCTCGGCCACGCCGTCGAAGATGACCTTCAGGCGGGCCGGCAGGTTGCCGCGTGCGACTTCCAGCGTGCTGATGGTGCCGCTGGCCACGTAGCTGAGCCGCTGGCCATCGATGTCGACCACGCCGAAGCCGGTGCGTTGCAGGCCGGGGTCGATGCCGAGCACGCGCATCAGGCTTTCAACTGGAAGTACCAGCGCACCGAATGGAAGAACACCGGGGCGGCGAAGCACAGCGGGGCCACTCGGTCGAGCAGGCCGATCGCGCCGGTGACCGAACTGGTATTGCCCCAGAAGCGCACGCCGGCATCGCGTTTGAGCGCACGCATCACCAATTCGCCCAGCGTGCCGGTGGCCCCGGCGATGGCCGCCATCGCCATCGCCTGGGCCGCGTTGAACGGCGTGATCCAGAACAGTGCCGCACCGAGCAGCGCCGCCGCTGCGATGCCCGCCCACCAGGCGCGGAACGAGAAGAATCGATCGATGTGGCGGGCCACCGGGCGGCGGCGCAGGCGGCGGCTGGCGGCGGTCTGGGCAATCTGCGCCGCGGCGGTCACCATCACCAGGAAAAACAGCAGGAAGGCACCGCGCCCCTGGTGGCGGGGAAAATCCAGCAACACCAGCGCCGGTGCGTGCGACAGGCCGTAGACACAGACCACGATGCCCCACTGGATCTTGGCGTTGCGTTCAAGAAAGCGCTCGGGGTCGCCGGCCAGCGCGCTGGCCACCGGAATGGCCAGGAACACGTAGACCGGGATGAAGACCGAAAACAGGTCGAAGTTGCGGTTGGCCACCAGCACGTACTGGATCGGCAAGGCCGCGAAGAAGGCCAGCAGCAGGCTGCGGTGGTCGCCGCGCCGGGTCTTGACCAGGGTGACGAACTCGCGCAGCGCCAGAAACGAGATGATGCCGAACAACACCGTGGCGCCCGCTGGCCCCGACACCCAGGCCAGCCAGAACACCACCGCGCCAACCCACACCGCGCGCAATTCGTGCTGGAACTGCCGGAACCGCTCGTCCTGCTTCAGGCTGCGTTCGCGCAGCGCCAGCAGGCTGACCGACGCACTGACCAGCAGCAGCACCCCGAACAGGATGACGAACAGCAGGGCCACCTGCTGGTCGGCGGACAAGGACTGGAGCCAGTTCATGCGGGCGTTGCAGGCGGGGCCGGCGGGGCTGGTGTGGCGGGTGCGGCGGGTACAGCCTGCGATTCACTGGGCTGAAGCGCCACCACCGCCTCGCGCGCCCGGGCCAGGAAGGCGCGGCGGTCCTCGCCTTCGCCCAGCGTGAGCGGCGCGCCGAAGGTCACCGTGCACAGGATCGGCACCGGCACCACCTCGCCCTTGGGCATCACCCGCTGCACGTTGTCGATCCAGGCGGGGATCAGCTGCACCTGCGAAAACTGCTGCGCCAGGCTGTAGAGCCCGCTCTTGAACGGCTGCGGCAGGCCCTTGTTGCTGCGCGTGCCCTCGGGAAAGATCACCAGCGAATCGCCGTGGTTCAGCGCGTCGATCAGCGGTTCGAGCGGGTCCTGGTCGTCCGAGCGTTGGCGGCTGACATAGACCGCGTTGAACACCTCGCGGGTGATCCAGTGCTTGAAGGGGCTCGACGTCCAGTAGTCGCGGGCCGCGATCGGCCGGGTGGTGGCGCGCAGCTCACGCGGCAGCGACGCCCAGATCAGCACCCAGTCGAGGTGGCTCTGGTGGTTGGCAAAGTAGATGCGCTGCTCTGCCTTGGGCGGGCAGCCTTTCCAGTGGCCTTGTGCGCCGGTGATCAACCGGGCGATGAAGGCTAAAAGCAGCCCGAAGGCGTCGGCACGGGACATGGCCGCATGCTATCTCCATGATCATTGCAGGTAGCCGTTGGCGTGCCCAGCGCCCGATGACCTCCCGCACATGACGCGACTCATCCGCAGGTCAGGCGCTGACAGGCCATTGGCAGGGCCGGAGTTGGCCATTGGCCGCGTTTGCGGCCTCAGACCGGCCGCAGTCAGCGTGACACTGACAAAAAAGACACCGCCCGACGCAGATGATCAAGAAAAAAAAAGACGGCCTGAGGCCGCCCTTTTTTGTGGAAGCAAGATTCGCGGTCAGTCGGGACGGCGGCGGCGCGCAGCGAGGAAGCCGACAACACCCAGGCCACCCAAAAGCAGGGCGTAAGTCGATGGCTCCGGCACCGGTGCCAACTGGCCACGGATTTCACCGCCTGGGTAAGCGCTGGTGTGCAGGTTCACGTAGTACAACCACGGTGCGGCGTTGATCGCATCTGCGGCGCTCGACGCCTTGTTACTACCCACCAACGCGTAGCTGTTCGGGATCATGAAGCTGCCAACCGTTACAGGGCCGAAGGCATCGGCGTTGGACAGCATGCCGAACACAACACCCGCGTTCGATCCCGGCAGAGCCTGGCCGTGAATGTGGGCGTTCGCAAACGTGCCTTGCAGGGTGAAGGCCGTCAGCACGAAAGAAATCGTGTCCGCGGTATCGTCAACGGTGATCTGCGCTGAACCTGCCGCCGGCGACATATTCGGCGCGACTTCCTGTGTTCCATCCAAGTTGAGGGTGTACACCTTGGTGACCGCACCGGAAACCATTGGCAAGGCAAGCCCAGCGGCCAGCATCGAAATAGACAAGATCTTGTTCATGCTTGAGTCTTCCATAAAAAAATTGAGAGAACCGCTTTCATCTCAGCGCAGGGTACTGACTAGTCATCAGCATGGCAAGGGCGGATCGACGTCCGCGACCCCTCTAAATGAGGGGATTCTGACGACGGTCCGACATGGCCTTCGACTGGTTGCCACAGCGCCCAGGTTGTCGCGGCGCCGGTCTCGCGCTGAGCCCACGACCTGGCGGTGATGATCCCGGAGCGGCCGGCGGCCGGACCGGTCGCTGGCGGCGACGCGCCGCGCCGCCCACCGCGCCTGGCGTCACCGCCGCCCTGGCGCCGGGCGCGATGACTCAGGGTTAACCAGCGCACAGACGGTCTGCTGCCGGGCGAACCAACATCGGCCGCCTGGAGAAATCGTGACTGCCCTCCATCCTTGCCTGCCCCAGCCCCCAGAGACCCGTCCGCCATGATTCGCCTCAAACTGTCTATCGAGCTCGACTACGACATCGCCACGCCCAGCGATTTCATTTTCAACATCCATGCCGCGCACACCGAGCGCCAGCAGGTGCTGACTGAAAGCCTGAGCCTCAGCCAGAACCTGCCGTTCGCCATCGACGAAGACCCGGTCACCCACAACCGCTACCTGCGCCTGAGCGGGCAGCCCGGCCACCTGCACCTGCGCTACGACGCCACGGTCGACCTGCTGCACCATGTCGAGCAGACCGCCAGCATCGCCGAGGTGCCGGTCGCCCGCCTGCCGACCCCCGTGCTGGGCTACCTCTATCCCAGCCGCTACTGCCAGAGCGACCGGCTGCTGAAGCTGGCCGGGCGCGAGTTCGGCCAGCGCGTGCAGGGCTACGACCGGGTTCAGGGCATTCGCGACTGGGTGCGTCAGCACACGGTGTTCGCGCAGAACACGTCCGACAGCAACACCTCGGCGATCGACACCTTGCTGGCCACCGAAGGCGTGTGCCGTGACTTTGCCCACCTGATGATCGCGCTGTGCCGGGCGGTCAACATCCCGGCGCGGTTTGCCACCGGCATCGACTACGGCGCCGACCCCCAACTGGGGCCGACCGACTTCCATGCCTATGTCGAAGCCTACCTGGGCGACCGCTGGTATCTATTTGACCCGTCGGGCACGGCGATCCCGATGGGCTTCGTGCGCTTCGGCACCGGGCGCGACGCGGCTGACGTGGCTTTTGCCACCATCTTCGGCCCGGTGACGTCGTCGGCACCGCGCATCACGATCGAGGTCTTGCCCGGCGCCGATGGCAGCCTGGTGATGCCCTGGCATTGCGCAGAGGCGCTGTCGACCGACCGCTGATCGGCCAGAACGACAGCGGACCCGGGTATCGCCACCCGGGCCCGCGAGGATCAGTCGGCGCCGGCCAACTTCAACGGATCGCCACCGGGTTGATCATCGACTGCACCGCGCCCTGGTACTTGTTCTGGCCCAGCACGAACATGAACTCGTAGACCTTGTCCTTGGCGAGTTCAGCGGTGTTGATGTTCTCCAGGATGTAGGTGCCGCCCATCGGCAGCAGGATCTGGTGCACCTCGAAGACACCGGCGCCCTGCTCGAACGGGATGGCTTCGAGGCCCCAGGTGTCGGCGCCCACCGCAACCACGTTCTTGCTCACCAGGTAACGCGCGCCATCGCGGCCCAGGCCCGGCTCCACTGAACCGAAGCGTTTCGGATCCTTCTCGATCAGGCTCAGCCAGCCGGTGTGGAAGATCACCACATCGCCCTGCCGGATCTCGACACCCTGCTTCTTGGCCACCGCCTCGATCTCGGCCTTGTTGAAGGCGGTGCCTTCCTTGACCACGTCCACGCCGTAGTGGGCGGCCATGTCAAGCATCACGCCGCGGGTGACGAAAGGCGGGATCTTGTCGGTGCTCAGCTTCTTCAGGCCGCTGATGTTGGCAAATTCCTGCCACTTGTTGCCGTTGTAGAAGTTTTCACCCACGCCGATGTGGCCCAGGCCGTCGAGCTGCGTGCCGATACCGGTCCAGCAGTTCAAGATGTCGTCGTTGTAGGTGGTCTTGGTGGGCCCCAGGCCTTCGGAGGCGCCTTGCTGGCCGGGCTGCACGATGTAGATCGAGCAAGTGCGCGGCGGGAAGGCCGGCGTGGTGGTGTTGACCGTGATGCCCAGTGAATAGGTCTTGCCGGTCTTCACCAGCTTGGCGGCCGCAGCGGCGAGCGCGGGCGTCAGGTAGTTGGCGGCGCCGATCTCGTCGGCGGGGCCGAACTTGCTGGGGAACCAGTTTTGCTGGGCGGTGGCAGACAGGCTCAGGGCCAGGACGGCGGCGCCGATCAGGGACTTGTGGATGGACTTCATTCGAATCTCCTCGGTGGTGGACTGCGGGTTCCCAACAAATGTCCGCAGGCTGCATGGGCGTGCGGATCGGTCATGCTCGGTCAATGTCTGCGGTGTTCAACGCGGCGGCAATGGGGACAACTCCGCCCGCAGCAGCCGCTTCATCAATTTGCCGTTGGCGTTGCGCGGCAGCGGCTCGGCCCGCCAGGTGATGGTCTCGGGCACCTTGTAGTCGGCCAACCGGGCGGCGCAGAAGGCACGCAGCGCGACATCGTCGGCCGCGGCGCCGGCCGGGTGCAACTGCACGTGCACGAAGGCATGCACCCGCTCGCCGAGCACCGGGCAGGGCCGGCCGACGATCGCGGCCTCGACCATGCCGGGCCAGGCCATCAGCACGTTCTCGACCTCGACCGAGAAGATCTTGTAGCCGCCGCGGTTGAGCATGTCCTTCTTGCGGTCGAACACCCGCACATAACCCTCGGCATCGACCGAACCCAGGTCGCCTGAGTGCCAATAGCCGGCGGTGAACGATTCGGCGGAGGCCTCGGTATTGGCCCAGTAGCCGGGCACCACCATCGGGCCGGCGATCCAGAGTTCACCGGTCTCGCCGGCGGGTACCTCGATGCCGTCGTCGTCCATCACGCGGATGTCGGCGGCGGGCAGGGCCACACCCACGGTGTCGGCATGCTCGCGGGTGCGGCCCATCGGCATCATCGTGACCGGTGAGGTGGTCTCGGTGGCGCCGTAGGCGTTGAGCAGTGTCAGCCCCGGCAGCCGGGCGTTCAGCGCGTCGATGGTGGCCACCGGCATCGGCGCGCCGCCGTAGCTGCCGATGCGCCAAGCCGACAGGTCGGCATCGGCAAAACCGGGCTGCAGCAGGCACAGGTTGTACATCGCCGGCACCATCATGGTGTGGCTGATGCGCTCGGCAGCCATCAGCGCGATGAAGGTTTCGGCCTTGAAGGCCGGCACCACCACCACCGTGCCCCCAACGTGCAGCATCGTCGCGATCAGGGCGACCAACCCGGTGACATGGCTGGCCGGCACGGCCAGCGCGGCGCGTTCACCCGGCGTGCCGGGCGCCGAAGGGGTCAGCTTCATGCACGCCTGGTAGTGCAGCACCGAATGCACGATGTTGCCGTGCGTCAGTGTGGCGCCCTTGGGGTGGCCGGTGGTGCCCGAGGTGTACAGGATCACCGCCACGGTGCTGTCGCCGGGCGGCGAAAACGGCGGCGGCGCGGTGGTGGCCGGGTGCTGTGCGGCCAAGTCATGCGGGGCGAGGTCCAGCGTGGCCAGCGCCACGCAGCCGGGCGCATCGCCCACGCTGATGCGCAGGCGCAATTCGGGCGCTTCGGTGGCGTCGGGCAGCCGGTCGGCCAGGGCGGCATCGGCCACGATGGCCGCGGCGCCGCATTGCCGGGTGATGTAGGCCAGGCCGGGGCGCTGCTCGCGCACACCCACCGGCACGGTGATCACGCCCAGCCGCTGCAGCGCCAGCCAGACGGTGATGAACTCGGGCCGGTTGTCGATGAACAGCACCACACGTTCACCGGCTCGCAGCCCGACCGCGGCGAAGCCGGCCGCCAGCCGGGCGGCGGCCGTATCGAGCTGAGAATAGGTGAAGCGCTGGCCCCCGCAGACCACGGCCTCCGCATCGGGCGTGCGCGCCAAGCTGCCGGCAAACATCGCCCACACGCTGGCCGGCCGCGGATGGAAGCTGCGCACGATGCGGTCGCCGTGGCGCGACTCGTGGCGCATCGCCGGCACCGGGTAGTCAAGCCAGTGATTGGTCATGGGGGGTTCAGTGTCCCGGCGGGCGTGTCGGCGTCAACCAGCAGGCGCCGCGCAACCGGCTCTGCCGGGCCGCTGGGGCCGCCCACTGGGGGGGGGCTGAGGCTGGACACCCACGGCGAGCCGTTGGTGCCTGCCGAAGGGTTGGGCCTCTGGCCCAGCGCGGCCTGCAAGGACGCCGCAGGCGCTTCGGGGAGTCATACATTCGCACCACGCTCGATGACGAATTCGGCATCCACCAGCTTGCGCGAATGGTTGAGGTCGCTCTGCGCGATCAGCACAGAAACGGCTGTGCCCTTCAGCCCGGCGATCACCTCGGCCAGCCGCTTGCTCAGCGCCGGCGCCACGCCCTCGAAGGGCTCGTCGAGCAGCAGCAGCCGCGTGCCCACCGCCAGCGCACGCGCCAGCGCCACCAGCTTCTGCTGGCCGCCCGACAGCAGCATGGCGCGGCGGTCCTTCATCTCCAGCAGTTCGGGCAGCACGCGGTAGACCAGGCCCAGGCGCTCGGCCTGGTTCAGCGTCTTGTTGGTCCACACCGGCACCAGGATGTTCTCTTCCACCGTCAGCTCGGGCACCAGGCCGCGGTCTTCGGGCATGTAGCCGATGCCCATCGCCGCGCGTGCATGGGTGGGCAGGGTGGCCAGGTCCTGGCCGGCGAAGTGGATGCTGCCCTGGCTGGGCACGAGGTGGCCCATCACCGTGCGCAGCGTGGTGGTCTTGCCGGCGCCGTTGCGGCCGATCAGGCCGACCATGGTGCCGTCGGCCACCGTCAGCGACAGCCCGCGCAGGGCCACCACCGACTGGATGGCGACGTGGATGCCTTCGATCTTCAGCATGTCAAGGGCTCTTTCATTCGGCCAGCAATTCGCCCGTGACGTAGCGGCGCACGTCGTCGGTGGCCAGGGCCACGGCGGGGCTGTCGTCGGCGATGACACGGCCGGCATAGAAGGCGATCACCCGGCTGGCATGGCGTTCGACGATGTCCATGTCGTGCTCGACGAACAGCACGGTGGTGTTCGCCTCCTGGCCCAGCGCGTCCATGATGGTGGCCATCATCGGAAATTTTTCTTCGGCCGAGACGCCGCTGGTGGGTTCGTCCAGCAGCAGCAGCTTGGGGTGGCCGGTCAGCGCCATCGCGATGTCGAGCAGCTTGCGCACACCGCCGGGCAGCTCGGCGACGCGGCGGCCGCGGTGCTCGATCAGGCCGAAGCGCTCGAGCAGCTGCTCGGCGCGCGCGATCGCCTGCGGGCGGCGTGCCGGTTGCCAGAAACTCAGTTTCTGGTCGTGGCAGGCATTGGCCACCAGCATGTTGTCCAGCGCCGTCAGGTCGCCGTAGAGCTGCGGAATCTGGAACGAACGGGCGACGCCCAGGCGGGTGATGTCGCGCGGCGCCAGCGGGGTGATGTCCTGGCGGTCGAGCAGGATCTGGCCCTCGTCGGGCTTCAGGTAACCGGTGATCATGTTGACGAAGGTGGTCTTGCCCGCGCCATTGCTGCCGATCAGGCTGACGCGCTCGCCGGCCTTCACGTTGATGTTGACGGCCGACGCCGCCACCACCGCGCCGAAGCGTTTTTCCAGGCCCTTGGCTTCCAGCAGATAAGTCATGTTGCCCCCCACCCGTTGAGTACAACGGCCGACCCCCCGAGGGGGTGCGGGCCGGCTTGGGACGCCCCTGCGCTCGACCCGCTCATCGCGTGTTCCCCCGCATCCACAGCGAGCCGATGCCCTTGGGCAGGAAACGGATCACGAACAGCAGGAACAGGCCCAGCACCAGCTGCCAGGTGTTGGGAAAGTAGGCACTCGAGAACGAGCGCACGATCTCCAGCACCGTGCTGGCGACAAATACCGCCGCCACGCTTTGCCAGCCGGCCAGGATGGCGACGAAGACAAATTCGCCCGAGGTCGTCCAGAAGCTGAAGTTGGGCTCGATGTGGCCCAGCGCCATCACCGCCAGCGCGCCGCCCATGCCGCCGCAGAAGGCGGCCAGGATGAAGTTGATGGTCATCGCCTGGCGCACCGAGCCGCCCAGGTATTCCACCCGCAACTCGTTCTCGCGCACGGCCAGCGTGACCAAGCCGCGGGTGGAATCGAAGTACACCCGCGCCAGCAGCGCCATCACCGTCGCCAGCACCACCGCCACCATGTAGAGCACATAACCCACCCGCGCATCGGGCAGCGCCTGGCCCAGCAGCGTGGGCCGGCCGAGGTTGAAGCCGTCTGAGCCGCCCAGCATGTCGAGCTTCATCAGCAAGCCGTAGGTCACCATCGACAGCGCCAGCGTCAGCATCGCGAAGAAGATGCCGCGGTAGCGCGACAACAGCGGCGCAAACGGTGCGGCCACCAGTGCCGCTACCAGGCCGCCGCCCAGCGCCAGACCCAGCGCATCGGTGAAGCCCAGGTGGTTGAAGGTCAGCGCCGCGGCATAACCGCCCAGCGCCAGCATCATGCCCTGGCCGAAGGGCACGACGCCGCCGCGCATCAGGCAGACGATGCCCAGCGACACCAGGCCGTTGGCCGCCGCCATGGTGACCAGGAAAGTCAGCCACTTGGGCGCAAACCAGCCGGCCACCGCCATGGCAGCGCAGGCGGCGATGCCGAGCGCGATCGTGCGGCCCAGCGTGGGCGTCGGGGAGGAGGGGGTGCGGCTTGACGCGCCCGGATTCAATACGGCGCTCATCTCAAATCTTCCGGGCTTGGATGCGCTGGAACAGGCCTTCGGGCCGGAACATCAGCACCAAGGCCATCACCACGTAGATGGAAAACAACTCGGCCACTGGCGCGATGTGCACCGCCAGCGAGCGTGCCAGACCAACGATCAACGCGCCGACGGCCGCGCCCTCGATGCTGCCCAGGCCGCCGATGATGACCACCGCAAACGACACGATCACCACGCCGACCGAGATGCCCGGCTGCACCGAGATCATCGGCGCGGTGAAGGCGCCGCCCAGCGCGGCCAGGAAGATACCCACGCTGAAGGCCAGCATGTAGACCCGCGAGACGTTGACGCCCATGCTGGCCGCCACCTCGGCGCTGTGGATCACCGCCAGCACCACCTTGCCCTGGCGCGTGCGATTGAGCCCCCACCACACCGCCAGGCCGACCACCACCGCCAGGCCGACCAGCGCGAAGTCGTAACCGACATAGGTCTGGCGGCCGACGTCGATGGTGCCGAACAGGCTGTAGGGTTCGGACACGTAGAACGGGTTGGCGCCCCAGATCATCTTGGTCACGTCTTCCATGATCAGGAACAGCGCATAGGTGACCAGCACCAGCAGCACCTCGTCGCGGCCGTAAAAGAAGCGCAACAAGCCGCGTTCGGTGAGCGGCGCCACCACCGCGGCCACGGCCACCGCTGCCAGCAACAGCGCCACCAGCGACCAGGCCGGTGCCCACTGCATGCTGGCGCCCCAGGCCACGAAGCTGGCCGCGGCATAAGCGCCCAGCGCGTAGAAGCTGCCGTGGGCGATATTCAGGATCTTGAGCACGCCGAACACCAGCGTGAGCCCAAGCGCGACGATGAACAGCCAGGACGCGTAGGTCAGGCCGTCGATCAGGATGGTGAGTGGGGCTGCGGTCATGAGGGACTTCCTGGCCATCGGATGGTGGCTTGCGTGACGGCGGCCGGGGCCGCCATGAAGGCTTGCAGAAAGGCCGGCGCGTACCCGTCGGGGGCGCTGCGCCGGCCGCGGTCAAACGCTCAGGGACACCATCACGGGCAGCCCTTGGCGCCCGGGAAGCCGGCCTTGATCCAGTCCTCGGCCTTTTGGTCGGCCGGCGGGTTCACGCAGTCAGCCGGGAAGCGCACGATGTCTTCGATCATCACCATCTTCCTGGCCGCATCCCAGCGCGTCTTGCCGATGGCGGTCTCCTGCACCGCCTGATGG
>JBBQVF010000104.1:0-15975 GCA_038211805.1 Burkholderiales bacterium | reverse complement strand
CGCCGGACGGCACTGACCCTCAATTTCATTGGAGCTACCGCATGAAACTCAAGTCACTTGTCGCCGCGATGGCGATCGTTATCGGCGCGCCGGCGTTTGCGGCCATCGCGCCGGGAAGCACCGGCAACGGTGAGCTGTTCCTGGTGGTGCAGGACGCGACCAACAAGGTCTCGTTCAGCTACGACCTCGGCGTCACGATGAACGACTTCCAGGCGGTCGGGGACACCCTTGGCTACAAGAAGTCATGGAACGTGGCGTCGGATGCGAACTGGACCAACTTCGCGAGTGTCGCCAGTTCCTTGTCCACCGCGACCTGGGCCGTTCTTGCCTTCGATTCGACCGGTAGCAACACCGCCGGCAACCAGCGCGTTCTGACGACCATCCGTGCGGGGCAGGAAGCTGTTGCCGGCAATTGGGTCAACAACAACTTCAGCCTCGGCATCGGCCTGGCCCAAGCCGGCGAGTTCTTCGATTCGGTGAATTCGACCGGGACCCACAAGCCCAACGCGGACACCAGCGTCAATGGCTCCAGCGTCAACTTCGAATCCGAAGGCAATGGTCAAGCCTACTTCGGCAAGGTTGGCAGCTTGACGCCGACGTTCAATGGCACAGCGACGTTCAGCAGCACCAACCTGATCGGCGCCAGCTCGTCATTTGCCTACATCACCCGTTCCGGCACCAGCGGTATTGGCAAGGTGTTGGTCAACGCCTTCGACAACGCGTATGGCGTCGCCACCATGACATTTGACGGCAACGCGCTGCAGTTCCAGGCCCAAGCCATGCCGGTGCCCGAGGCCAGCACCTACGCGCTGATGCTCGCCGGCCTGGCCGCCGTCGGCGCGATGGTCCGTCGCCGCCGCGGCTGACCGACCCGTTCCATTTCTGACTCGACCTGTCGGGCCGCGTGCTGGATTGGCGTGGTCCCGGGCAGCGCTTTACCCAAAATTTCCGGAGTGATTCCATGAAAATCCGTTCCATCGCATTCGCGGCTCTGGCCGTGATCTCGGGCCAGGCCTTCGCGCTGTCGCCCGCCCAAGTCGCCGACGCCGGCACCACCAAGGTTTTTGTGTCTGGTGCCAGCGCCCTGCGCAATGTCATCGGTGGTTTGTTCACGGGCAACTGCGAAGCCGATCTTGATGTGTACTACAGCAACATCGGCACCTTCGGGGGCGTGGCCTTCACAGCCAACGGCGATGCCCATCGTGTTTATGCCTGCACGATGAAGGCCACTTCGCCGATCCTGCCCGGCAAGAAAGTCGCGCTCTTCAAGAGCGATATCGGCGGTTCGGGCCAGGGCGTGTTCCCTGTGTACTTCGGCGGTGCCGAAGGTGCCGTGCGCAGTTTCCTCAACACCAGCACCTGCGACGCTCGCACGGCCGGCGCGGCCCCGAACTACCGTTGCAGCGGTGAGCAAACCCAAGTTCCCATGGCCGGCCTGTCGGATGCCGAACCTGCGTTGTTCAAGGGCTTCAACGTGCCCAAGGATGACCCCAACTACCCGCCGTCAGGCTTGGATGAGACACAACTCGGCGATCTGAGCATTGCGCCGCTGTTCCAGACCGTATTCGCCGTGGCCGTCAACAAGTCGCTGCGTGACGCGATGCAGACCAAGCAAGGCTTGGTTTCCGGTAGCGACCTCGAAGTCGACCGGCCTTCAATCTCGCTGATCGAGGCCACGTCCTACTTCAACGGTTCACTGTCGGACCCGGCCAGTGGCCTGGGCTGGCAGCCGATCGTGGCCGCCGACAACGGCAAGAAAGGCACGCGCGTCAACATTTGCCGCCGAGTCGACGGTTCGGGCACCCAGGCTTCGGCCAACGCCTTCCTGCTGCAGTTCCCTTGCAACAGCAGCGCCGGTGCGCCCGCCGATGCCAGTTTCTCGGACAGCGGCTTGTCGAATGCAGTGGCCAGCGTCGGCCCGACCGGCAACGTGTTTGTCTTTGAGGGTTCGAGCACGGGCAACGTGATCTCCTGCCTTGGCGCTGCTGAAGACACCGCCGCTTACGCGATCGGCCATGTCTCCAAGGAAAACAGCGAGTCCGGCAGCAAGTGGCGCCATGTCAAGCTCGACGGCATTGCGCCCAGTCGCGACAGCGTCAAGGGCGGCAAGTATGGTTACTTCTTCGAGTCGACGATGCAGTGGCACAACACCACCTTTGCCGGTTTGACACAGGATCAGCAGGACTTCCTGAGCCAGTTCCGCGCTGAAGCTGGCAAGCCGGACTCGCTGGCCAAGCTGTCGTCGAGCACCCAGCTGGGCGTCGCCGCATTGCCTGACACCTACGCAGGTGCCTTTGGTGCCGGCACCACCAGCGAGATCAACTTTGGCTCACGCGTCACCCGCAGTGGCAACAGCTGCCAATTGCCGGTTGTCGTGAAGTAACGCTCTCGTTTCTTTCGGCCCGGGGACCGCGCACGCGGCCCCGGGCCTGTTTCCTGGAGTCAGCATGAAACGTCTTGTCCTCGCCGCCGCCGGCGTCGCCTTGCTAGCCGATGTCGGTGCCGCCATCGCGCCGGGCACCAGTGGCAACGGAGAGTTGTTTCTGAATGTCGTGGACAGCGCTGCCAAGGTGTCCTATGTGCTCGACCTGGGCATCACGATGGATGCGTTTTTCGTCGCCGGGCAGCAAGAGATCGGTGCGCAGAATTTCTGGGCGGTGGACTCCAACACCTGGACCAGTTTTCTCGGAGTCGTCACCGCGGCCAATTTGCGCTGGTCGGTGGTGGCCATCGATTCGACGGGCAGCAACACAGCGGGCAATCAGAGACTGTTCACTACCGTCAGGCAGGGCGACGAAGTCAGCATCAGCAGCACCATCAACAGCAACTTCAGCCTGGGCATTGGTGCGGCACAAGCCGGTAACTTTTTTAGCCAGATCAACAGCTTGCAGCCTCACCTACCCTCCAGCGACTATGCGGTGAACGCCGATAGCTTCAGTCGTGAATCGGACTCTGGTCGAGGTTATTACGGCGAAGTCGGTGGCCTGACCCCGACCTACAACGGTGCGGCCACATTCAATGCCACCAATGCTGTCGGTCAATCTTCTTGGTTCTACTACCTCACCCGATCTGGCACCGGAAACTTGGCCAGCAACCGAGTGCTCATCGACGAATTCGACAACCTCGGCTTCGACGGCTACTGGGGCTTCGTCAAGGTCGAAGACCAGGACAGCACGTCGCCGTTCTACGACCCCACTTCACCCTTTGCCGGCAAGTACCTGCTGAGCTTCACGATGCCGGTGTTCGACGTGCGCACCACCGCCAGCTTCCAGACTTTTGCCTTGAGCATCGGGCGCACCGAATTCAGCGGTGGCCTGCAGATCACCGGCCTGGAGGGCGCCGCCGCGGCGGCCGTCGCCGAGCGCAGTGCCGGCTGGGTGACACCGCTGGGCGCCGTCGCCGAGGTATCGGCCGTGCCCGAGCCCGGCCAATGGGCGCTGCTGCTCGCCGGTGGCGCCGCACTGGCCTGGCGTGCCCGGGCCCGGGCACGCGCTCGCAGGCCGCAGGCCTGACCCTCCTCACCCCCCTGATGCCCGGGGGGCTGCCGGCGCCAGCGCCGGTCTCCACCGCTTTCTCTGCTTGCCATGGTCCGTTCGGACCATGGCTTTCATGCGCCCAACATGCCCGCCGGTCAGACTTTCGCCATGTCTTGCGTGGTCGCCTTCATCGTCGCCTGTCTGACGATGGCTGCCACATCGTCCGCCTGGGCGCAGCCCGTGGCGGCGGCTGAAACAGCGCGTTTTGACGTGCTGGAGTACGAGGTCGAGGGCAACACCGTGCTCAGCGCGTTGGCGGTCGAGCAGGCGGTGCTGTCGCACATGGGGCCGCAGCGCAGCATGGCCCAGGTGGATGCGGCACGGTCGGCACTGGAGAAGGCCTACCAGGATGCCGGTTACCTGTCGGTGCTGGTCGACCTGCCCGAGCAGCGCATCGTCGACGGCGTGGTCCGGCTGCGGGTGCTCGAAGGCCGCGTCGACCGGGTGCGGGTCACCGGCGCGCGCTACTACAGCCAGGAGCACATCCGCAGCGTGGCCGCGGCTTTCCAGCAAGGCGAGGTGCCCAACTTCAACCGGGCGCAGACCCAGCTGGCCGAGCTCAACCGCACCGCCGACCGCCAGGTGCAGCCGGTGCTGCGCGCCGGCCTGAACCCCGGCACGGTCGACGTGGAGCTGAAGGTCAAGGACCAGCTGCCGCTGTCGGGCAGCGTCGAGGCGCACAACCACCACGCGGCCAACACCGACCCGCTGCGCCTGTCGGCCAGCCTGCGCTACGACAACCTGCTGCAGCGCGACCACACCCTGGCGCTCAACGTCACCACCGCGCCGCGCGCGCTGCAGCAGACCCAAGTACTCACGCTGGGCTACACCGTGCCCGCCGCCGACGACGCCAGCTGGGTGTTCTCCTACACCTATTCGAACAGCACGGTCGAGCCGCTGGGCAACACCGTGCTGGGCAGCGGCGACACGCTGGGCCTGCGCTGGACGCAGCCTTTCAGTGCCACGAGAGGCGACAACAGCAGCCACAACATCAGCCTGGGGGTGGAGTTCCGCGACCTGCAGCAACGTGTGCGATCGGGCACCGACAGCGCAGCCGGCAGCGGTGGCAGCGGCGCTGACAGCGAGATCTCGACGCCGCTGCGCTACCTGCCCTTCGTGCTGGGCTACACCGGCCAATGGTGGCACGAGGGCGCCGCCCGCGACGCGTTGACCAACCTGCAGGCGACCTTCACCTTCGGCATTCGCGGCCTGCTGCGCCGCAGCGTGCCTTGCCCGCCCGACAACAGCCTGCAGGATCAGTTCGCCTGCAACCGCGACGGCGCCGACGGCGGCTTCGCCACGCTGCGGCTGGAAGGCCGTCACACGCGGCCGATGTTCTTGGACCTGCCCGGCACCTTCAGCGCGCGCCTGACCGGCCAGCTGGCGGGCCAGCCGTTGGTCAGCGGCGAGCAGATCACCGCGGGCGGCGCCGACAGCGTGCGCGGCTACTACGAAGCCGAAGCCAGCGGCGATGTCGGCGTGCTGGCCGGCCTGCAGTGGCAGAGCCCCAACTGGGCATCGGCCCTGACCAGTGGCCTGGGCCTGCCCGAGCGCCGGCTGACCGAGTTCTCGGCGCTGGGCTTTGTGGATGCCGGGCAGGTGCGCATCCACGACCCGCAGCCCGGCCAGGCCGAACGCAGCCACCTGGCCGGTGCCGGCCTCGGCCTGCGCCTGGGCGCGGCGCCTGGCGCCAGCGCCGAGATCGACCTGGCCTGGCCGCTCAAAGCCACCTCCTATTCGCCGACCCGGAGCCTGCGGGTGCACGCACGCCTGGCGCTGCGGTTCTGACCCCAGTCGTCGCCCGCTCGTCTGCCCGTCCGTTCGCCCGTTCCTCCGCCTGCCTGCCCGTCTGCCCGTCTGTCATCCCCCCCGTCATGAGCCGCCGTCCCGCCCTCCGTTCCCGCCTGCTCCCCGCCCTGTCGCCGCTGGTGATGGCCTTGATGGCGCTGTGGCCGCTGGAATCGCTGGCCCAGCGGGCGGCGCGGCCGGCGGCACCGCCGCGCGATGCCATTCCCGTGCCGTCGGCCACCTGGCGGGTGCAGGGCACGGGCGCGGCCCGGCCGACCGAGACCCGCAACCCCCAGGGTGGCCGCGACCAGCGCATCGACCAGACTTCCAAGCGCGCGATCTACCAGTGGCAGAGCTTCGACATCGGCGCCGACAGCAAGGTGCACTTCCAGTTGCCCGGCGCCGACAGCAGCGCGCTCAACCGGATCGACCGTGGCGCCTCGCCCAGCGCGATCTTCGGTGCGCTGACCAGCAACGGCAGCATCACGCTGCTCAACGGCTCGGGCATCCTGTTCGGCGCCGGTGCCCAGGTCAACGTCAACAGCCTGATCGCCAGCACGCTGAACGTCGGCGACGATGATTTTCTGCAGGGCCTGACCAATTCGATCTACAGCGGCGCGCCCAGCTTCTTCAAGGACGAGGCCTTCCTCGGCGTGCCGTTGGTGGGCAAGGGTTTTGTCGAGGTGCAGGCCGGCGCCAGCATCCGCACCGAAGCGGGCGGGCGGGTGTTCCTGTTCGCCGAAGAGGTGGTCAACGCCGGGCGCATCAGCACCGAGCGCGGCCAGACGGTGCTGGCCGCCGGCGACAAGGTCTACTTGCAAGACCCCACCCGCGAGACGCTGTATGCGTCCGAGGTCAACGCCAACATCCCGGCGCTGCGCGGCCTGCTGGTCGAGGTGGCCGGCACCGGCAGCGTGCGCCACGACGGCGTGCTCGACACGCCGCGCGGCAACGCCACGCTGGTCGGCCTGGCGGTCAATGTCAGCGGCCGCATCTCGGCCACCACCAGCGTCAGCGAAAACGGGTCGGTGTTGCTGCTGGCCCGCAGCGGCACCGCCACCGGCTTCAACACCACCGGCACGCTGTTCAAGCACGCCACCGTGGCCGGTGCGCTGACGCTGGAGCCGGGCGCGCAGATCGTCGTGAGCCCGGATACCACACCTGCCACCGCACTCGCCACCACACCCGGCACGACACCCGCCACGACACCCGCGGCCGCGCCCGCCGCGACCGCCGCGGCCGCCACTGCCGCCGCGCTGCCGACGTCCAACGACAACGCCAGCTTCACCCGCAGCCGCATCGAGCTGTCGGGCCAGACCATCGCGCTGGGCGCCAACACCACCATCACCGCGCCCGGCGCGCTGCTGCGCGCCCGCGCCGGCACGCCCGACTACAACGACGACGCGCTGACCGCCCGGCCGGCCGGCACGCAAGACCCCACCGCGCGCCTGACCCTGGGCGCCGGTGCGGTGATCGACGTCGCCGGCACCCGCGACGAACTGGTGTCGGTGGCCCGCCACTTCGTCACCACCGAAGCGTTGGGCAGCAACGACCTCAAAGACGCCCCGCTGCAGAAGCTGGGGCCGCTGTTCCGCAGCCGCGTCACCTTTGACCTGCGGCGTGCCGTGCCGATCCTGGGCAGCACCAGCCCGTACCAGCTGGCGGTGGCCCGCACCGTCAACGAGCGGCTGGCCGCCGGCGGCGAGGTGCGGCTGGAATCCACCGGCGCGGTGCTCAGCCACGAGACCTCGCGCATCGACGTGTCGGGCGGCCAGGTGCGCTTCGGCGCTGCGCTGGTGCAGCCGACCTGGCTGCTGGCCGAGAACGGCGCCCGCGTCAGCCTCAACGACGCCGCCGCCGACCGCCGGTATCTCGCGATCGACGGCGTCGACCGCTATTTCAGCGCCCGCGCCGCCGACGGCAGCCGCACGCCGCAGCAAGACCGCTGGGGTGCGCTGACCCGCTACTCGGCCACCTATGCGGGCCGGCTGGAAGCCGGCTACACCGAAGGCCGTGCCGGCGGCCAGCTGCTGGTCACCGCCGCGCAGGCCGTGCTGACCGGTGACCTGCGCGGCGGCACGGTGCAGGGCCTGCGCCAGCGCACCGGTCAGGATGCACTGGCCAGCGCCTCGCGTTTCCAACTGGGCCGGGTCGACAACGGCGGCGGCTTCGGCAGCGCTGGCTTTGGCGGCACGGGCATCGAGACCTCGCTGCGCCTGGTGGCCGCCAGCCCCAGGCTGGGCGACGACTTCTGGCAGGCGCCGCTCGACGCCGCGTTGCCCGATGAGTCGCGGGTGGCGGCCCGCGCCCTGCAGGCCGGCGGCTTCGGCAGCATCACGCTGGCCACCGAGGGCGACCTGATCACCGACGCCGACGCCCGGCTGCTGCTGCCGGCGCGCGCCGCGGTGGTGCTGGCCGCGCGCGGCGCCGGTGGCCTGACGCTGGCCAGCGACATCGTGGCCCCCGGCGGCAGCGCCGCGCTGTCGACCAGCGGGCGCGTCATCTTGGTCGGCAGCAGCAACCTCGCCGGCAGCAACCTGGCCGGCGACATCACCGTCGCCGACGGCGTGCAGATCGACCTGGCCGGCCGCGTCGTCAACACCCTGCTCGACGGCCAGGCCAGCAGCCTGCCCACCACCGGCGGCAGCGCCAGCCTGCGCTCGGGCGCCGGCGTGGTGCTGGGCGAGGGCTCACGGATCGATGTCTCGGGCGGCCTGCGCGTGGGCAGCAGCGGCGGCCTGGTGGGTGGCAACGCCGGCAGCATCCTGCTGGCGTCCAGCCCGCGGGTCGACGGGGTCAGCCTGATGGGCACGCCCTTCGAGTTGAACGGCAGCCTGCGCGGTGCGGCACTGGCCGGTGCACGCGGCGCCAGCCTGAGCCTGCGCGCCAACGAGGTGGTGATCGGGCCGGGCGCCGCCGTCGGGCAAGCCGACATCGACGCCACGCCCGGCCGCCTGCGGCTGAGCGAAGCATTCTTCTCGCAGGGCGGCTTTGCCGGTTTCACCGTCGATGGCGTCAGGCAGCTCGACGTGGTGGCGGGCACCCAGCTGTCGCCGGTGCTGTCGAGCTGGCAAGCCAGCGCGCCGATGCGCATCCTGGCCACCGGCAGCCGGGTGGCTGACGGCCCGGCAGTGCCGATGCTGGCGCCGGTCCTGGCGCCGTCGCTGGCCGGCCTGCGCGCCCCGGTCAACCTGACGCTCAACGCCAGCGGCCTCGCCAGCGTGGCCGATGGCGGCGTGCTGACGGTGGCCGACGGTGCCCGCATCACGCTGGAGCCCGCCGCCGCCCTGTCGATCAGCGCGGCCCGCACGCTGCGCATGGACGGCGCACTGACCGTGCCCGGCGGCAACGTCAGCCTGAGCAAGTCGGGTTTCAACAGCGAGGCGCTGCCCGATCCCTACGGCGTGCTGTGGCTCGGCGAGCAGAGCCGCATCGACGTCTCGGGCTTGCTGCAGCCGGTGCCCGGCAGCGACGGCCGCTTGCGCGGCACGGTGCTCGACGGTGGCACCGTCACCCTGCGCAGCCCGTTGCTGTTGTGGCGGGACGGCAGCACGGTGCTGGCCAACGGTGCGGCCGGGCTGCTCGACGGCGGCGCCACCGGCCTGTACGCGGACGGCCGCCGCGCGGTGCATGGCAACGCCGGCACGCTGGACATCACGCTGCTGGACAACCCGCTGCCCGGCGGTGCCTCCCAGCCCGGCGGTGCGGTGCTCGACGGGCGGTTCGTCGCCGTGTCGGCGGCCCCGGCCGGCGCCGGCGGCCAGTTCAACCTGACGCTGTCCGGTGACGGCCAGGCGCTGGGCCTGCCTTTGCGTCGCCTGGTGGTGGCCGATGACACAGCGCCGGCTGCAGGGGCTTCCGCTGCCGCCACGGCGCCCGCCTGGGGCGATGCCGCCGCGCTGGACCCGCTGCGCGGCGCTGCCCGCGTCGACGCCGGCATGCTGCAGGCGGCCGGGCTGGCCGGGGCTTCGCTGCGCAGCAGCGACACGCTGCACTTCGAAGGCGCGGTGCAGTTCGATCTGGCCCGCCGCATCGTGCTGGACGCGCCGCGTCTGACCGCCGCCGCCGGGGCCGACGTCCGCCTCGGCGCGGCCTCGGTCAGCCTGGGCAACAGTGCGGGCTTTGCCAACCAGCAGGCCGTGCCCCCATCGGTCGGATCGGTCGGATCGGCCGGCCCGACGGGCAACGCCCAACTGACGGTGCGCAGCACCACGCTCGACCTGGTGGGCCAGACCCGCTGGTCGGGCTTCGACCAGCTGACGCTGGCCGCCAGCGGCGACCTGCGCGCCAGCGGCGTCATCGTCGGCAACCTGGCACCCGTCGGTGGCCTGCTGACCGCGGCCGACGTGGCGCTGAGCGCGGCGCAGTTCTATCCCACCACCGACAGCCGCTTCACGCTCGACGTCGGCACCGCCGCGCTGAGCCTGAGCCGGCCCGAGGGCGCTGCCACCACGATGCCGCAGCTGCCGCAGCTGCCGTTATCGGCCGGCGGCGCGCTGACGCTGCGCGCGGGCACGCTGACCCAGGCCGGCGTCCTGCGGGCGCCGCAGGGCCAGTTGACGCTGCAGGCCGGCGACTCGCTGACGCTGGCCGCCGGCAGCCTGACGTCGGTGTCGGGCGACGGCAGCACCGTGCCCTGGGGCAGCGCCAGCGACGGCGGCAAGACCTGGGTCATGCAGCGCCCCGACGACCGGCGCAGCGCGGCGCCCGACAAGCGCATCGACCTGCAGGCGCCCCGCCTCAGCCTGGACGCTGCAACTGGCGCGCTGGCGGCCGCCCGGGTCGATCTGTCGGGTGGTGGCAGCCTGCAAGGCCATGAGTTCGTGGCCGGGCCGGGTGGCTCGATCGACCTCTTCGCCGGCGCGGCCGGCGGCAGTTTCGCGGTGGTGCCCGGCATCACCGACGCGGCGCCGCTGGACGCGGCCATCGCCGCTGAAGTGGACGCCAACGGCCTGCGCAGCGCCATCGCCTTCGGCCGCACCATCACCTTCGGCGCTGGCGGCCCGCTGCCGGCCGGCAGCTATGCCGTGCTGCCGGCACGTTATGCGTTGCTGCCCGGGGCCTTCCTGGTCAAGCCCGTAACCGCCGACACCACCGCCGGCACTACCGCCGGCACTACCGCCGGCACTACCGCCGGCACCACCGCCGGCACCACCGCCAGCGCCAACCTGCGGATGGGCGTGGCCGTGCTGCAAGCCAATGGCGCCACGCTGGTCGGCGCGCTGCTGGGAACGGCGGCCACCGGGCTGAGCGCTGCGCTGCCGGCTGCCTTCATCGTCACGCCGCAGGCGCTGGCGCGCCAGTCGTCCGAACTGATCCTGAGCTCGGCCGACCGCTTCTTCGCCGCCGATGCGCGCGCCGACGACCGGGCGCCGCTGCGCGGACCGGCCGATGCCGGCACCCTGAACCTGTCGGCCGCGCAGCTGCGGCTGGCGGGGCAGCTGGACTTCAGCCACACCGTCGCCGGCAGCCAGGGTGGTGACCTCAATGTCGCCGCGCCCCGCATCCGGGTCGGCGATGCCGGCGACGGCGGGCCGGCCAGCGACGGCACGCTGGTGCTGACCCCCGGCCAGCTCAACGCCAGCGGCGCGGCCAGCGTGTTGCTGGGCGGCATCCGTGGCGCGGCCAGCGTGGTCGACGGCCGCCTGCTGCGCGCCATCGACGTGACAGCCAGCGAGGTCACCATCGACCGCAGCACCGAGGCGCTGCGGCTGGACGACCTGACGCTGGCGGCCACACGCCAGGTCACCCTGGCGGCGGGCGTGAGCATCGCTGCCAACACGACCGCCACCACCGCCACCACCGCCAACACCGCCACCACCGCCGCCGGCAGCGCCGAGACCTTGGCGTTGACTGGTGCCGGCGCCGCGCTGCGCGTCAACGCCGGCAGCGGCGAGTTGCAGCGCACCGCGGTCGACCCGACTAGCGGCCGCTTGACCGTGACCAGCGACGCGGGCCAGCCCACCCAGCTGTCGGGCGGCCATGTCAGCCTGGAGAGCGCGGCGGGCACGTCGGTCGCTGCCAGCACGGTGATCGCCGCGCAGGCCTTGTCGCTGGGCGGCACGGTGCTGCGCATCGGCGCCGACGGGCCGGCGGCTGCCGACAGCACGCTGGTGCTGCAGGGTGCGCTGCTGCGGGCGGTCAGCGCCAGCCGCGAGCTGACACTGCGCGGTTACCAGGGCATCGAGTTCAGCGCCGGCAGCCAGCTCGGCGGCCTGGCCACCGAGTCGTTGACGCTCGACAGCGCGGTGCTGCGCCTGCTGCCGGCGGCCACCGACCCGGCGGCCACCGCGCTGCCCGCCTCTGCCCGCCAGGCCCGGGTCGAGGCGGGCAGCCTGCTGCTCAGGGCCACTGCAGACAACCCGGCGGGCAACGCCGCGGGGGGCGCCGCGGGCACCGGTACGACGACGGTCACCGGCGTCACTGGCGTCGGCGGCGTCGGCGGGTCGGTGGCAGCCGCGGACACGCTGAGCCTGCGGGCCAGTCGCGGCGCGCTGACAGTGGGGCCGGGCCGCCAGCAGGTCGTCGGTGCAGGCACCGTGGTGCTGGACGCCTTCAGCGAATTGGCCCTGACCGGCACCGGCAGCTTCCAGGTGCCGGGTGCGCTGGTGGTGGCCGCGCCGCGGGTGATCGGCAGCACGGGGGGCAACACCACGCTGTCGGCGGCCGGCCGGGCGCTGTTCAGCAGCGGTGCCGGCGCGGCGAGCGCTGCGGGCACGGCGGCGCCGCTGGGCGCCACGGTCACGGTCAATGCCGCCGAGATCGTGGTGGCCAACGCGATGCAGCTGCCGTCGGGTCAGCTGGCGTTGCGCGCCAGCCGGGGCGACCTGCGTTTCGAGGCCGGTGCCGATGTCTCGGTGGCGGGCACGGCCAGCAGCTTCGACAGCGTGCGCATCGACACTCCCGGCGGCATGCTGCTGGGCCGTGCCGATCTCGGCGACGTGGTGCTGGCCCCGGCCAGCGCGACGGCCCCGGCGGCCCGCCTGGACGTCGGTGCCAGCGGCCAGGCGGAGGGCGGCCAACTGGTGCTGGCGGCCCCGCTGGGCAGGCTGGCGATCGACGGTGTGTTGCGTGGCGGCGCGGGCCTGGCCGGCGGCGCGAAGCTCAGCCTGGACAGCCTGGCGCCGGTGGACCTGTCGACGCTGGCGGGCCAGCTGGGAAGTTTCGGAAGCTCCGGCAGTGCTGGCAATGCTGGCAGTACCGGCAGCGCCGGCAGCACGCCGGCGCCGTTCAGCGGCGCCATCAGCGTGCGCAACCGGGCCGGTGACCAGACGCTGGCGGCCGGCACGGTGCTGCGCTCGCAGCAGCTGTCATTGCAGGCTGACAGCGGCCAGCTCACGGTGCGGGGCCAGTTGATCGCCGAAGGCAGCCAGCGCGCCGGCATCACGCTGGCGGCGGGCGGCGACCTGCAGGTGACGGGTGATGCGGCGCGGCTGCAGGCACGCACCACCGGCGCGGGCAGCGGCGGTGGGCAGATCACGCTGATGAGCAGCGGCGGCAGCCTGAAGTTGGACGCCGGTGCGGTGGTGGATGCCGCAGGCTCGGCCCACAACGGCGAGTTGCTGCTGCGCGCCGGCCGCGACTTCAGCGCTGGCGCGGCCGCGCCGGACGTTCGCATCGGCGCCCTGCAGGCCCTGTTCGACGCGGTGCGGGTAGTGCGGATCGAGGCGGTGCAGGTGTACGACAACGTCGACACCATCAGCGTCACGCAGCCGCCGACCGTCAAGCCCACGGTAGCGCCGACCGTGGCGCCGACCGTGGCGCCCACCGCGGCCCCGACGGCATCGCCCACCGGCGCGCCGACGCCGGCGCCCAGCGGTGGTCCGACCGCCAGCCCGACCGCCAGCCCGACCGCGTCGCCGGGCGTGCCGGGCACGTCACCGGGTGTCAAACCGCCCGACCCGCCGACCAGCGCGGCCGAGGCCGCAACGGTGTCGGCCAAGCCGGGCTTCAAGACGGCGCTGGAGGGCACCACGCCATCGCCCACCGCGTCGCCCGGCAACGGCGGCGGCAGCACGATCGGCGTGGCGCCGCCGGCGGTCGTCACCAGCCCGAGTGCGGCGCCCACTGCCGCACCCACTGCCGCACCCACTGCAGCACCCACGGCAGCACCCACCGCAGCACCGACGGCCGCACCGACGGCCGCACCGACCGACGCACCGACCGCGGCACCGACGGCTGCACCCACGGAAGCGCCAACAGCGGCACCGACCGCCGCACCGACCGCCGCACCGACCTCAGCACCCACGCCATCGCCGACCGCGTCGCCGGGCAACGGTGGCGGCACCACGATCGGCGTCGCGCCACCGCCAGCAAACACCCGCCCGAGCGTGGCCCCGACGGCTGCGCCGACGGTGGCACCCACAGCCGCCCCGACCGCGGCACCTACAGCAGCACCTACAGCGGCACCGACAGCAGCTCCTACAGCGGCACCGACAGCAGCTCCGACCGATGCGCCCACGGCCGCGCCGACAGCGGCGCCAACCGATGCGCCCACCGCAGCGCCAACCGCAGCGCCCACCGCAGCGCCCACCGAGGCGCCCACGGCATCGCCTACTGTTGCTCCGACCGCAGCGCCAACGGTGGCGCCGACCGATGCCCCCACTGCAGCACCGACTGCCGCCCCCACCTCGGCGCCAACCGAGGCACCAACCGCCGCACCGACTGCCGCACCGACTGCCGCGCCAACCGCTTCGCCGACCGCGGCACCCACGGTAGCGCCGACTTCGGCACCGACGGCCGCGCCCACAGCGGCGCCCACAGCGGCGCCGACTGAGGCACCCACGGCTGCACCGACGGCAGCGCCCACTGCGCCGCCGACCGAGGCGCCGACCGCAGCACCGACTGCCGCACCGACTGCCGCGCCAACCGAGGCGCCCACGGCCGCACCCACGGCAGCGCCGACTTCGGCACCGACGGCCGCGCCCACAGCGGCGCCGACTGAGGCACCCACGGCTGCACCCACGGCAGCGCCCACTGCGCCGCCAACCGAGGCGCCGACGGCCGCACCCACGGTTGCCCCCACTGCAGCGCCGACTGCCGCACCCACGGCAGCGCCGACGGTCGCACCCACTGTGGCGCCGACGGTCGCACCCACTGTGGCGCCTACTGCAGCGCCAACAGTTGCCCCTACGGCGGCACCGACTGCCGCGCCGACCGAGGCACCAACGCCAGCGCCGACCGTTGCGCCAACCGCGGCGCCAACCGCGGCGCCGACAGCGGCGCCAACCAATGCGCCCACTGCAGCGCCAACCGAGGCTCCCACGGCCTCGCCTACGGTTGCTCCGACCGCAGCGCCAACGGTGGCGCCGACCGATGCCCCCACAGCAGCACCGACTGCCGCCCCCACCTCGGCGCCCACCGAGGCACCAACCGCCGCACCAACCGCCGCACCGACTGCCGCACCGACTGCCGCGCCAACCGCTTCGCCGACCGCGGCACCCACGGTAGCGCCGACTTCGGCACCTACGGCCGCGCCCACTGCGCCGCCCACCGAGGCGCCGACCGCAGCACCGACTGCCGCACCCACCGCCTCACCGACCGAAGCGCCAACAGCTTCACCCACGACTGCTCCGACCGCGGCACCCACGGCGGCACCGACTGCCGCACCAACCGCAGCGCCGACGGTCGCACCGACCATGGCGCCGACATTGGCGCCGACCGCGGCGCCGACATTTGCACCCACGGCGGCACCGACTGCAGCGCCAACCGAGGCGCCAACGGCCGCACCCACGGTTGCTCCCACTGCAGCGCCGACTGCCGCACCAACGGCCGCGCCGACGGCCGCGCCGACCGTGGCGCCTACTGCAGCGCCAACAGATGCCCCTACGGCGGCACCGACTGCCGCGCCGACCGCGGCCCCAACGCCAGCGCCGACCGTTGCGCCCACCGCGGCGCCCACCGCCAGCCCGACCGATGCACCAACGGTCGCGCCGACGCCAGCGCCCACTGCTTCTCCCGGCAATGGCAGCGGCACCACGATCGGCGTGACGCCGCCACCTGCGGGCACCCGCCCGAGCGTGGCCCCTACTGCAGCACCGACGGTCGCGCCTACTGCAACGCCAACAGCTGCCCCGACTGCTTCGCCAACCGTGGCCCCGACGCAGGCGCCAACCGTGGCGCCGACGGCAGCGCCCACCGCTGCGCCGACCGAGGCCCCAACGGCCGCACCTACGGCCGCACCAACTGCCGCACCCACCGCGGCACCAACCGCTGCACCGACGGCTTCGCCAACGGCGGCCCCGACAGAAACGCCTACCGTGGCGCCGACGGCAGCGCCCACCGCTGCACCAACCGCCGCCCCAACCGCCGCACCAACCGCGGCACCAACCGCGGCACCAACCGCGGCACCCACCGCGGCACCAACCGCGGCACCAACCGCGGCACCCACCGCCGCCCCAACCGCCGCACCAACGGCTGCCCCGACGGCTTCGCCAACGGTGGCCCCGACCGAAGCGCCCACCGCAGCCCCGACGGCCGCGCCCACTCAGGCGCCGACGCCATCGCCCACGGCATCGCCGGGCAACGGCGGCACCACCACGGGCGACATCAAGCCGCCGGCACCGCCTACCCGCCCCACTGCCGCGCCGACGGCCGCGCCCACCGCTGCGCCGACCGACGCCCCAACGGCAGCGCCTACCCGCCCCAGTGC
>JBBQVF010000103.1:0-16129 GCA_038211805.1 Burkholderiales bacterium | reverse complement strand
CTGACGCAGGACTTCATCACCGCCGCCCGTCGCGCCGAGCAGGCGGGGTTCCAGGGCGTGGAGTTGCATGGTGCGCATGGCTACCTGCTGGCGCAGTTTCTCGATGGTGAGCTCAACCAGCGGGGTGACGGTTACGGCGGTGCGGCCGAGCAACGAAACCGCATCCTGTTCGAGCTGATCGACGGCGTGCGCGCGGCCACCGGGCCGCAGTTCCAGCTCGGCCTGCGGCTGTCGCCCGAGCGCTTTGGCATCACCATGGCCGAATCGCTGGCGCTGGCGCAACAGGTGCTGGACCACGGCGGGCTCGATTACCTGGACATGTCGCTGTGGGACTGCTTCAAGCCACCGCAAGACCCGGCTTATGCCGACCGGCCGCTGATCGACCACTTCGCGGCGCTGGCGCGCGGCGATACCCAACTGGGCGTGGCCGGCAAGATCATGGACGCTGCCACCGCCCGGCGCTGCCTGGACAGCGGTGCTGACTTTGTGCTGATCGGCCGCGGCGCGATGCTGCACCACGACTTTGCCCGCCGCGCGCTGGCCGACCCGACGTTCCAGTGCATCGAACGCCCGGTCAGCCGTGCCTACCTCGAGGCCGAAGGCCTGGGTCCGGCCTTTCTGCAGTACGTGGCCAGCACCTGGCCGCGTTTTGTGGCCGATCCGTGAGCGTGGGTGGTGGGTCGGGCAGCAGCGCTGGTGGGCCGATGGATCTGGCCAGTCGCGCCACGCTGATCGGCAGCGGTGGCTTTTTGTTCGCCACCCTGCTGTGGGGCCTGAACCTGCCGCTGACGGCCGCGCTGCTGAAGCATTTCGATCCGTTCTGGGTCTCGCCGCTGCGCTATGGCGTGGCCACCGTGCTGCTGGGCGCCATGCTGGTGCTGTCGCTGGGCCCGCGCCAGTTGCGCTCGCCGATCCCGCTGTGGCGGGTGGCGCTGCTGAGCCTGTGTGTGGCCGGCTTTCTGGTGCTCTACAACCTGGGCCTGTCGCTGACCCACCCGATGACGGTGGCCGCGCTGTCGGCCGGCTCGCCGGTCTACGTCGCCGTGGTGTCGCGGCTGATGACCGGCGCCCGGCTCGAGCGCGGCTTCTGGGGCGCCACCGCGCTGACGCTGGTCGGCGCGGCCATCGCCATCAGCGGCCGGCCGCGGGCTGCCGGCGCCGATGGCGCCGCAGCGGTCGGCCTGTTCGGCCTGCAGGGCGGCGAGGGGCTGGTGGTGCTGGCCATCTGCAGCTGGACGGCCTACTCGATCCTGGCCCAGCGCTGGTTCGCGCCTGAGACGCCGCAGCTGCGGCGCACCTACCTCACCACCATCGGCGCATTGCCTTGGTTGCTGCTGTGCTGGGCCGGCGCACGTGCCAGCGGCCTGGCGGGCCCGCCCAACCTGAGCCCGGCGCCGCTGCCGATGGTGCAGTTGCTGGTGGCGGCGGTGTTTTGCACCGCGCTGGCCACCGTGGCCTGGAACACTGGCGTCAACCGGCTGGGCATCCAGACTGGCGGCCTGTGGCAGAACATGGTGCCGGTGTTCGCGGTGCTGATCTCGCTGCTGTTCTTTGGCGTGCAACCACTGGCCGAGCAATTGGTCGGCGGTGCGGTGGTGCTGGCCGGCGTGGTCTACATGCAGCGCCAGCGTGCCGTCGTGGCCAGGGCCGCAGCGGTGCGGTGAACACGCCCGGTGGCGTGTTGGCCTGCAGAACTTGTCGCGGGTGGGCTGGGCGCCCCGGCGGGCGCTCGACAGCGAGAACCGTCAGCGACTTGATGCGCGACTGGTGCGACCGGCAAGAATCGAACTTGCGACTAAGCCTTCGGAGGGCCCAATGATATCCACTTCACCACGGTCGCCGCGGGAGGTACAGCCCGTGATTCTATGCCACGCTGCGCCGGCGTTGCGCGGGTCGCCAGGGCGCCTCAGTCGAATCCTGCGGTCTCGCTACAATCTGAAGGTTTTGCTTGATGTGCATCGCCAGCACGTCGGCAGGCGATGCATGGCCCGCCCAGCCGGCCCATGGCCTGACACCCGCGGCCACCTGCACCGCAAGTACTGAACCCACCCGGCCACCCAGAGGATTCCATGAGCGACGCCCAGCCCCCAGCGCACGAAGAAAACCACCAAGGCCCGATCCGCACGCCCAAGCAACTCGTCATCGCCGTGGTGGCGTCGTTCGTGGTGCCGATCGTGGTGATCATCATGCTGGCCAATTTCGTCGACTTCGGTGGCAAGCGCGGCGCGGGCAGCGACGGCATGACCGAGGAGGCGGTGGCCTTGCGGATCCAGCGCATCGGCTCGATCGAAATCAAGGACGCCTCGGCGCCAGCCGTGCTCAGGACCGGCGAGCAGGTCTACCAGGCGCAGTGCTCGGCTTGCCACACCAGCGGCGCTGCGGGCGCCCCGAAGCTGGCCGACGCGGCGGCCTGGGGCCCGCGCATCAAGACCGGGTATGAAGCACTGCTGACCTCGGCGCTGAAGGGCAAGAACGCCATGGGCGCGCAGGGCGGCGGTGAGTTCAGCGACTTCGAGATCGGCCGCGCGGTGGTCTACATCGCCAACCAGGGCGGCGCCAAGTTCGACGAACCGAAGGCCCCGGCCGCGGCTGCGTCGGCACCCGAGGCGGCGGCGTCGAAGTAAGCCGGCCCTCGCCGGTTTTCAGCCGCCTGCGGGCGGCTTTTTCACACCCGGTCGCCGCGCACCAACCGGCGCAGGCCCGCGCCCACATGACCGCGCCTCCTGTGCGGGTCGCGCACGCCAGACCCTGCCAGGCCTTGCCGGATCAGTCCGGCGCCGGCATGGGTGTTCGCTGGTAGCCAAAGCGCGCAGGCGCATCGGCAGCCACCAGGGGCTGCGGCTGCCAGCCGCCCGCCTCCACCGCCTGCGCCGCGTCCAGCATGTCCTGGCTGTGCACGATGCCGAAACCGAGGTCGGTGTCGAGGTACAGCCGGCCCTCGGCGTCCAGCCAGGCGCTGCGCGCCAGGGCCGCGCGGCCGGTGTGGCTGGTCACGGTCGGCAGGCTGGGCGCTGCGCTGCGGTCGGGCACCGCCGGCCACTGCAGCCGCCACACCCAGGGTGCCGCCTCCAGTTGCACGTAGACCCGCTGCGGGCCGTTCTGGAAAAACCAGCGGCCGGCGGCGTCGGCTTCGTAGTTGCGCTCGATGAAGGCCTTGAGCTTGTCGTGATCGATGCGGCTGCCCTTGACCTGCGGGAACGGCCCCGCCTGCTGGATACGGTCGTCGCGCATGTACCAGTCGCCGCGGGCGTCCAGCGCCAGCCAGCCATAGCAGTGCGGCACGCCGGGCCATTTTTTCAGCGCAGCCTTGACGATGTCGTCCATCGGTCGATCTCCTGACGGGTTCTGGATCTGGATCTGGATCTGGATCTTGCGCGCGGCTCAGCGGTGCTGCTGCAGCCAGGCCATCACGCCGGCCGGCAGCGGCTGCACATGGCCCGGAAACCGCCCACCGGGAAAGCCGACATGGCCGCCGTGCGCCGGTTGCCACAGCGTCACATGACGGCCTGTGCTGCCCGGGCGTGGCAGGCTGGCAGCAGGCACGAACGGGTCGTTGCCGGCATTGAGCAGCAGCGCCGGGATGCGGATGCGCGCCAAGTGCGGCTTGGCCGACGCGCGGGCCCAGTAGTCGTCGGTGTTCTTGAAGCCGTGCAGCGGCGCGGTGAACAGGTTGTCGAAGTCGTACAGGTCGCGCGCGGCCAGCATCTTCTCGCGGCTGAACAGGCCCGGGTGCTGGGCCAGCTTGGCCAGCGCCTTGGGCCGCATGGTGTTGAGAAACATGCGGGTGTAGACCTGCCGGTTGAAGCCGCGGCCGATGGCGTGGCCGCTGGCCGCCAGGTCGACCGGCGAGGACACCGCGGCCACTGCGCGGGCGGTGACTGCGGCGCTGTCGCCGGCCTCCTCGGCCCAGCGCAGCAGCGCGTTGCCACCCAGCGAGATGCCGACCGCGAACAGCGGCGCGCCCGCCTGCTGGCGCAGGCGCTGCAGGATCCAGCCGATCTCCTCGAAGTCACCCGAGTGGTAGGCGCGTGGGCCGCGGTTCAGTTCGCCCGAGCAGCCGCGAAAGTGCGGCACCGCCAGCTGCCAGCCGGCGCGCTGCGCCCAGCGCGCGAATGCCTGCGCGTAGTGGCTTTGCGACGAGCCCTCCAGGCCGTGGAACAGCACCAGCAGCGGCGCGTCGGCGCTTGCGCCCTCGGCCAGGTGGTCGACATCGATGAAGTCGTCGTCGGGAGTGGCCCAGCGCTCGCGGCGCCAGCGCGGCGCGGCCGCGGCAGGCCCCGGCGTGTGGCGCGACAGCTTGGCCGGCCAGATCGTCTGCGCATGGCCGCCGGGCAGCCACCAGGGGGATTGAAACTGCAGCATCAGCGTCGGCCCGCTGTCGGTGGGTGCGGGTATGGGTGTGGGTGTGGGTGTGGGTGTGGGTGTGGATGTGGGTGTGGACGGTCGCGCAGCGGCACAGCGCGTCACGCCTAATGCAGCACCGAGGGCGCCTCGACGACCTCGGTCGACTCGTGCGGCGTGCCGGGGCTGGCGTGGTGGGCCACCATGCGCCAGCCCTGGGCGGTCTTGAGGTAGACGTTGGTGGCCAGCACGAAGCCGATGCGCGGGCCCTCGGCGGTGTGCAACTCGATGCGCTCGACCAGGTTGTGCACCGCGGCGTCCAGCGTGTGCAGCCGGCGCAGGCGTTCGGGATGGGCCTGGATGCGGCCGTTGCTGAACATCGCCTCGAAGGCCGCCCTGATGGCCAGCGGCCCGACCACCCGCGGCCCGCCCGGGTGGACGCAGAACACGTCATCGTCGTCGGCCCACAACGCCATCAGCTTGTCGATGTCGGCCTCGCGCAGCGCCTCGTAGAACTGCGCCTCGACGTCGTCGGGCGAGGCCATCAGGTGCGCGGTCTGGGGCTTGGTTGGGGTCATGGCAAGGCGGCGGGCATGCTCAGCGGAAGATCACCGACTTGTGGCCGTTCATCAGCACCCGGCGCTCGACATGCCAGCGCACCGCGCGGGCCAGCACCACGCATTCGACGTCGCGGCCCACCGCGGTGATCTGCTCGGCCGACATCGAATGGTCGACCCGCTCGACGTCCTGCTCGATGATCGGGCCCTCGTCCAGGTCGGCGGTGACATAGTGCGCGGTGGCGCCGATCAGCTTGACGCCGCGCGCATGGGCCTGGAAGTAGGGCTTGGCGCCCTTGAAGCTGGGCAGGAAGCTGTGGTGGATGTTGATCGCCCGGCCCTTCAGCGCGTGGCAAAAATCGGCCGACAGGATCTGCATGTAGCGCGCCAGCACCACCAGATCGACCCGCTCGCGTTCGACGATGGCCTCGACCTGCAATTCCTGGGCGCGCTTAATGGCGGCGTCGCTGCCGGCGGGCAGCGGCAGGTGGTGGAAGGCGATGCCGTAACTGTCGGCCAGGCCGGCGAAGGCGGCGTGGTTGGACACGATGGCCAGGATCTCGACCTCGAGCTGGCCGCTCTTCCAGCGGAACAGCAGGTCGTTGAGGCAGTGGCCGTGCTGGCTGACCATCAGCAGCAGGCGCGGTCGTTCGGCCACGGCATGAAAGCGTGCATCCATGCCGTACTGCGTGCGTACATGTGAGAACAGGTTCTCGAGCATGGCCGTGGTGGCCATGTGGGGCGGCGCCTGAAAGTGCACCCGCATGAAAAACAAACCCGTCGCGTCGTCGCCCTGCACATCCCCGAATTGCTGTGAATCGATGATGTTGCAGCCGGCCTGGAACAGCAGGCCCGAGACGGCATACACAATGCCGGTCGTGTCCCGGCAGGCCAGGGTGAGGATGAACTCTTGCGATCGCGGCATGGCCGTCGATTGTAGGCAGCGCGTGCCCGGCCAGCGCAGCGGCCAAGACCGGGGCACACTGTGGGCAGGCAGATCGCGATGAAGACACCCCAAGACCTCTGGACCGAGCGCAGCCGCGACCTGGCCGCCGCGTTGTCGCGCAGCGCGTTGGGCGACCGGGCGGCGTTCAAGCGCGTCTACGAGTTGAGCAGCGGCCACCTGTTCGCGGTGATCCTGCGCATCCAGCGCGACCGCGACCTGGCCGACGACTTGCTGCAGGAGGTGTATGTCAGCGCCTGGAAGGCCGCCGGCAACTTCGACGCCAGCCGGGCGCAGCCGATGACCTGGCTGACCCACATCGCCCGCAACAAGGCCATCGACAGCCTGCGCCGCGCCCAGGCCCAGCCCCGCACCGAAAGCCTGCATGCCGACAACGACAACGACAGCGACAGCGACCGACCCGACGCGATGGCGCGGCTGGTCGACGACGCACCCGGCCCGTCCGCGCTGCTGCAACGCGCCAGCGACGCGCGCCAGCTGGGCCAGTGCATGGAGAGCCTGAGCGCGCCGCAGCGCCAAAGCGTGGCGCTGGCCTTCTTCGACGGCCTGTCGCATGCCGAGGTGGCCGAGCAATTGCGCCAGCCGCTGGGCACCGTCAAGAGCTGGGTGCGCCGCGCGCTGATGACGCTGAAGGGCTGCCTCGAAAAAGCCGCGCAGACCGACCGCGCGATGGAAACCTGACATGACGCGCCCACGCTCACGCTGTTCGCTGCCCCCCGCGAGGGGGCAGGCCTGACATGGACTACGCCCACAAACCCCTGGCCGACGCGCTGGCCGCGCAGTACGTGGCCGGCACGCTGCGCGGGCCGGCGCGACGGCGTTTCGAGGCCTTGCTGCCGGGGCATCCGGCCTTGCGGACCGCGGTGGCCGCGTGGCAGGCCCGGCTGCTACCGCTGACCGCGGTGGTGGTCGACGAGACCCCGCCGCCGCACACCTGGGCGCGCATCGCGCAGCGGCTCTGGCCGCAGCCGGCGGCTCAGCCCTGGTGGCGCCGGCTGGACGTCTGGCGCGCCGCGTCGGGCCTGGCCACGGTGGCCGTGGTGGCAATGGGCGTGCTGCTGGCGCAGCCGGGCGAGGTGCTGCCGCCGGTGGTGGTGGTGCTGCAGTCCACCGGCGCCGACCCGGCGCTGGGCGGCAGCGTGGTCGCCAGCTTCAGTGGCGACGGCCGCGCCGCGGTGGCCCGCCCGCTGGTGCCGGTGGCCGTCCAGCCCGACCGCACGCTCGAATTGTGGTGGGCGCCGGCGGTCGGCAAGCCAAGCTCGCTGGGCCTGATCAAGGCCGACGGCGTCACGCTGCTGCGCCGCGGCGAACTGCCCGGCGGGCTGAAGGGCAGCGGCATCGACCACATGGCCGTCAGCGTCGAGCCGCCGGGCGGGTCGCCCACCGGCCAGCCCACCGGGCCGGTGGTCTTCTACGGCAAGCTGCAGTTGTAGCCGGGTCGCTGCCGCGCCGGAGGCGGCGGGCGCCGTTCACAGACGCGGCAGCGAGCGCCCCGCCGTCACCCCGCTCAGTGGGCGGGCAGTGGCTCGCCGGCTTTCAGCCGGTAGACCGTGCCGCAATACGGGCACTTGCCTTCGCCGGTGGTGGCCACATCGATGAACACCCGTGGGTGGTTGCTCCACAGCGCCATCTTCGGGTTGGGGCAGGCCACCACGCCGGGGCCTTGCAGGTCCTGGGCGATCACTTCGACCACGCTGATCGGTTGGCTCATCGCATCACACCCGGGTCAGCCATTCGGCATATTTCGGATTGCGGCCGTTGACGATGTCGAAGAAGGCCGCCTGGATCTTCTCGGTGATGGGCCCACGGAAACCGCGGCCGATCTCGATGCGGTCGAGCTCGCGGATCGGCGTCACCTCGGCGGCGGTGCCGGTGAAGAAGGCTTCGTCGGCGATGTAGACCTCGTCGCGGGTGATGCGCTTTTCCTTCAGCGTCAGCCCCAGGTCCTGGCAGATGTTGAAGATGGTGTCGCGGGTGATGCCGTTGAGCGCACCGGCCGACAGGTCGGGCGTGTAGACCACGCCCTTCTTGATGATGAAGATGTTCTCGCCCGCGCCTTCGGAGACGAAGCCCGAGGGGTCGAGCAGCAGCGCCTCGTCGTAGCCCTCGTCGGTCACTTCCATGTTGGCCAGGATCGAGTTGGTGTAGTTGCTCACCGCCTTGGCCTGCGTCATCGTGATGTTGACGTGGTGGCGGGTGTAGCTGCTGGTCTTGACGCGGATGCCGCGCGCCAGGCCTTCATCGCCCAGGTAGGCGCCCCAGGTCCAGGCGGCAACCATCAGGTGGATGGTGTTGCCCTTGGGGCTGACGCCCAGCTTCTCGTCGCCGATCCAGACCAGCGGGCGCAGGTAGCAACTCTCCAGCTTGTTCTCGCGCACCACGGCCTTCTGGGCGTCCATCACCTGCTCGGGCGTGAACGGGATCTTCATGCGCAGGATCTTGGCGCTGTTGAACAGCCGCTCGGTGTGCTCGGGCAGCCGGAAGATCGCTGTGCCGTCGGCGGTGTTGTAGGCCCGCACGCCCTCGAAGGCGCCGCAGCCGTAGTGCAGCGTGTGGCTCAGCACATGGATCTTGGCGTCGCGCCAGTCGACCATCTGCCCATCCATCCAGATCTTGCCGTCGCGGTCGGACATGGACATCGTTTTTCCTCGGGTGCGCAGAAGTGGGCGAGGCTTCAATTCTAGTCGGGCACCTCGTCCACCGGCCGCGCCAGCGTCCAGCGCACGCACCGGCCCTTGGCCAACTCGACCTTGACCGAGACGCCCGAGCCGTCGGTCCAGCGGTAGGTCTCGGGCGCGTCCGACAGCTTCTCGCCCAGGCTGTGGGTGAGCGTGATCAGGTCCATCAGGCGCATGCCGGTCTTGAGCTTGGCGTTGAGCATCACCGCGCTGGCCACCCGGCCCACCGGCGCGCCACCGGCGGTGCGCATGGCCCGCAGCGCGCGGGTGAACTGCATCAGTAGCCAGAACACGACGGCCGAGACCGCCACCACCGCGCCCTGCCAGCCGTACTGCACATAACCCAGCGCCACCGCCAGCACGGCCAGCGCCCATCCCAGTTTGGCGTTCATCGTCGCACCACCTCCACCTCCACCTCCACCTCCAGTTCCAGCCGGCTGACCCGGCCGCCGGCGATCGTCGGCCAGGCCAGCGCCATCGGCCGCTCGGCGGTCTCGGCCGGCCCCAGCGGGCCGCTGACGATGTCGCCGAGGTTCACCACGTCGGGCACGCCGACCGCGGCAATGTCGGCGACCACCGCGTCCAGCGCCGGCCGGTTGCCGTGGATGTCGGAGACCGCGGCGAAGCGTCCTGTCTGCATGCTCAGAGGCCTCGCACGATGTCGACCGCCTGCTCGATGCGCTCGATGGCGTGCACCGTCAGGCCTTCGATCGGCTTCTTCGGTGCGTTGGCCTTGGGCACCAGCGCGGTCGAGAAGCCCAGCTTGGCGGCCTCCTTCAGCCGCTCCTGCCCACGCGGCGCCGGCCGCACCTCGCCGGCCAGACCGACCTCGCCAAAGGCGAAGAAGCCCTGCGGCAGCGCCTTGCCGCGCAGGCTGCTCTGGATCGCCAGCATCACCGCCAGGTCGGCCGCGGGCTCGCTGATGCGCACACCGCCGACCGCGTTGACGAACACATCCTGGTCGCTGCACTGCACGCCGGCGGGGCGGTGCCGCACCGCCAGCAGCATCGCCAGGCGGTCGCGGTCCAGGCCGACGCTGAGGCGCCGCGGGCTGGGCCCGCCGCTGTCGACCAGCGCCTGGATCTCGACCAGCAGCGGCCGCGTGCCCTCGAGCGTGACCAGCACGCACGAGCCCGGCACAGGCGCACCATGCGTCGACAGGAAGATCGCGCTGGGGTTGCTGACGCCCTTCAAGCCCTTCTCGGTCATCGCGAACACGCCGATCTCGTTGACCGCGCCGAAGCGGTTCTTGATCGCCCGCACCAGCCGGTAGCTGCTGTGGGTGTCGCCCTCGAAGTACAGCACCGTGTCGACGATGTGCTCCAGCACGCGTGGGCCGGCCAGCGCGCCTTCTTTCGTCACATGGCCGACCAGCACGATGGCGCAGCCGCTGGACTTGGCGGTGCGCGTCAGCTGGGCGGCGCATTCACGCACCTGCGCCACGCTGCCGGGCGCGCTGGTGAGCTGGTCGGAGTACACCGTCTGGATCGAATCGATGACGCAGAAGGCAGGTTGCTCGGCGGCCAGCGCGGCCTGGATCTTTTCCAGTTGGATTTCGGCCATCACCCGCAGCGCACTGCCCGACAGGCCCAGCCGGCGCGCCCGCAGCGCCACCTGCGCCACCGATTCCTCGCCGGTGACATACAGCACCTTCACGTCGTTTGACAAGGTCTCGGCGGCCTGCAGCAGCAGCGTGCTCTTGCCGATGCCGGGGTCACCGCCGATCAGCACCACGCCGCCTTCGACGATGCCGCCGCCCAGCACGCGGTCGAGCTCGGGCTGGCCGGTGGGTGTGCGCTCGACATCGGACGCCGCCACATCGGCCAGCGTGGCCACCGGCGCGGCCTTTGCCAGGCTTTGGTAGCGGTGGCGGGCGGTGCCGCTGGCGGCCTCGGCGACGGTTTCTTCGAGCGTGTTCCATTCACCGCAGCCGGGGCATTTGCCCAGCCACTTGGGGCTGCTGGCGCCGCAGGCATTGCAGGTGTACTGGGTCTTGGGGGGCTTGGCAGCGGTGCTCACCGGCCGCACTGTACCTGCGGCCCCGGCCCGCTTGGGGCGCGGGCCTGGCCCGCACCCGGCCGGGTGACATGCTCCAATCGCCGGATGGAACTGCAGACCTGGATCCCGTTTTTCTTCGCCTCGATTGCCATCAGCCTGTCGCCCGGACCGGGCGCGTTCGCCGCGATGAGCGTGGGCCTCAACCACGGTTTTGCGCGCGGCAAGGCGATCGCGCCGGGCCTGTTGCTGGGGGTGTGGACGCAGACCGCCGTGGTGGGTGCCGGGCTGGGCGCGCTGCTGGCCACGTCGGCGCTGGCGTTTGCGGTGGTCAAGTGGGTGGGCGTGGCTTACCTGGTCTACCTGGGGGCGCAGCAGTGGCGCACGCCGGCGCTGCCGCTGGCGTTGGTTGCAGGGGCGGGGGCCAGCGACAACGCGCCGCCCAGCCGCCGCGCGCTGCTGCTGCGCGGCTGGGGCGTCAACGCGCTGAACCCCAAGGGCACGGTGTTCCTGCTGGCAGTGCTGCCGCAGTTCATCGCCGCCGACGCGCCGCTGCTGCCGCAGTACCTGGTGATCGCCGCCACCTTCGGCGTGGTCGAGTGCGCGGTGATGGCCGGCTACGTGGCGCTGGCTGCGCGGCTGCTGGGCGCCTTGCGCTCGCCGCGGCAGATCCGCTGGCTGAACCGCGGCTTCGGCGGCCTGTTCGTCGCGGCCGGTGCGGCGCTGGCGCTGTTCAAGCGGGCTTGAGCGGCGCGGCCGTGCCCAAGCTGTCCTTCGCTTCCCCCCGCCTGCTGTTCTGGGGCCCGACGCTGATCTGGGCGTCGACCTGGCACGTCATCCTCTACCAGCTGGCCGAGGTGCCGGCGATCAACGCGGTGGCCTGGCGCTTTTTGCTGGCGTCGGCGCTGCTGTTCGCGCTGGCGGCCTGGCGCGGCGAGGCCTGGCGCCTGCCCGCGCCGCTGCAGCCTTGGCTGCTGCTGACCGGCACGGTGCAGTTCGGCCTCAACTATTGGGGCGTCTACGAGGCCGAGCGCTACCTGCCGTCGGGCCTGGTGGCGGTGTTGTTCTCGCTGATGGTGTTCGGCAACGCGGCCACCGGCGCCTGGTTTTTCGGCCAGCCGATCACCCGGCGCTTCGCCGCGTCGGCCGCGGTGGGCGTGACCGGCGTGGCGCTGATCTTCTGGCCCGAGGTGCTGGCCGCCGGCGAGCGGCCGCAGGCGCTGACCGGGCTGGCCTTCGGCCTGGGCGCGGTGGCCTGCGCCTGCACCGGCAATGCGCTGTCGCTGATGCTGTCGCGCCGCGGCGTGCCGCTGGTACCGCTGCTGGCCTGGGGCATGGGCTACGGTGCCCTCGGCCTGCTGCTGGCCGCGGGCCTGTCGGGCGTCGGCTGGCAGGTGGGCCATTCGGCGGTGTGGTGGGGCTCGCTGGCGTACCTGGCAGCCATCGGCTCGGTGCTGCCGTTCCTGATGTATTTCAAGCTCATCCAGCGCAAGGGGCCGGGCCATGCCGCACTCACCGGCGTGCTGGTGCCGGTGATCGCGCTGGCGGTGTCGGCCGCCTTCGAGGGCTGGCGCGCCAGCGCTTTGTCGCTGGTCGGCATGACGCTGTGCCTGGGCAGCGTGTATGCCGCCACGCGGCCGGCCCCGGCCCCGGCGGCGGCCTGAGCCCGGCCGCGGTGCCGGTGCCGGTGCCGGTGCCGATGCCGATGCCGATGCCGATGCCGGCCAACGGTGGCCGCCGGGCCGCCCGGGTCAGCCCACCCGCACCGGCACCCGCGGCGACAGCGCGCACATCAGCTCGGAGCCGATGGTGCCGGCGGCTTGTGCCACTTCGTCGATCGCCAGCACCTGGCCGTCCCGGGCGAAGTGCGGACTGCGGCCCCACAACGTGACCTCGCTGCCGATCTGCGCGGCGGGCACCGGCGTCAGATCGACCGCCAGCAAGTCCATCGACACCCGGCCCACCGTGGTGCAACGCACGCCGTCCACCAGCACCGGCGTGCCGCTGCCGGCCGCGCGCGGGTAGCCGTCGGCATAGCCGCAAGCCGCGATGCCGATGCGCAGCGGCACTTCGGCCACGAAGCGGCTGGCGTAGCCCACCGTGTCGCCCGGCTGCAGCTGCTGCAGGCCGATCAGCCGGGAGCGCAGCGTCATCGCCGGCTGCAGGCTCCAGTGGGCGATGTCGTGCTCGGGAAAGTCGGGCGCGCTGCCGTAAGTGAGGATCCCGGCGCGCACCCAGTCGGACGAGATCGGCGGCAGCAACGGCAGCGGCGACAGCGACGACAGCGACCGGGCCGCCGCACCACCGCCGGCGCCCGGCGCCATGTGGCGCAGCACTGCGGCGCTGTTGCTCAACGACCGCTCACCCGGCAGGTCGTGGCTGGCGGCTTCGAAGGTGGCCACCTGGTGGGCGATGCCGCGCGGTGTGTCGGCATCCGAGAAATGCGTCATCAGCGAGATCTCGTCGACCTGCGGCAGCGCGTTCAACCGCACCCAGGCGCTGCGGAAGGCGCTGGGCCTGAAGCCCAGCCGGTTCATGCCGCTGTTCATCTTCAAGAAGACACGGTGCGGCTGGTGTGTCTTGTGTGCGCTGAGCCAGTCGATCTGCTGCTCGTGGTGGACCACATGCCACAGGTTCAGCCGCGAGCACAGCTCCAGGTCGCGGGGCTCGAACACGCCTTCCAGCAGCAGGATGGGGCCGCGCCAATCGAGCGCGCGCAGCCGCAGGGCCTCGGCCAGGTCGAGCAGCGCGAAGCCGTCGGCCGCGCGCAGCGCGTCGAACACCCGCTCCAGGCCGTGGCCGTAGGCATTGGCCTTGACGACCGCCCAGATCCGGGCGTCGGGCGCCTGGGTGCGCGCGCGCGCCAGGTTGTAGGCCAGGGCATCGGTGTGGATCAGCGCTTCGATCGGGCGGGGCATCGGCCAATTCTGCCAGCGCCCCCGCGGGCGCAGGCCCGGCGGAGGGTGCGTGCTATAACCGCGCCGCACTGCAGCCGCCCGCCAAGGCGGCCGTGCTGCAGCAGGCGAAGGGGGCCCGGGCCGGCTCCGTTCGTGCCGATCGGAGACATGACAGAGCGCGTTGGGTCGCGCCCGAAGCGAAGCGGATGAAAAAGGGCTTCTACACCATCATGGCCGCGCAGTTCTTCAGCTCGATGGCTGACAACGCGCTGCTGGTGGCGGCCATCGAATTGCTGAAATCAGCCAACGCACCGGCCTGGCAGATCCCGGCGCTGGCGCCGATGTTCGCGTTGTTCTATGTGTTGCTGGCGCCGTTCGTAGGCGCCTTTGCCGACGCCGTGCCCAAGGGCCGGGTGATGTTCGTCGCCAACACCATCAAGGTGGCGGGCTGCCTGCTGATGCTGTTCGGCAGCCACCCGTTGCTGGCCTACGCGGTGGTCGGCCTGGGCGCGGCGGCCTACTCGCCGGCCAAGTACGGCATCCTCACCGAGCTGCTGCCGCCCTCGCAACTGGTCAAGGCCAACGGCTGGGTCGAGGGCCTGACCATCGCCTCGATCATCCTGGGCATTCTGGTGGGCGGCCAGCTGATCGGGCCGAAACTGGCGCCGATGCTGCTGGACATCGACTTTCCCGGCATGACCACCAGCGTGAACACCCCGCCCGAAGCGGCCATCGCGTCGATGATCCTGCTCTACGTCATCGCAGCGATCTTCAACCTCTACATCCCCCGCACCGAGGCGCCGCTGCAGCCGCTGGTCGGCAGCCTGCCCGCGCTGGTGCGCGACTTTGCGCTGTGCAATTCGCGCCTGTGGGCCGACAAGCTGGGCCAGATCTCGCTGGCCACCACCACGCTGCTGTGGGGCGTGTTCGGCAACCTGCGGGTGATCGTGTTTGCCTGGGCGGCCGCCGCGCTGGGCTATGGCACCACCCAGGCGTCGAACCTGGCCGGCGTGGTGATCATCGGCTCGGTGTTCGGCGCGCTGATGGCGTCGGCCACGATGAAGCTCGACCGCGCGGTGCGGGTGATCCCGCTGGGCATCGTCGTCGGCATCCTGATGATCGGGCTCGACGTCGTCACCACGCTGTGGGTGGCGGTGCCCTTCCTGATCGTGCTGGGCGCGATCTGCGGCTTCCTGATCGTGCCGATGAACGCGCTGCTGCAGCACCGCGGCCACAACCTGATGGGCGCCGGCCGCTCGATCGCGGTGCAGAATTTCAATGAGCAGGCCTGCATCCTGGGCCTGGGCGCGTTCTACACCGGCATGACCAAGCTGGGACTGTCGGCTTTCACCGCCATCGCGGTCTTCGGCCTGGTGGTGGCCGGCGTGATGGAGCTGATCCGCCGCTGGCACCTTCGCAACACCGTGGTGCACCGCGACGAGGTCGAGCGCTTGCTGGCCATCGCCCGGTCCGACCGGCATTGAGCGCACGGGGCGGCGGGGCTGGGGTGGCGCAGGTGGCTGGAGGCGGCCACGCCTGGGCGGTGCTCGCGCTGGTCTTCAACGCCTTCACCTGGGGGGTCAGCTGGTGGCCGTTCCGCCAGATGGCCGACGCAGGCCTGCATCCGTTGTGGTTGACCGGCCTGATCTACACCGCCGCGGCCGTGGGTTTGTTGATCGCGCGGCCGGCCGCGCTGCCCGAGGTGCTGCGCACACCGGCGCTGTGGGGCCTGGTGCTGGCCTCGGGCGCCACCAACGCCTGCTTCAACTGGGGCGTGAGCATTGGCGACGTGGTGCGGGTGGTGCTGCTGTTCTACCTGATGCCGCTGTGGACGGTGCTGCTGTCGCGCGGGCTGCTGGGCGAGCGGGTCAGCGCACGGGGCGCCTTCCGCGTCGCCCTGTCGCTGGCCGGCGCGATGGTGGTGCTGTGGCCGGCCGACGGCCCGGCGGCCGCCACGGTCGTGGTGCCGGGCCGTTTGCCGACCTGGTTGCCCGATCTGCTGGGGCTGCTCGGCGGTCTGGCCTTCGCACTGAACAACGTGATGCTGCGGCGTGAGGCCCGCCGCAGCCCGGCCGCCCGTGCGTTGGCGATGTTTGCCGGCGGCGCGGTGGTGTCGATGGTCCTGGCCGCGCTGCTGACCCAGGCCTCGATGGCGATGGCGCCGCCTGCACTGGCCTGGGGCTGGGGCCTGGCGGCGCTGGGCATGGCCGTCTGGTTCCTGGCGTCGAACCTGGCGCTGCAGTACGGCGCCGCCCGGCTGCCGGCCAACACCACCTCGGTCATCATGATCAGCGAAGTGTTGTTCGCCAGCGCCTCCGCCCTGGCGATGGGCGCCGGCACGCTGGGCTGGCGCGAAGGCCTGGGCGCGTCGATGATCCTGGGTGGCGCCTTGCTGGCGTCGGTGCAGAAAGACTGAAGCCATCTTCCCGGGGTCGGTTGACGGCTCGTTGCTGCCCTTGTGATGGGGCGCTGCAAAGACCACCGCCTTTGAGCTTGGTGGTGGCCAGGCCGAGGCCGTGGCGCCGTTCAGGGCTCGGCACGCGAGCACACGCCACAGGCCGGTGCCCGCGAAGCATCGGGCCCGCGCCTCGCGTGCCAAGCCCTGCCCGACCCCCCAGCCCCGGCCTGGCGGCAGCACCGGTGGACCCCGGGCGACAAGACAACACCGAGACCACCGCCGGCCGGGTGAGCGCGAAC
>JBBQVF010000102.1:0-16191 GCA_038211805.1 Burkholderiales bacterium | reverse complement strand
GCCTGAAGCCGGTGACCGACGGCAACCGCACTTTCTGGCATTGGGAATCGACCTTCGGCACGCCGCCGGGCCGCGAGCGCGAACTGCGCGACCTGGTGGCCCAGGGCGTCTACGAAGCCGGCTTCGAGAACTTGCGCCGGCACCTGCAACAGGGTGGCGATTTGCGCAGCCCTGGCACGCAGCCGCTGCCTGCGGCGCTGCCGCTGCCCGCGCGCCGCATGGCCGTGCGCCGCTACGGCGGCCCCGAGGTTCTGCAGGCCGACGAGGGCAGCGCGCCGGCACCCGGCCCGGGCGAGGTGCGTATCCGCCAACGCGCGATCGGCGTCAACTACTTCGACGTCTACCTGCGCCGCGGCCTGATGCCAACGCTGTTCCCGGTGTCGGCAGATACCCCCGGCGTGCCCGGCATGGAAGCCGCCGGCAGCGTGGTCGACGTTGGCGAAGGCGTCAATGGCCTGCTGCCAGGCGACCGCGTGGCCTGCCTCAGCGCCGTGCCCGGCGCCTACAGCAGCCTGCGCACGGTGCCCGCCGCTTGCGTGCTGCGCTTGCCGGCGGCGGTGGAAGACGACATCGCCGCTGCCTTGCTGCTCAAAGGCGTGACGGCCGATGTGCTGCTGCGCGATCTGGGCCGCGTGCGCGCCGGCACCCGGCTGCTGGTGCATGCCGCCGCTGGTGGTGTCGGCTTGCTGGTCTGCGCCTGGGCGCGCAGGCTGGGCGCCACGGTGATCGGCACGGTGTCGAGCGAGGACAAGGCCCGCGTGGCGCGTGAGCACGGCTGCGAGCAGGTGATCGTGACGCGCGACTACCGTTTCGCCGACGCCGTGCAGCGCCTGGCCGGTGGCGCCGATGTCGTCATCGACGGCCTGGGCGAAGCCGCGCGCGAGGAGAATTTCAATGCACTCGCGCGATGCGGCCACTGGATCAGCCTGGGCCAGGCCAGTGGCACCCTGCAAGCCCTGTCACCCGACTGGCTGGTGCAGAAGTCGCTGAGCTTTTCGCGCCCGGTGGTCTTCGACTTCGTCGCCACCAACGCGGCGCTGCGCGAACGCGCCCAGCGCGTGTGGGATGCGCTGGCGGACGGCACTTTCAAACAGCCGCTGGTCGAACGGTTTTCGCTGGCCGCCGCAGCCGAGGCCCACGCCCGGCTGGAGTCACGTGCCACCGTGGGCTCGCTGGTGCTGATCGCCTGATCGGCTGATCGGATGATCGCCTGGTCGCCTGTTCGCCTGATCACCCCATTCGAACCCGGAGAGCCCCCATGATCATCGGCATGAACCACTTCACCGTGATCGCCGAAGACGAGCGCAAGACGCTGGCCTTCTACGTCGACCTGCTTGGCCTGCGCGTCGGCCACCGCCCCGATCTCGGCTTTGCCGGCGCCTGGCTTTACGCCGATGGCCCGCAAGCGCTGCTGCACCTGTACTTCGACCGGCCGCTGCCGGCGCAGCGCGCCGGCGTCATCGACCACATGGCCTTCACCGCCACCGGCCTGAAGGCGGTGAAAGCGCGCTTTGACGAAGCGGCCGTCAAGTACGACCTCAGGCGCCAAGCCGGCGCCGGCACCTGGCAGCTGTTCTGCTTCGACCCGAATGGCGCCCGGGTGGAACTCGATTTCGACGCCGCCGAATCGCCCGACGACGACGCCGTTCACTTCACCTTGCCCAACGCGACCCGGTAGGCCTCCAGCTTGGCCTCGTAGGCATCGGCCTCGCCATAGTCGAGAAACCGGTTGTAGCGGGCGTGCGTGCCGAGCACCTTGTGGGCGTGCTTGATCGGGCAGAAGTACTGCTCGGTGCGGGCCAGGATCTCGGCCATGTAGCCCATCAGCCCGTTGCCGTATTCGCAATAGGTGCAGTGGAACTTCTCGATCAGGTTGAGGTAGGCGAGGTGGCGCCGGTCGAACAGCAGGTAGTCGCTGCGGCGCACCCGGGTGATGCCGTAGATCGGAAAGCAGGTCCATTGGTAGACGCTGACACACAGGTCCAGCATCAGCAGCGGGACCACCATGCCGTAGATCAGCGGGCCGGTGATCAGGTTCTGCGGGCGGTTGGTGACCAGCCAGCGCAGCAGCGTGGTCTTCAGCTTGCTGTGCGCCTCGCGCACCGAGCGGTCGAACTCGACCCGCTTGCCCTTGATCTGGAAGAACATCCGGCTCTCCTGGTCGTGCACCGCGGTGCGCAACTCGTCCTCGAGCGCGGCCATCTGTTGCAGCAGGTCGTTGATGCGGTCGTTCATCGCCCGAGCATAGGCCAAGGTCGCCGGCGCCGGCGCTGGGCACTGGGCACTGAGCACTGGGCGCCGGGCACTGAGCGCCGGGCTCAGGGCCGGGGCAGCGCGCCTTCGTTGTCGATGGCCAGTGGCGGCAGCGCCTCGGCGGGGCGGTGGCCAAAGACCCGGCCCAGGAAGACCAGTTCGCCCTGCAGCGCACGCACGATGTTCGGGCCCTGGCGGAAGCCGTGGCCCTCGCCGGCAAATTCGAGGTAGGCCACCGGGCAACCGGCGCTGCGTGCGGCGGCCACGATGTCGCGGCTTTGCTGCGGCGGCACGGCGCGGTCGTCGCTGCCCTGGAAGGTGATCAGCGCTGCGCGGCACTGCGCCATGTGCTGCACCGGGCTGCGCGCGCGGTAGACCGCCCGGCCCGCCGGCAGCTGCGCGACCAGGCTGTCGAGGTAGCGGGATTCGAACTTGTGGGTGTCCGCCGCCAGGGTTTCCAGGTCGGCCACGCCGTAGTAGTTGATGCCTGCCGCGAACCGCCGGGTGAAGGCCAGCGCCGACAGCACGGTGAAGCCACCCGCGCTGCCGCCGCGGATGACCACCCGCGCGCCGTCGACCCAGCCGCTGGCGGCCAGGTGGTCGACCGCAGCCACGGCATCCTGCAGGTCGACCACGCCCCACTGGCCCCGCAGGCGCTGGCGGTAGGCGCGGCCGTAGCCGCTGGAGCCGCCGTAGTTGACGTCGACCACCGCGAAGCCGCGGCTGGTCCAGAACTGCACGCCCACCTTGAAGGCCGGGCCGGCATGGGACGTGGGCCCGCCATGCAGCATGACCACCAGCGGCGGCGTTTCGCCATCGGCCGGCCGGTGGTCGGGGTGGCGCGGCGGGTAGAACCAGGCGTGGGCCGTGCGCGGCTCGCCGCCAGGCCCCGGCGCAGTGGTGAATTCGACGGCCTGCGCCACCGACACGAAGGCCGCCGGCAAAGATGCCTCGCCCGCCGCGCGCACCACTTGGTGGTGCCCGCTGTGCAGGTCGATCGTGATCAGCGCCGGCAGGCCATCGGCCGGTGCCGCCACGCTGAAGGCGGTGTGTCCGTCGAGCAGGCCGACCGAGCCGAAGGCGACGCAGGGCAGCGGCAGGGTGGTGGTCTGGCCGCTGGCCAGATCGAGCAGGCAGAGCGTGTCGACCGTGCCGCGGCTGAGCCGCAGCAGCGCCCGGCCATCACCGGTCAGCGCATAGCTTTGCAGGCCCAGGTTCCACAGCGGGCCGCCGATCTCGGCGTCGGCAAGCGTCGTGATGGCGTCGATGCGGCCGCCACCGGGCTGCGGTGTCCAGCGGTACAGGTTGCACCAGCCGCTGCGGTCGGACAGAAAATACAGCGCGCCGTCGGCGCCCCATTGCGGCTCGGCCACCGCTTCACCGGGGCCGCCGGCCACCACCTGCAGGTCGGTCAGTGCGCCGTCGGCCAGTGTGCCCACCAGCAGCCGGGTGTCGTCCCAGGGCATGGCCGGGTGGTCCCAGGCCACCAGCGCCAGGCGGCGGCCGCAGGCGCTCAGGCGCGGCCAGGCAACGAAGTCGCTGTCGCCATACAGCACACGGCCCTCGTCTTCGGGTCGGTCGAGGTCGAGCAGCACGACGGTGTTGCGGGCTTCGCCGCCGCCACGGTGGTCTTCCCGCACGGCCACCAGCGTGCCGCCAGCGACGCCGACAGGGCCGGCATGGCCGTCGGCATAGCGGCAACCGGCGGGGGTCAACGTCCGCTCGCTGCCGTCGGCCTGCCGCACCCGCAGGCGCTGGTCGGCAAAGTCGCTGTAGACCAGTTGGTCGCCCACGGCCAGCCAGGGCGTGCCGCCGTATTCATGGACGCGGCTGCGTACGTTGGCGTCTGGCGCCAGCACCTCGGCGGCCAGGCCGTCTGCATTCAGGCCCATCAGCACGCTGCGGCCCTTTTCTGCGGGCCGGCCTTCGATCCAGTGCAGCCGGCCCTGGGCCACACCGGCCCAGGCCAGCGAGACGGCGCCCACGGCGGCCAACTCGGCGGTCAGCGGCGAAGGCCAGGCGCCGCAGCGCAGCGGTTGGGCGAGGGCAGTCATGGGCAGCAACTCCTGCGGGTGATCGGGCGTGGTGAAGGTGGGCGTCGGGCGCCCTGGCTCAGCGCCGGCGCTGATAGTGGACAAAGGCAAAACCGCAGGACGGCGGGCCGACGCTGGTGTGCGTCGCGCGCGCCGTTTCGATGAAGGCCGCGCGGTCCCAGGCGGGAAACCGGGTGTTGCCGACCAGGTCGGCGTCGATCTCGGTCAGCACCAGCTCATCGGCCAGCGGCAGCGCCTCGGCAAAGAGCTGGCCGCCGCCGATCACGAAGATGCGCGGTGCGGCGCGGGGCTCGGCCGCGGCGCTGAGTCCTGCCGCAGCGCTTTGCTCGGCCGCTGCGCGGGCGGCGGCCAGGGCCCCGGCCAGGCCGTGTGCCACCACGGCGCCGTCGACCTGCCAGCCCGGCTGACGGGTGATCACGATGTTGGCGCGGCCCGGCAGCGGGCGGAAGCGCTCCGGCAGCGATTCCCAGGTCTTGCGGCCCATCACCACCGGGCAGCCCATTGTCTGCTGGCGGAACCAGCGCTGGTCTGCAGGCTCGCGCCACACCAGCGCGTTGTCGCTGCCGATCACGCCGTTGCGGGCGACCGAGGCGATCAGCGCCAGTCGCGGCGGCTGAGCTCCCCGCCCGGCGGCCGGTGCGCTCATACCGCCACCGGCGCCTTGATGGCCGGGTGGTGCTGGTAGCCCTGAACCTCGAAGTCGTCGTAGACATAGTCGAGGATCGACGGCGGCCGGCGCTTCAGGTGCAGCGTGGGGTAGGCAAAAGGCGTGCGGGCCAGTTGCGTGCGCACCTGTTCGACATGGTTGTCGTAGACGTGGCAATCGCCGCCGGTCCAGATAAAGTCGCCGACGTCGAGGTCGCATTGCTGGGCCAGCATGTGGGTCAGCAGCGCGTAGCTGGCGATGTTGAACGGCACGCCGAGGAACAGGTCGGCGCTGCGCTGGTAGAGCTGGCAGCTGAGCTTGCCGCGGCCACCGGCTGCGGTGGCCGGGGCCACGTAGAACTGGAACAACGCGTGGCAGGGCATCAAAGCCATCTGGTCGAGTTCGGCCACGTTCCAGGCGCTGACGATGATGCGCCGGCTGTCGGGGTTGGCTTTCAGCTGCTGCACCACCTGGGCAATCTGGTCGATGTGGCCAGTCGTTCCATCAGCCCGAGGCGTGGGCCAGCTGCGCCACTGCACGCCGTACACCGGCCCCAGGTCGCCGTCGGGCCGGGCCCATTCGTCCCAGATCGTGCAGCCGTTGTCCTGCAGCCACTTCACGTTGCGGTCGCCGCGCAAGAACCAAAGCAGCTCGACGATCACCGCCTTGAGGAACACCTTCTTGGTGGTGACCAGCGGAAAGCCTTCGTTCAGGTCGAAGCGCATCTGGTGGCCGAACACGCTGCGCGTGCCGACGCCGGTGCGGTCGCCCTTGGCCACGCCATGCTCGAACACATGGCGCAGAAAGTCTTCGTAGTGGGTGCGGATCGGGCGGGTCACGTCAGTAGGATCCAAACAGGGTGTCCAGGGCATCGAGCACGTCGTCTCGCCAAGGGCCGCCACGGGCGACCGGATGTTTCAGCAAGCTGATGGGCACTGGGGCCAGCGAGGCGGTGTCGAGCACCAGGCGGCGGCCTTCGATTTCCAGCACCGGGTTGAGGCCGCTGGCCGGCAGACCAAACCCTTCGGGCGAGCGCAGCGGGATGACCACATGGGTGGCCAGGCCACCGAGGTGCTCGTTTTGCACGTCCAGCACAAAGGGGGTGCGGGAGCGATCCGGCGCAAACGGATTGGCATACACGTCGAAGCGCGCCATCGCTCAGGCGGCATCCGCGTCTGCGTCCTGCGCGTCACCAGGGCGCATGAAGCTGCGGTAGCGGTCGGAGAACAAGCCTTCCCGCTCGATGCGGGCGTTGTAGTGGGCGATGGCCTCGGCGTTGTCGACGTTCCAGCGCTGCCAGTATTGGCGCAGCACTTCTTCGGTCAGCAGTGCGTCGACGGTCTGGGAGATGTTGAGCCCCATGTCGCGTGCCATGTCCAGCGCCTTGCTGTTGAGCGTCAGGTTGATGGCGCGCTTGGACGCCATTTGGATGCTGCGCATGGATGGCTCCTTTTCATGCACATGAATTATGCGTGATGGAGACGCCATCATGCCGGCCGGTCGTCGCGCTCCAGCCCGAACTGCATCGCCGCCAGCTTGGCGTACAGCCCGTCGCGCGCCACCAGCGCGTCATGGGTGCCGATGTCGACGATGCGGCCAGCCTCCATCACCACGATGCGGTCGGCGCGCTGCACGGTGGCCAGCCGGTGGGCGATGACCAGCGTGGTGCGCCCGTTCATCGCTGATTCGAGGGCGGCCTGCACCATGCGCTCGCTCTCGGCATCCAGCGCGCTGGTGGCTTCGTCCAGCAGCAGCAGTGGCGGATTCTTCAGCATCGCGCGGGCGATGCTGATGCGCTGGCGCTGGCCGCCCGACAAGCGCACGCCGCGCTCGCCGAGGAAGGTGTTGTAGCCCTCCGGCAGCGCGCTGATGAAGTCGTGCGCAAACGCGGCCTGGGCCGCTGCGATCACCTCGGCGTCGGCGGCGTCGGGCCGGCCGTAGCGGATGTTTTCCAGCGCGCTGGTCGAGAAGAGGGTGGAGTCTTGCGGCACGATGCCGATGCGCTGGCGCAGCGCGCCCAGCGAGGCCTGGCGAAGGTCGACGCCGTCGACGGCGATGTGTCCGGCATCGACGTCGTAGTAGCGCAGCAGCAGCTGGAACACCGTGCTCTTGCCCGCGCCGCTGGGGCCGACGATGGCCACGGTTTCGCCGGCCGCCACCGTCAGGTCGAAGTCTTGCAGCGCGGCCTGCAGCGGCCGCGATGGGTAGTGGAAGCCGACGGCGGAGAACGTCACCGTCGAGCCGACCCGCCGGCCGCCGGGGATGGTCGGCAGCGGTGTCGGCCGCGCCGGCTCGGCCACCGGTGACTGGGCGGCCAGCAATTCCATCAGCCGCTCGGTGGCGCCGGCGGCGCGCAGCAGGTCACCGTAGACCTCCGACAACACCGCCACGCTGCCGACCAAAATGATCACGAAGACCACCGTCTGGCCCAGGTGACCGGCGCTGATGTTGCCGGCCACCACCGCCTGCGTGCCTTGGTACAGGCCCCACAGCAGCGCGCCGAAGGTGGCGCTGATGATGAAGGCCACCAGCACCGCCCGCACCCGGGTGCGCTTGATCGCGGTGTCGAAGGCATTCTCGGTGGCGGCGTCGAAGCGCGCGGCTTCGCGCGATTCCTGGACATAGCTCTGCACCACGGGAATGGCGTTGAGCACCTCGGCGGCGATGGCGCTGCTGTCGGCCACCCGGTCCTGGCTGGCGCGGCTGAGCTTGCGCACCCGCCGGCCGAAGTACAGGCTGGGCAGCACCACCAAGATCAGGATGCCCAGCACCTGCGTCATCACGTAGGGGTTGGTGACGATCAGCATGACCATCGCGCCGACCCCCATCACCGCGTTGCGCAGGCCCATGCTCAGGCTCGACCCGACGACCGCCTGCACCAGCGTGGTGTCGGTGGTCAGGCGGCTGAGCACCTCGCCGGTGGCGTTGCTCTCGAAGAATGCCGGGCTCTGCCGCACCACATGGGCGTAGACGGCGTTGCGCAGGTCGGCCGTCACCCGCTCGCCGAGCCAGGTGACCATGTAGAAGCGCAGCGCCGAGAACAGGCCCAGCGCCGCGCCGACGCCGAACAGCGCCAGAAAATGCCCGCGCAATGCCATCAGCCGGTCGGCCGGATTGGCGGCCACCACGCCCTGGTCGATCAGCAACTTCAGCGCCACCGGAAAGGCCAGCGTGCTGAGCGCGGCCAGCACCAGGAAGAGCACCGCCAGCGCGATCTGCAGCCGGTAGGGCCGCAGAAAAGGCCGCAGGCCGGACAGCGAGCGCGGGGTGGCCGAGGCAGGGCGATCGGCATCGAATTTGGACATGGCAGCAGTGTAGGGGGCGGGTCCGGGGCCCCGACCGATGGCCACCCCGACCGATGGCCGCCCCGCCCGGCAGCCAACCCGGCCGAGCGCGACGGCGGCCGATGCGGGCGGCGCGCACCGACCGCCCGGTGTCCAGCGCCTCGCACCGGTCGGCCCGTCTCAGCTGGCCGACATCTGGCGTTGGCCTTGACCTGGACCTGGACGTGGACCTGGACCTGGCCTTGGCCTTGGCCCCGGCCACCCTCCAGCCCTGCCGCGACAGGGGCTTACAGCTTGATGCCGAAGCGGTTTTCCACCGTCGTCGCGTCCAGCCTGGCGGCGCCCAGGTCGCTGGCGCTTTGGTCGATGCGCTTGACCATCTCGCCGTCGAGCTGCCCGTCCCGGCAGGCACGGCACCGGAAGTCAATGCGCAGCAGCGGGCTGCGGCCGCTCTTGGCGCTGGCCTGGTGATACAGCGGCAGCACCCAGCCCTGGTCGGCGGCTTTCTCCAGCGCGCCGATCGCCCGCAGGTTGCGGCCGATGCAGGCACTGGCCACGGGGTAGTCGGGGCGCTTGAGGCGCAGGTCCCAGATGCGCAGCAGGTGGCCTTCGGCACCGTTGCGGCAACGCGAGGCGCGGCGGGCGCTGAGCACCGCGACGAAACGCGAACCGCCGTCGATCGACACGTCCAGCGCCGCCCCGCCCAGGGCGAACGGCACCAGCTCGCTCATCGGCTTCCAGTCGGCGGTCTTGGGGTCGAAGCGCCGCACGTTGCCGTCGCGCGAGGCCAGCACCACGGTGCCATCGGGGCCGTCGCCCATCGCGCAGGCCGTCACCGGGTCGATCCGCTGGTTGCCGGGGCCCTGGCGCTGCAGCACGGCGGTGTCGGTCAGCGCCTTGCCGTCCAGCGCCAGCCGCTTGGCCTTCCACTGGTCGCTGACCACCAGCACCTGGCGGCCGTCGGGCGACAGCTTCATGCAGGCCGCGTCGTCGAAGGTCTTCAGGCTGGACGGCGCACTGCCATCGGGCGCGATCGCCGTCAGCAGGTGCCGCTGCGCTGCGCTGCGGCTGGCCATCACCACCGCCACGCCGGCGTTGTTGACCGCGACCAGTTGCGGGCGCTGGACATCGAAAGCCGGGCCGGCAGTGCCGTCGGCCGTCAGCCGGACCACCTGCACCGGCTTGCCGTCGGGCGTCTCGACGGCCACCCGCTGCTGGCCGTTGGGCGAGCTGGCGATGCGCAGGCGACCGACCTCGGACGGCGTGCTGGCCACCGGCAGGCCGCTGGCCAGGCTGACGGCACCGCCCACGCTGGCGCGGCCCAGGTCCCAGAACATCATCATCGGCTCGTCGCCGTCGAGCACGCGGTAACCGGCCAGCCGGCCGTCGACGTCGACCGCCGGCACGGCGTGGTCGGCGAACAGCCCATGGCCCTCGCAGTGCTCTTCGTCGCCGGCAGGGCCGCTGCCCTCAGCAGCTTTGTCCAGGATGTGCTGGCACACCAGCTTGCCCTTGAGCGAGTAGCTCAGCTCGACCCCGGCAGCGGTCTGGCTGGACCGCAGCACCAGTTGCTCGGGCTTGGCGAGGCCGGGCGGCGCCACCCGCAGGTTGTCGAGCGTCAGGCAGTTGCCCACCGTGATGCTGTTGTCGGCGTGCAGTGCGGCGTAGCGGCCGCCGCGGCTGGTCTTCAGCGACACCACACGCGGCCAGTCGAGGCTGTCGGTCACGCCGACGTTGCCACAGTCGACGCGGCCGTCCAGCCGGCCCTTGATCAAAGGCCCGTCGGTCCCGTCGAGAAAGGCCAGCGCGGTGGCGGCGGCCTCGTCACCCACCGCCTTTTCTTCGGTGATGACCTGACCGCCCAGGCGCCAGCGCACGATCTGGGTGGCGACCTGGTCGCCGCGCAACTGCCCTGACGGCACCATCAGCCGCGCCGACACCGCCAACTGGGTGCCGCTGGCGTCGAACGCGATCTCCGAGGCGTTGCGGGTCGGGCGCACGTTGCTGGGGAAGGCCAGGTCCTGCAGCCAGCGCGCTTCAGTGGCGCCGGCGTCGATCTGGTAGACCCGCAGCCGGGTCATGGCGGGGCCTTGCGGGCCCTTCAGGCCGACGAAGCTGGCCACCACCAGGCGGGCGCCGTCGGCCATCGCCGGGCCGACATCCAGGCTGGCCAGGATCTCGTCGGCGACCAGCCCCAGCGGCACCCGCGCGGCAGTCTGCAGGTCGGTCAGCCGGCTGCCCAGCGGCCGTACCAACGCATGGTCGAAGCCGCCGTCGGCGCCGGCCACCAGCTGCATCGTGGCCTGGCCACTGGGTGTGAAGTAGGCGGCCTTGTCCTTGCGTGCGCCCACCTTCACCGCATTGCCGGTGTCGTCGATGGCATGGGCCAGCGTGGCCAGCGATTCCGGCGTGTGCAGCTTGTCCTGCATGGTGTAGGCCAGGTCCAGCGCCTCCATCGGCTTGAGATGCGGCAGCACGTACGACACGGTGGTGGTGTTGCGTGCCTCCAGGTCGTCGATCTGCCGGTACTGGTAATAGGTGATGCCGGCCAGCAGCAGCAGCCCGAGCGTGGTGGCGCGCTGGCGAAACTTGCGGCCGCGTGTGGTGGCGGCCATGGCGCGGTCTTGTTCGACCTGGGCCCTGGCGTGCGCCTGCGCTGCGGCGGCCTGCTGGCTGGCCAGGAAGGCCGCGGCCTCGGTGGCGGCCTGCTCGCAGGCGTCGACGTAGGCGGCGGCCAGCGGCTCCAGCCAGTGTGCACGCCGGTGCTGGAGCGCCCGCTGCAACGGCTCGCCGCGCAGGTTCAACAGGTCGGCCGAGCGGTGGGCGCGCTCCCACAGCAGGGCGTCGCGGGTGATCTGGCGGGTTTCGCGCAGCGTGGCGCGCACGTCGTCGTCGTTGATCCAGTCCTGGAACCGGCCCCAGTAGCGGAACAGCGCCTCGTGCGCCACCTCGATCTGGCGCGCGTCGCCCTCGCCGGTGCGCACCAGCAGCCGGCGTTCGACCAGGCCGTCGACCAGCGCCCGGGCCTGATCGGCGCTGGCCAGCTCGGTGTTGGCCAGCACGGCCAGCACCTCGACCTCGGCGCGGCGCCGGCGCAGCGGCACTTCGAGCCGCTCGTCGATCACCGTCAGCTCCAGCATCAGCCGGCGGCAGGCATCGACCAGGCCCTGGCGTTCCATCTCGCCGAAGTAGTCGTCGGCCACCTTGCCCAGCGCCTTGCTCAGCGTCGGCAAGGCCTTGAAGCTGGCTTCGGTGATCATGTCCAGCCGCGGGCCGTCGGGCCGGCCGCCCTGCCGGGGGCGTTCGTCCCACAGCCGCTGCAGCGCAAATTGCAGCAGCGGCAGGCCGCTGGGCGCGTTGGCCGTCTCGCTGGCCAGGGTTTCGACGATCGACGCCGGCACGAAGCGCAGGCCCACGCTTTCTGCCGGCTTGAGGATCACGCTGCGGATCTGCGCCAGGCTCATCGGCGGCAGGGTCTTGACCGAGCCGTCGCGCGTCAGCAGGCTGTACAGGCGGTGGCAGGCCGACGAATGGGCCAGGCGCTCGTAGTGGTCGACGCGCATCGTGGCCACCAGGCGCAGCACGCCGGCGTCGGCCAGCGTGGCCAGCAGCTCGCTGAAGGCCTGCTGCTGTTGCACGTCGGTGCACATCGTCAGCAGCTCTTCGAGCTGGTCGACGTAGACCAGCACCGTCCTGCCGGCCAGCGCGGCCTGCACCGACGCCGCATCCACCGCACCCAGCGACAGCAGGCTGCCCAGCGCGTCGTGCAGCGTGTCGGCCGGCTGCGTGCCGGGCGTGACACGCGCCAGCACCAGCCAGTCGGGGTGGCGGCGCTGCAGCTCGGGCAGCACCCCGGCCATCGCCACCGACGATTTGCCGCCGCCCGATTCGCTCTGGATCAGCAGCGCGGGGTGGCCGTCGATGTGGTTGGCGTATTCCTGGATCTGCTCGTCGCGGCCGGCGAACACCTTGCCGGCCGCGCCAGTGGCCGCCAGCAGGCCGTGGTAGGGGAACAGGTCGTCGGCCAGCACATGGCCGGCCAGCGGGTCGAACGGCGCCAGGCGGTCGATGTCGTCGAAGGCATGGCCGGCCTGGCGCAGGCGCGACGTCCAGTAGTCGACTTGGCCCTGCAGTGCGCGTCGGTCGGGCGTGCCGGGCGGCAGGAATCGGCCCTGCTCGACGCAGGCGTCCAGCCAGCCCCGTAACTCGGGCACGATGGCTTTGAACTCGGGCGAGCGGGTGTCGGCGACACATTGTCTGAAGCTCGCTTCCAGCCGGTTGCCCTGGTCGGCCAGCGTGTTCAGTGGGGAGCTGGACATGGGTTGCGCCTTGCCTTGTCTAGAGGCCGCCGGGAGCGGTGTTGAGGTCACGGCCCTGCAGGCCGGCCTCGATGGCCCGGACCCGGTCTTCAGCAGTTTTCACCGACTCCAGGGTTTCGAGGTCGATCAGGAAGAACAGGTCATCGAAATGCTTGCGCATCGTGGCGTAGGTGTCGCAATCGGCGGCCTGCACAAAGCTGTCGAGGTGCCTGCCGACCTGCAGGATCAGCCCGGGCCACTGGGTCAGCCGCTCGGGATGGGCGGTGACGATGTCGGTGGCCGCGGCCAGCAGCACGCGGATGGCCGCACCGCCGGTGTCGACCAGGTGTTCGACCGTGCGGCTGAAGTTGCGCTGGCGCCGCGCGCGGGTGCTGTCGTCGTCGCTGGGCAGTTCGGCCTCGATGCTGTAGTCGATGCGCTCCAGTTCGTCGTGCATCTGCTGCCATTCGCGGTGGTTGGCCAGCACCTGCTGCAGCCGGGTGTGGATCTGGATCGAGCGCTCCAGCTCGGTCCGCAGCGCCTCTTCGCGGTCGGCGGCCACCTGTTTGCGCTCGAGCACGCTGCGGGTGGTGTCGCGCACGGTGTCGTAGTGGCGGGCCAGGCGGCCGGCGCTGATCCCCATCTGGGTGTCGCAGCCGGTGAACAGCCGCTGCACCCACGACGCAAAGTCCTCGGTCGATTCGATGAAGGCTGCCTTGCCGCAGCCGGGAACGCGTGGGAATTTGTAGCCGATCAGCTTGCCCAGCGGCGGCAGGGCCGTGCGCACCGGTTCGGGCAGGTCTTCGGCGAGGCCGGTCAGGGTGCCCCGCAGGTCGGCGATGTCCAGCGTGCCATCCAGGTACTTGTTCTGGGCCTGGATCGGCGGCTCGCCGTCATCGGGCCAGCTGGCGGCCAGCTCCTCGCGCCAGGAGCGGATGCCGAACTGGCGGATGCGGTGCAGCAGGTCGTGCATGCGCTTGAGCCGCGCCAGCAGCTTGACTTCGCGGAAACAGGCCTGCAGCGGCGGCTGCAGCCCCAGGTCGACGATTTCCGGGCCCAGGGTCTTGAAGCGCTCGTTGATGATGCGCTGGGTCAGCGCGCGGGTCAGCTTGGCGCGAAAGTCCTCGATGTCGCGGAACAGGTCGAAGCGCTTCTCGCGCAACTGCTGCTTGAACTTGTTCAGGCCTTCGATCTGCGCCAGCTCGCTGCTCTGGCCGCGCCAGTCGGCCAGGTTCTCGCGCTCGAGCAGGCGGTCGAGCGCGCGGTAGCGGTATTCGGGCGGGTCGGGCAGTTCACCGGGCAGGAAGACGAAACAGCGCTTGTCCGACGCGATCGCCTGCAGGTACTCGGACTCGGTCACGCTGCAGGCGGCGCCGGGCGGCACATGGCCGTAGTTCCAGGCCACGATCAGCACCACCCAGTCGCAGTTGTCGCGCACCCAGGCGCGGCTGACCTCCAGCGGCGTCGTCGGGTCGCCGGTCTGCGACTGGGTGTCCATCGACACCGGGGCCAGCACGAAACGGCCGGTGAAGATGGTGCTGACGTCCTGGATCACCGCCTGCGCCACCTCGCGGTACTGGCCCAGGTCGCGGGTGGTGCTGCTGATGAAGACCTTGCGAATCTCGTTGTCGGGCATCGGCTTCAATGCGGGTTGTCGGCGAGGGCCTGGGACTGGGACTGGGCCTGGGCCGGCGCCTCGGCCTTGGCCTGCGCCTGCTCCTCGGCCAGCGCCTGCGCCTGCGCCAGCACCACCTCGATCGGGCGTTGCACCATGCTGCGGCAGTACAGGGTTTCGGCGCTGGCGAAGCTGCCATGCTCGAACAGCTTGTTCACCGGCGCGCCGCCGCCGCAACAGTCGAAGTAGCGGCAGGTCTGGCGGCAGGCCTCGGTGCCGCTGCGGATGGCCGACCACAGGCGTTCGAAGCGCTCGCTGCGGGCGCTGGCCAGGTAGCCGCCCTGCAACACGTTGCCCAGCGTGAAGCCGCCGAAGTCGGCCGAGGGCAGGCCGAGCAGTTCAGGTGAGAAGCTGCCGAAATCGCCCTGCCAGCCGACGTTGACGATGGCGAACGGCAGCACCTGGGCGTTGTCGGGTGACTCGGCCCCCTGCCAGCGCCCGCGCGGCAGCGACGGGTCGAGCCGGCGCCAGGTTTGGGTCTGCTCGCGCAATTTCAAGCGGCCCTGGCTGGCCGTGGCCCGCTCGAACAGCCGCGTCAGGAAGGCCCGGTGCGCCGCTTCCTGCCCCTGCACGCTGGACCTGGCGTGCGCGCCTTCGGCTTCGTCGAAGTTGCAGCCCAGTTCGGTCACGCCCAGCGCCTCGAAGAAATCGGCCAGCGCGTCGGCATGGCCCAGTGCGTCGGCGGTGACCACCGCGATGGCGTGGAACGGGATGCCATGGGCCCGCAGGCGGGCGATGCCGCGCATCGTGGCCGCATGGCTGCCGCCGCCGCGCCGCGTGACACGGTGCCTGTCGTGCAGGAAGGCCGGGCCGTCGATGCTGACGCCCACCTGCACCGCGTGGCGCTGAAACAGCGCACACCAGGCATCGTCGATCAGCGTTGCGTTGGTCTGGATTGCCTGGACGACCGCGCAGCCCGGGCCGGTGATCTGGCCCACCGCCTCGAAGGCCTGCTCGTAGAAGGCCCGTGGCATCGCCAGCGGTTCACCGGCGTGCCAGACCACCGTGAGCCGGTCGCCCAGCAGGCCGTCGTCGACCAGCCGCTGCACGGCCTGCCGCACCACCGCCAGGGACATGCGCGAGCGGTCGTCGCGGTCGGGCAGGTAGCAGTAGTCGCAGCGGATGTTGCAGAACGGCGTGGGCTGCAGCACCAGCAGGCGGGTGCGCAATGGCGGCTGGAAGTCGCTGGCCCTGAAAACGGAGGGCCTGGAACCAGCGACAGCGGCCGGCTGTTCGCCGGCGCGGAGTTCGGTCGGGTTCACCGTGGCGACCGTTTTGGTCACCTTCATGGTGACCGCTTGGATGACCGTTGTGGTGGCCGTTGGCATGCCCCGAGGTGGATCAGCAGGGTGCGCCGGGTGCCATGGCCGGGCCGACTTCTGCGGCCACGTTCAACCGTTGGACCAGTTGTTCCATGACACTTGCGACCCGGGCTGACCGGCCGCCGCTGCCGAGGGCAGCGCGCCGACCCGGCGCAGCGCCTCGACCTCGTCTTGCAGGGCCCGGCGCTGCTGCATCAGGCCCTGCGAGGGCACAGCTGCAAATTCCGAAGCGGGTGTCAGCCCCGGCGTGTCGACAGGGGCGGTGGTCAGCGGGGTCGAGGGGTCGTGGTTCATGAGGTGCTCCGTGGCCGGTGAAGGGGCTTGGTAGGGGGAACCTTACACCCCGCGGGACTGTTTTGAAAGCCGTTCTCCCTAGGAGGCTGTCGGGCTTGGGGACGGGCCTGCGCCAGGGCGAGTTTCGGTGCCAGCTTTGGCGCCGGCGCGGCGTGGGATGGGCCCCCAAAACGAGCCGGCAACGACAGATGGCACCGAAAATCGCCCTGGCCCTTCGGGTTGAAGCTGGAAATGGGCTCAGCCTAGACGCCAAGCACAGCCATGCCGGGCGGCATGGCGCGCATTGGCAACGACGGATCAGCCCATTTCCAGCTTCAACCCGAAGGGCCAGGGCGATTTTCGGTGCCATCTGTCGTTGCCGGCTC
>JBBQVF010000101.1:0-16378 GCA_038211805.1 Burkholderiales bacterium | reverse complement strand
CCGCCTGGCCTATGCCGACCGCGCCCAGCACGTGGCCGACCCCGACTTCGTGCCGCCGCCCGTGGGGGGCTGGGGCAGCCTGCTGGAAGACGCCTACCTGCAGCGCCGCGCCGCGCTGGTGGGCGCGCGCAGCATGGGCCGCGCCGAGCCCGGCCGGCCCGGCGCCACCCGCAGCGCCTGGGCGCCGCAGGCCGACCAGCCGGAGCACGGCACCAGCCACATCAGCATCGTCGACGGCGAGGGCCGCGCGCTGGCGATGACCAGCACCATCGAGGCCGTGTTCGGCGCCCACCTGATGAGCGACGGCGGCACCGGACTGGCGGGTGGCTTCCTGCTGAACAACCAGCTCACCGACTTCTCATGGCTGCCGACCGATGGCCAGGGCCGCCCGGTGGCCAACCGGCTGCAGCCGGGCAAGCGGCCACGATCGAGCATGAGCCCCACCCTGGTGTTCGACCGTCGCGACGGCCGCCTGCTGATGACCCTGGGCTCGCCGGGCGGGCCGGCGATCATCCACTTCGTGGCCAAGACGCTGATCGGCTCGCTGGATTGGGGTTTGAATGCGCAGCAAGCGATCGACTTGCCCAATTTCGGCAGCTTCAACGGCCCCACGCTGCTGGAAGCAGGGCGTTTCGACCCGGCTGTGGTGGCGGCGCTGAAGGCACGCGGCCATGTCGTCGTCGAGACCGACCTGACCAGCGGCCTGCAGGCCATCGGCCGAACCACGGCCGGGGGCTGGTTCGGCGGTGCCGACCCGCGGCGCGAGGGTGTGGTGATGGGGCAGTAGCGCGAGCAGCGCTGAGCGCCGCGCTGCGGTCCCATGCCAACCATCGCAGGGCCATGTCAGCGTATCGCCGCGGATCGACGTCAATGCGCCGCCGCGGGTCGATGCCACCGCGCCGCCGCGGTTCGTGGTCAGCGCGGCTCGCGCACCACGCCGCTGGCCAGCAGCTGGTCGATCTGGTCGGCGTCGAAGCCCAGTTCGCGCAGCACCTCGACGCTGTGCTCGCCCAGGCGGGCGCCGCCACGCCGGGGCGACTGGGCCTGGCCGTCGAAGCGCGCCGCGCTGCGCGCCACCCGCACCCGCCCGGCGCTGCCGTTGTCCAGCGTCACCACCGCCTGGTTGTGCAGCACCTGCGGGTCGGTCAGCACCTGGTCGTGTTCATTCACCCGGCCCAGCGCGGCGCCATGGGCGCGAAAGCGGGCCTCCAGCGTGGCGCTGTCGAACTGGGCCATCAGCGGCTCGAGCAAGGCCCGCAGTGCCGGGCCATGGCGGTAGCGCGCCGGCAGGGTGGCGAAACGCGGGTCTTGCGCGATGTCCGGGCGGCCCAGCGCGGTGCACATGCCGACGAATTCGGCGTGCTGCGGCACCATGGTGGCCACGTAACCGTCAAGGGTTTGCCACGGCCGCTGAGTGGCTCCGAACGCCGGCAGCAGCGGCGGCGGTTCATCGACCCAGACATGGTTGTACATCGCGTCGGGCCACTGGAAGGCCAGCGTGGCGTCGAGCATGGCCACGTCGACCCGCCGGCCCAGGCCGTCACGCTCGCGGGCGAAAAGCGCTGCGGTGACGGCCTGCGCGGCGGTCAGCGCGGTGACCTTGTCGCTGATGGTCGAGGCCAGGATCACCGGCGCGCCGGTGGCCCGGTCGCGCTGCGATGCGGCCACGCCGCCCAGCGCCTGGATCACCGCGTCGTAGGCCTTGTCGCCGGCGCGAGGGCCGTCGACGCCGAAGCCGTTGATCGACAGCCGGATCAGGCGCGGAAAGCGTGCGGCCAGGTCGGCATCGGCCAGGCCCAGCCGGGCCATCACGCCAGGGCGGAAGTTCTCGATCAGCACATCGGCACGGGCCAGCAAGGCCTGCAGCACTTCTTGGGCGGCCGGCGCCTTCAGGTCGATCGCCAGGTTGCGCTTGCCGCGGTTGGCCGCGATGAAGGACGACGACAGGTCACCCTTGGCGGGGCCGATCTGGCGCGTGGTGTCGCCGTCCAGCGATTCGACCTTGATCACGGCGGCACCCTGGTCGGACAGCAGCGCGGCTGCCATCGGGCCTGAGAAAACGGTCGACAGGTCGACGATGTGGATGCCTTGCAGGGGTGCGGTCATGACTTTTGGCAGACGTGAAAAGGGCCCAGATGATGGGCCCTGTGTCTTGCGTCGCAAGCCGCCTTGGCGACTGGGTCTGGCTACCTGCCGTAGACCTTGCCGAACAGCTGCCAGGTCTTGCCGTCGAACTTGGCCAGCTGCTCGCGCTCGATCGGATAAAAGTCATCCGGCCCGGTCTTCACGTTGATGCCCGGCAGCAACATCGGCAGGGTCATGTCCAGACTGGCGGCCTGCTTCATGATGTTGTCACGGGTCAGGTTGTCGCCCGCCTGCTTGAGCACCTGCACCACGCCTTGCGCCACGGTGTAGCCGAACACGTTGTTCACGTCCTTGACATCACCCTTGGGCTGGTACTTGGTCATCCAGGCCAGCCAGTCGTCCCACTCCTTGCCCTTCTGGAATTGCGGGTCGGTCGGGTCCTTCAGGTAGCTGGCGGTGAAGATGCCGACGCCGTTTTCTGCACCCGCCGGGATCATCACCGAGCCGACCGAGGCCGACACGCTGTTGAGGTAGTGGGTGGGCTTCCAGCCGATCTCGGCCGCCTTCTTGATCGCCTGCGCCGCGAACTTGGGCGTGGTGATGTTGAAGAAGGTGTCGGCGCCAGTGGCCTTCAGCGACACCATCTGGCTGTCGATGGTGGGGTCGGTCACCTCGTAGCTGATCTTCGAGACGATCATCGTCTTGGCCTTGTCGCCCAGACCGTCTTCGAAGCCCTTCAGGTAGTCTTTGCCGTAGTCGTCGTTCTGGTACAGGATGGCGATCTTGGCGCTGGGCTTGGTGTCGAGGATGTGCGCGGCGAACACCTTCGATTCGCTCTGGTAGTTGGGCTGCCAGCCCATCGTCCAGGGGAAGTTCTTCGGATCACCCCACTTGGTGGCCCCGGTGGCCACGAACAGCTGCGGCGTCTTCTTGGTGTTCATGTACTTGTGGATCGCGCTGTTGGGCGGCGTGCCCAGCGTGTTGAAGACGAACAGCACTTCTTCTTCTTCGACCAGCTTGCGGGCCTGCTCGACCGTCTTGGCGGGGTTGTAGCCGTCGTCCAGGCTGATGAACGTGACCTTGCGGCCGTTGATGCCGCCTTCGGCATTGATCTTGTCGAAATAGGCGCTGATGGCCTTGCCGATGGCGCCATACGCCGAGGCCGGGCCCGAGTAGGGGCTGATGCCACCGATCTTGATTTCCTTGTCGGTCGCGCCGGTGTCGTATTTCTTTTGCGCCAGCGCAGGCGAGCCGACCATCAGCGCCGCCAGGCTGACCGCGGCCAGGGTGTAGGGATTCAATCGCATGGTGCAGAGTCTCCGGTGTGAAAAGCAGAACGTTGGACGTGGCAAAACAGAAATGGTTTGTCGGGATCAACCCGTAGTCTTGGTGCGCAGGCGCCCCCAGAGCCGGTTCAAGCCTCCCATCACCCCGGTGGGCAGCAGGTACATCAGGCCGATCAGCAGGATGCCGTAGATCGCCGCCGGCGCCGACTTCGAGATCTCGTCGGCGATGTTGGGCACGAACTGGATGAAGATGCCGCCAAAGATCGCGCCGGGGATCGACGCCAGGCCGCCCACCACCACGCCCACCAGCAGGAAGATCGACAGGTTGACGGTGAAGCTGTCGGGCGACACGAAGGCCACCACGATCGCCCCCAGCGCCCCGGCGAGCCCGGTGATGCCGGCCGACACGCCGAAGGTCATCGACTTGAACACCGGCAGGTTGATGCCCATGGCCGTCGCCGCGATGGGGTGGTCGCGCACGGCGATCAACGCCCGGCCGACCCGCCCGCGCACCAGGTTCCAGGCGATCAGGAACATTACCGCGGCAACCGCCAGGCTGAAGAAGTACAGCCAGCGGTCGGCGCTGAGCGGCTGGTCGAGGAAGCGGAAGGTGAACGGCGGCTCGGGCTTGGTCAGCACGATGCCTTGCACGCCGCCCGTCCAGCCTTCGATGTGCTTGTATTTCAACAACTGCGGTACCGCCAGCGCCAGCGCGAAGGTGGCCAGCGCCAAGTAGTGGCCTGCCAGACGCAAGGCTGGAAACCCCACCAGAAAACCGAACAGGAAGCAGACCACGAAGGCTGCCGGCAGCGTGGCCCAGTAGGGCACGCCCATCTTGTCCATCATGATGGCGGCGGTGTAGGCGCCAAAGGCATAGAACGCGCCATGGCCCAGCGAGATCTGACCGTTGAAGCCGGTCAGCAGGTTCAGGCCCAGGATGGCGATGGCATACACCAGCACCAGGTTGAACTGGAACACGCGGTAGTTCTTCACCAGGAACGGCAGCACCAGCAGCACCGCCAGCAGCACCGCGCTCCAGAACCAAACCCATTTGCGATCGAGAGCTTTCATACGCGGGTGACCACCTTCTTGCCGAACAGGCCGTCAGGCCGCAGCGTGAGCGTGCCGACGATCAGCACCAGGGCGACCGTGAGCTTCAATTCGGTGCCGATGACATAGGCGCCGAGCAGGTTTTCCAGCACACCGACGACCAGGCCGCCGAAGACCGCGCCGATCGGGTTGTCGATGCCGCCGAGCAGGGCGCCGGCAAAACCGTACAGCAGGATGCCGGCCAGCATGTTGGGGTCGAGGAAGACGATGGGCGCGACCATCATGCCGGCCACCGCACCGATCGCCGCGGCCAGGCCCCAGCCCAGGCCCAGCATCCACGACACCCGGATGCCCACCAGCTTGGCCGAATCGGGGTTTTGCGCTGCAGCGCGCATCGCCAGACCGACCGAGGTGTACTTGAAGAAGGCGAACAGCGCCAACAGCACCACCAGCAGCACACCGGCCGAGCCGAGTTGATGGGCCGAGAAGTACTTGCTGGCCAGCGCCGAATCCTTCGGGAACGGACTGGCGAAGGACTTGATCGTGTGGTCGAACAACATGCCCGACAGCGCGTTGAAGATCAGCAGCAGGCCGATGAAGACGATCACGTTCGTCAGCACCGGGGCCTTCTCGATCGGCTTCAAGATGATGCGTTGCACCAGCAAGCCGCCCGCGAACGACAGCGCCACGGTGAAGAAGAAGGCGCCCCAGTAAGGCCAGCCGGCCTCGATCAGCGCCCAGGCGATGAAGGTGGAGAAGGTGGCCATCTCGCCCTGGGCGAAATTGATGTGGTGGGTGGCCTGGTAGATCATCACCAGGGCCAGCGCGACCGACCCGTAGATGATGCCGTTGGCGAGGCCGGAAAATATTTGGTGGAGCAGGGCTTCCATGCGGGGTTCTCAGTAGCCGAGGTAGGCGCGACGCACCGACTCGTCGTTCTTGATCGTTTCGCTGGGGCCGGACAGCGCCACCGTGCCGGTTTCCAGCAGGTAGGCGTGGTGCGCCAGGTCGAGCGCCAGGTTGGCGTTCTGCTCGACCAGCAGCATGCTCACGCCGTCTTCCCGGTTGATCTTGCGCATGATGCGGAAGATCTCGGCGACGATCAGCGGCGCCAGGCCGAAGGAAGGTTCATCGAGCAGCAGCAGCTTGGGCCGGAGCATCAGCGCGCGGCTGATGGCCAGCATCTGTTGCTCGCCGCCCGACAGCGTGCCGGCCTGCTGGTGGCGGCGTTCGGCCAGCCGCGGGAAGCGGTCGTATGTTTTCTCGATGTCGACGGCCACTTCGGCACGGTCTTTGCGGACGTAGGCGCCGAGCTTGAGGTTTTCTTCGACCGACAGTGCGGTGAAGGTGCCGCGGCCGTCGGGCACGTGGCCCACGCCCAGGCGCACCACGGTCTCGGTGGCCTTGCCGACCAGTTGCACCTCGCCGGCGCCGGCGTTGAAGGCCAGGCTGCCGGTGGTGCGCACCACTTGGCACAAGGCGCGCAGCGTGGTGGTCTTGCCGGCACCGTTGGCGCCGAGGATGGTGGTGATCTGGCCGGCCTCGATCGCGAAATCGATGTCGAACAGCACCTGCGTGGCGCCGTAAAACGCGCAGAGTTTCTTGGCTTCGAGCAACTTAGCCATGGCTGGCCTCCGCGGCGGGGGCGCCCAGGTAGGCGGCGATCACGTCCGGGTGTTGCTGGATGTGGGCGGGCGTGCCCTCGGCGATCTTCTTGCCGAAGTTCAGCGCCACGATGTGGTCGGACACGCTCATCACCAGGCTCATGTGGTGCTCCACCAGCAGCACGGTGATGCCCATGCGGTCCTTGACGTCGACGATCAGCCGGCCGAGCTCGCCCAGCTCTTCGTGGTTGAGGCCGGCGGCCGGTTCGTCCAGCAGCAGCAGCTTCGGATCGGCGGCCAGGGCGCGGCCCATCTCGACACGCTTTTGCGTGCCGAACGGCAGGTCGCCCGCAGGCCGGTCGGCAAAAGGCGTGAGTTCGAGGTAGGTCATGATCTCGTCGGCGCGCTGGCGCAGGCGGCGCTCTTCGGCGCTGACGCTGGGCAGGCGCAGCGCGCTGGCCAGGAAGCCGGCCGACGAGCGCGAATGCGCACCGATCATGATGTTGTCGCGCACCGGCAGGCTGCGGAACATCGCCAGGTTCTGGAAGGTGCGGCCCATGCCGAGTTGGGCGATCTCGTGTGTGGGCGTCGCGGTGATCGACTTGCCCTCGAACTGGATGTCGCCCGCCTGGTAGTTGTAAAGCCGCGAGAGGCAGTTGAAAAGCGTGGTCTTGCCGGCGCCGTTGGGGCCGATGAGCCCGCAAACTTGGCCGCGCGCCACGTCGAAACTCACGCCGTCGAGGGCCACGATGCCGCCGAAGCGGACCGTCACACCACGCACGCTGAGCAGGGGGCTTGCTGTGTCACCCATCGTGATTCTGTCCTGCTCCTGGAACTGCTGAAAAAGGGAGTCGGCAGGTCAATCCCTGCAACCGTCCGGGTTTATAAGTTCGGGGTGCGCAGGCAACAACGGGTGCTTGCCCTGACACCCGGGCGACAGCTGCCTACGGCCCTGTCGCATCTGAAAGGGAGCGCATCGTATGCGACGATGGTCCCCTCGAATCGCGCGCCGCCAGCCCATGCTTTTCAGCAGCGGCCGGGCTGGACATAAGGAGTCCTCTTGACGAATCTTTACGAGCAACACCTGGACCGCCAGCCGGCCAATTTCGTGGCGCTGTCACCGGTCAGTTTTGTCGAGCGCAGCGCCGAGGTGTTTGCCGACCTGCCCGCCGTGGTGCACGGTGCACGCCGCTACTCCTGGGCGCAGGTGCGCGAGCGCTCGGCGCGGTTGGCCGCGGCGCTGCGCGCGTTGGGCGTGGGCCGCGGCAGCACGGTCAGCGTGATGCTGCCCAACACGCCGGAGATGGTGGAAGCGCATTACGCCGTGCCCGCGCTGAACGCGGTGCTCAACACCCTGAACACCCGGCTCGACGCGCCGCTGCTGGCCTGGCAAATGAACCACTGCGAGGCCACCGTGCTGATCACCGACCGCGAGTTTGCCGCGGTGATGGGCCCGGCGCTGGCACTGCTGCGCGGCGAGCATGGACGCGAGATGGTGGTGATTGACGTGGCCGACACCGAGTACAGCGGCCCGGGCGAGCGGGTCGGCACGCACGAGTACGAGGCCCTGCTGGCCGCTCACGCGCCACTGGCCACGCTGGACGGCCCGCGCGACGAGTGGGACGCGATCGCGATCAGCTACACCTCAGGCACCACCGGCGACCCGAAGGGCGTGGTCACCCACCACCGCGGCGCCTACCTCAACGCAGTGTGCAACGCAGCCACCTGGACGATGCCGCACTTCCCCACCTACCTGTGGACCCTGCCGATGTTCCACTGCAACGGCTGGTGTTTTCCGTGGACGGTGGCGATGCTCGGCGGCACCCATGTCTGCCTGCGCAAGGTGGACGCCGGCGCCATCCTGGGCGCGATGCGCGACCATGGCGTGGACCACTACTGTGCCGCGCCCATCGTGCACAGCCTGATCTACAACGCGCCCGAGTCGCAGCGTGCGGGCATCGGCCAGGCCGTGCGCGGCATGGTGGCCGGCGCGGCGCCGCCGGCCGCGATGATCGACGGCATGGCCCGGATCGGCTTCGACATCACCCATGTCTACGGCCTGACCGAGGTCTACGGCCCGGCCGCGGTGGCCGTCAAGCGCAGCAGCTGGGCGCAAGAGAGCCTGTCCGAGCAGACCCGCCTGAACGGCCGCCAGGGCGTGCGTTATGTGTTGCAGGAAGGCATGACGGTGCGCCACCCCGAGACCCTGGCCGAGGTGCCGCCCGACGGCCAGACCATGGGCGAGATCATGTTCCGAGGCAACATCGTGATGAAGGGCTACCTGAAGAATCCGTCGGCCACCGACCAGGCCTTCGACGGCGGCTGGTTCCACACCGGCGACCTGGCCGTGCTGGAGCCCGACCGCTACGTCAAGATCAAGGACCGCAGCAAGGACGTGATCATCTCCGGCGGCGAGAACATCTCATCGATCGAGGTCGAAGACGCGCTGTACCGCCACCCGGCCGTCACCGCCTGCGCGGTGGTCGCCCGGCCCGACCCGAAATGGGGCGAGACACCGGTCGCCTTCGTCGAGCTGAAGCCCGGCGCCAGCGTGACAGCGGCCGAGTTGGTGGCCCACTGCAAGGGCCTGCTGGCGGGCTACAAGGTGCCGCGCGAGATCCGCTTCGAGGAGATCCCCAAGACCTCCACCGGCAAGATCCAGAAGTTCCAGCTGCGCGAGCGGGCGAAGTCCTCGTCAGCCATCGATTGAAGCCGACCCTGTGAAACCGGCCAACCGGCCAACTGGCCGACCGACCTGAGAGGAGCGACCCCATGCTGACCACCGACGACCCGCTGCTGCTGCGCCACCGGGACGCGCGCGGCGTCATCAGCCTCACGCTGAACCGGCCACAGGCCTTCAACGCGCTGTCCGAGGCCATGCTCGATGCACTGCAGGCCGAGCTGGATGCGGTGGCCCTGGACCCCGCGGCGCGGCTGCTGGTGATCAAGGCCACAGGCAAGGCCTTCTGTGCCGGCCACGACCTGAAGCAGATGCGGGCCGTGCCATCGGCCGCCTACTACGAATCGCTGTTTGCACAATGCGGCCGCATGATGATGAGCCTGCAGCGCCTGCCGGTGCCGGTGGTCGCCCAGGTGCAGGGCATCGCCACCGCGGCGGGCTGCCAGCTGGTGGCGATGTGCGACCTGGCGGTGGCCGCGTCGGACGCGCGCTTTGCCGTCAGCGGCGTCAACCTGGGGCTGTTCTGCGCCACACCCAGCGTGGCCTTGTCACGCAACCTGGGCCGCAAGCAGGCCTTCGAGATGTTGGTCACCGGCGCTTTCATCAGCGCCGACGAAGCCAAGGCGCGCGGCCTGGTCAACCGGGTGGTGGCGCCGGCCGATGTGGACGCCGAAGTCGAGGCGCTGGTGGCCAGCATCGTCGCCAAGCCGCGGGTGGCGCTGGCGATGGGCAAGGCGCTGTTCTACCGTCAGATCGAGCAGGGCATGGCGGCCGCCTACGCCGACGCCGCGCAGACCATGGCATGCAACATGATGGACGACAGCGCGCTCGAAGGCGTGCAGGCCTTCATCGACAAGCGCAAGCCCCACTGGGATTGATCGCAACCGCCAGCCTCAGGACTTCGACGAGATGTTGTGCCGCATCAAGCGGCCCTTCTCTCTCTCCCACTCGCGGTCTTTCTCGGTGTTGCGCTTGTCGTGTTCGGCCTTGCCCTTGGCCAGCGCGAGGTCGACCTTCACCAGGCCGGCCTTGTAGTGCAGGTTCAGCGGCACCAGCGTGAAGCCGCGCTGTTCGACCTTGCCCACCAGGCGGCGGATCTCGGCCTTGTGCATCAGCAGCTTCTTGGTGCGGTCGGGCTCCGGGCTGACATGGGTCGAGGCCGATCGCAGCGCGTTGATGCGGCAGCCGATCAGGAAGAGCTCGCCGTCCTTGATCACCACATAACCGTCGGTCAGCTGCACCTGGCCGGCGCGGATGGCCTTGATCTCCCAGCCGGTGAGCACCATGCCGGCTTCGTGACGCTCTTCGACGTGGTAGTCGTAACGGGCACGGCGGTTTTCGGCGATCGGGCCTGAAGGCTTTGCCGCCTTGGCCGCTTCCTTGCGCGTGGTGGTGAGGGTGGACATGGGCCTGGGGAGGTGGGACCGCCGGTCTGCCGTTTTGGCAACGGGCGCTTGGCGACCCCTAGAATTCGTTGCATTGTATGAAGCATGTGAAGAAGTCCGTCCTGCTGTGGTACTCGGCCCGCGAGATGTACGCGCTGGTGACCGCGGTCGAGCTGTACCCCGGTTTTCTGCCGTGGTGCGAGCGTGCCGACGTGGTCGAGCAACATGCCGATGGCATGACCGCCCGACTGCACCTGCACTACGCCGGTTTGCGCCACGCATTCACCACCCGCAACAGCCACCAGACGGACAGCGTGGTGACCATGGCCCTGGTCGACGGCCCGTTTTCGGTGCTGGACGGCACCTGGCGCTTTCTGCCGATTGCCGGCGCCAGCGGGGCGGCCACCGCCAATGCCTGCCGCATCGAGTTCGACCTGCGCTACGCGTTTTCCAGCCGCGCGCTGGAAGTCGTGCTCAGCCCGGTGTTCGACCGGGTGGCCAACACCTTCGTCGATTCTTTCGTGCAGCGTGCCGAGCAGGTCTACGGTGTGCGCTGAGCCGGCGCCGGCCACCGCGACGATGGTGGTCGAGGTGGTCTACGCGGCCGCGCCGCACCGGATCGAGCAGGTGGTGTTGCGGCTGCCGGCCGGCGCCACCGCCCGCGAGGCCCTGCGCGCCAGCGGGCTGGTCGAACGGCTGGATGGCGCGCTGCTCGCGACCCTGGTGCTGGGCCTGGCCGGTCGGCCCTGCAGCGCGGCGACGGTGCTGCGCGAACATGACCGGCTGGAACTGCTGCGGCCGCTGCAGGTCGACCCGAAAGAGGCGCGGCGCCATCGCTATCGGCGCGATGGTCTCAAGAAGGTGCGCAGCAGCCGTTGACACCGCGGCCAGGCGCCACCGCACGGCGGCGGCTGGCCTCAGCGGCAGTCGCTGGCCAACACCTGGCGCGCCTGGGCGGCTGTCGCGGCGCGTGCGGTGTCGTCCATCACCACCCGCTCGCCCTGGGCGTTGAACTGCACCAGGCGCTGGCCGTTGTCCAGGGTGTCCAGCTGCTGGCGCGCGCGCCGGCAGTTGTCGGCGCGCTGGGCCGACAGCTTGTCGGCGTCGGCTCGGGCCTTGGCGGCGGCGTCCTGCTCGGCGCGCTTGCGGCGCGCTTCCAGTTCGGGGTCGACCGCCGGCCTGAACGGCGCGGCAACGCTGGCCGGTGACGCGGCCGCCGCCGGTGCTGGCGCCACGGCGGTGTTGCGGCCGGCGGCCGGGCGTTGCAGCACGTCTTTCTCCGCAATCTCGCGCGGCGGTGGCAGGTCGCTGGCGTGCACCTGGCCGCGGCTGTCCTTCCACCTGTACTGGGCCCAGGCCGGGCTGGCGACGCTGGCCAGCAGCAGGGTCAGGGCCAATCCCAGGCTGGCCGGGGCGACATGGAGGTTCAATGGTGCATTGCGCAAGCCCGGCTCCGTAGCGATGCTGCCTTGCAGTGTAGCCAGCGCGACACCGGGCCCCCTGCGGCGGGGGCCTTCCACCTCTGGCCAGGCGTGGCCGGCGGCGGGTGACCGGCAGCAGGTGACCAGCGGCAGGTGACAGGCGGCAGGTGACAGGCCGCAGGCGGCAGGCGGGCCCCTCCTTATAATCTGGCTTTGCGACTGGAGCTTTCCCATGCGCCTCTTAGGCAAAGCGCTCACCTTCGACGACGTGTTGCTGGTGCCGGCCTTCTCCCAGGTGTTGCCCCGCGACACCAGCCTGGCGACCCAGCTGTCGCGCAACATCCACCTGAACCTGCCGCTGGTGTCGGCCGCGATGGACACCGTGACCGAGGCCCGCCTGGCGATCGCCATCGCACAGGAAGGCGGCATCGGCATCGTGCACAAGAACTTCAGCCCGAAGCAGCAGGCGGCCGAGGTCGCCCGCGTGAAGCGCTACGAGTCGGGTGTGCTGCGCGACCCGATCACCGTCGCGCCCGACCTGCCGGTGCATGCGGTGATCGCCTTGTCGCGCCAGCATGGCATCTCGGGCTTTCCGGTGGTCGAGGGCGGCCGCGTGGTCGGCATCATCACCGGCCGCGATCTGCGCTTCGAGACCCGCATGGACGCGCCGGTGCGCGAGATCATGACGCCGCGCGACCGCCTGGTGACGGTGGGCGAGGGCGCCACCATCGACGACGGCAAGGCGCTGATGCACCAGTTCAAGCTTGAACGGGTGCTGGTCGTCAACGACGCCTTCGAACTGCGTGGCCTGATGACGGTGAAGGACATCACCAAGCAGACCAACTTTCCCAATGCCGCGCGCGACAAGCACGGCAAGCTGCGCGTGGGCACCGCGGTGGGCGTGGGCGAGGGCACCGAGGAGCGGGTCGAACTGCTGGTGCGCGCCGGCGCCGACGTGCTGGTGGTCGACACCGCGCACGGCCACTCGGCCGGCGTGATCGAGCGGGTGCGCTGGGTCAAGCGCCATTACCCGCAAATCGACGTGATCGGCGGCAACATCGCCACCGGCGCGGCGGCGCTGGCGCTGGCCGAGGCCGGCGCCGACGGCGTCAAGGTCGGCATCGGCCCGGGCAGCATCTGCACCACCCGCATCGTCGCCGGCGTCGGCGTGCCGCAGATCACCGCCATCGACAACGTGGCCACCGCGCTGCGCGGCTCGGGCGTGCCGCTGATCGCCGACGGCGGCATCCGTTATTCGGGCGACATCTCGAAGGCGATCGCCGCTGGCGCCGGCACGGTGATGATGGGCGGCATGTTCGCCGGCACCGAAGAGTCGCCCGGCGAAGTGTTCCTGTTCCAGGGCCGCAGCTACAAGGGTTACCGCGGCATGGGCTCGATCGGCGCGATGAAGGCCGGTTCGGCGGATCGCTACTTTCAGGAGAACGACGAGAACGCCAACCCCAACGCCGACAAGCTGGTGCCCGAGGGCATCGAGGGCCAGGTGCCGTACAAGGGCAGCATGGTCTCGATCGTCTACCAGATGGCCGGCGGCCTGCGGGCGTCGATGGGCTACTGCGGCTGCGCCACCGTCGAGGAAATGCGTGACCGTGCCGAGTTCGTCGAGATCACCTCGGCCGGCATCCGCGAGAGCCATGTGCTCGACGTGCAGATCACCAAAGAGGCGCCGAACTATCGGATGGAGTGACGGTGGCTGACCTTGCCACCGCGCCGGGCGCGCCCGATCGAAAAGACGGCCCGCGCACCGCCGCGATGTCGTTCATCCTGATCGCGGTGCTGATCGACGTGATCTCGGTCGGCCTGATCATCCCGGTGCTGCCGCACCTGGTGGGCGGCTTCACCGCCTCACCGACCGAGCAGGCGTTCTGGTACGGCGCGATCTCGTTCGCCTTCGGCGTGGCCAGTTTCTTCGGTGCGCCGATCCTGGGCAGCCTGTCCGATCGCTATGGCCGTCGGCCGGTGCTGCTGCTCGGCTTCTCGGGCCTGGCACTGAGCTTCTTCGTCACCGGCGCCGCCACCGCGCTGTGGATGCTGATCGTGGTGCGGTTGTTCTCGGGCGCGATGCAGGCCAATGCAGCGGTCGCCAACGCCTACGTGGCCGACATCACCCCGCCCGAGGACCGCGCCCGCCGCTTCGGCCTGCTGGGCGCCGCGTTCGGCCTCGGCTTCACGCTGGGCCCGGTGCTGGGCGGTCTGCTGGGCAGCATCGACGTGCACCTGCCGTTCTTCGTCGCCGGCGGCTTCGCGCTGCTGAACTGCCTGTACGGCTGGTTCGTGCTGCCCGAATCGCTGCCGGCCGATCGTCGCAAGGCCTTTTCGTGGCGGCACGCCAATCCGGTGGCGGCGCTGCGCGGGCTGACCCGGATCGAAGGCGTCGGCACGCTGGTGGCGGTGGTCGGCCTGGCCGGGCTGGCGCAGATGGTGCTGCACACCTGCTGGGTGCTGTACGGCACCTTCAAATTCGGCTGGGGGCCGGCCGAGAGCGGCTGGTCGCTGTTTGCGGTGGGCGTGATGACGGTGCTGGTGCAGGGCGGCCTGCTGCGCCACCTGCTCAAGCGCTACCCGCCCGAGCGGCTGGCGGCGATGGGCCTGGTCTCGTCCACGCTGTCCTACCTGGCCTGGGGCCTGGTGACCGAGGGCTGGATGATGTACGTCGTCATCGTCCTCAACGTGCTGGGCTATGCCGTCAACAGCACCGTGCAGAGCATGATCTCCAGCGCCGCCGATGCCCGCAGCCAGGGCCAGACGATGGGCTCGGTGGCCTCGCTGCAAAGCCTGATGGCGGTGGTCGCTCCGGTGGTGGGCGCAGCGCTTCTGGCAGTGGGCGCCCAGGCGGGCAGTGCCCCTTGGCTGCTGGGCCTGCCGTTCTTCTTCTGCGCGGCGCTGCAGGCCGCCAGCACGGTGCTGGCGTTCCGTCACTTCCGACGCAGCGCTGCGGTGACCGCCGCAGCCGCCTGAGTGCGGCCGGCCGGCCCGTCCTTTTGACCCTACTTCGCCATGAGCGCTTCGATGCACGACAAGATCCTGATCCTCGACTTCGGCTCCCAGGTCACCCAGCTGATCGCCCGCCGCGTGCGCGAAGCGCAGGTGTTTTGCGAGATCCATCCCAACGATGTCAGCGACGCCTTCATCGGCGACTTCGTGCGCAACGGCGGCAAGGGCATCATCCTGTCGGGCAGCCACGCCAGCACGTATGAGGACCACCAACTGCGCGCGCCGCAGGCGGTGTGGGATTGCGGTCTGCCGGTGCTGGGCATCTGCTACGGCATGCAGACCATGGCGGTGCAGCTGGGCGGCACGGTTGAATGGAGCGACCACCGCGAGTTCGGCTACGCCGAGGTGCGTGCCCATGGCCACACCCGCTTGCTGGATGGCGTGCAGGACTTCGAGACCCTCGAAGGCCACGGCATGCTCAAGGTCTGGATGAGCCACGGTGACAAGGTCAGCGTGCTGCCGCCAGGCTTCAAGCTGATGGCCAGCACGCCCAATTGCCCGATCGCCGGCATGGCCGACGAGGCGCGTGGCTACTACGCGCTGCAGTTCCACCCCGAAGTGACGCACACGCTGCAGGGCCCTGCCATGCTGCAGCGCTTCGTGCGCCAGATCGCCGGCTGCCGCGGCGACTGGGCGATGGGCAGCTATGTCGACGAGGCGGTGGCCCGCATCCGCCAGCAGGTGGGCGACGAGGAAGTGATCCTGGGGCTGTCGGGCGGCGTCGATTCCAGTGTGGCTGCGGCGCTGATCCACCGCGCCGTTGGCGACCAGCTGACCTGCGTCTTCGTCGACCATGGCCTGCTGCGGCTGAACGAGGGCCAGATGGTGATGGAGATGTTTGCTGGTCGATCTGAGAAAAGCATCCATGCCAAGGTCGTGCATGTGCAGGCGGCCGAGCAGTTTCTCGGTCATTTGAAGGGCGTGACCGACCCCGAGCAGAAGCGCAAGATCATCGGCCGCGAGTTCGTCGAGGTCTTCCAGGCCGAGGCCGCCAAGTTGAAGGCCGCTGGCAATGCCAAGGCCGATGGCGTCGGCCAGGGCGCTGTCAAAGGGGCCAGGTGGCTGGCCCAGGGCACGATCTACCCCGACGTGGTCGAGAGCGGCGGTACCAAGAGCAAGAAGGCCACGATCAAGAGCCACCACAACGTGGGCGGCCTGCCCGAGACGCTGGGCCTGAAGCTGCTGGAGCCGCTGCGCGAGTTGTTCAAGGACGAGGTGCGCGCGCTGGGCGTGGCGCTGGGCCTGCCGCACGACATGGTCTACCGCCACCCGTTCCCCGGGCCGGGCCTGGGCGTGCGCATCCTGGGCGAGGTGAAGCCTGAATTCGCCGCGCTGCTGCAGCGTGCCGACCACATCTTCATCGAAGAGCTGCGCAAGACGGTCGACGAAGCCAGCGGCAAGACCTGGTATGACCTGACCAGCCAAGCCTTCGCCGTGTTCTTGCCGGTCAAGAGCGTGGGCGTGATGGGCGACGGCCGCACCTACGACTACGTGGTGGCGCTGCGCGCGGTGCAGACCAGCGATTTCATGACCGCCGATTGGGCCGAACTGCCCTATGCGTTACTCAAGCGCGTGAGCAGCCGCATCATCAACGAGGTGCGCGGCATCAACCGCGTCACCTACGACATCAGCAGCAAGCCACCAGCCACCATCGAGTGGGAATGAAACCGCCCGGCGCCCTGCGCCGCGTGACCGGTTTGCCGCCGGGCTGATCGGCTGATCGGCTGATCGGCTGGCCTGCTGGTCGAATGAACCACTCAACGAATGATGCGCAGCGCCGCCTCGCCTGGGTTGCAGCCTTGCTGCACTGTCCAACCATGAGCTTTCAATGGCTGCTCATCTGGGGCTGTTGCGT
>JBBQVF010000100.1:0-16402 GCA_038211805.1 Burkholderiales bacterium | reverse complement strand
CGTGCCCGCTGGCTGGCGCAGCGCCTGCGCGAGTTTCGCAACCCCGATGCCGAGGCCTTTTTCGCGCCTTGCGAGGCCGTCGCGCAGCTTGAATTTCAGTGCCAGGCACCCGAGTCGGCCCACGATTGGCGAGAGTTCGCCAGGCTGGCGCCTCGCAGGGCACCGTGATGCACCACGCCTCCAGGCTGCTGAGTCCTTTAATAGACTATATTCAGACCGACCATTTCGCCGAGGCCACGACCATGCGCTATTCCACTCAAGTCAAGTCGATCAGCTACCTGAAGGCCAACGCGGCCGACATGCTGCAGCAGTTGGCCGAGTCGCGCGAGCCGGTGCTGATCACCCAGAACGGCGAAGCCAGGGCCGTGTTGCAGGACGTGCGCTCGTATGAAGAAATGCAGGAGACCCTGGCGCTGCTGAAACTACTGGCTATTGGTCAACAGGATTTCGATGCGGGCCTTGTGGCTCCGGCCGATGAGGCCTTTGACCGTGTATTGGCCCGCAAGCGGGCTGCGGCCAAGGTCGAATCCAAGGCAGCAGCCTGACCGGCATGGCGGTGCCCCAACGGGTGCGCGTGGTGGCGGCTGCCGAGCGCGACCTCGACGAGATCTACGACTACATCGTCCGTGAGGCCTCGCCTGCTCGCGCCGACAAGGTGTTCGAGCGGCTGCGCGAGCAGATTCGCGGGTTGGCGGTGGCGCCCGAGCGCGGCAGTTGGCCAAGGGAGCTGCTGGCGCTCGGCATCCGCGACTTCCGACAGCTGATCGTGCGCCCCTGGCGGATCGTCTACCGCGTGGTGGGCGACCAGGTCGTGGTGCTGTTGATCGCCGACGGCCGCCGCGACCTCAAGACCCTGCTGGAGCGGCGCTTGTTGGGCCGTTGAGGCTGACGGTCTTTCGCCCGGCCGTCTACGCCGCCGCCACCCAATGCCCCGACTTGCCACCCTGCTTGTCCAGCAGGCGCACATCGGTCATCACCATGCCGCGGTCGGCCGCCTTGCACATGTCGTAGATCGTCAGCAGCCCCACCTGCACGGCGGTCAGCGCTTCCATCTCGACGCCGGTCTTGCCCACCGTCTCGGCCTGCACGCGCATGTGCACCGCACTGGCCGCCTCGTCGATCTCGAACTCGACCGCCACGTGGGTCAGCGGCAGCGGGTGGCACAGCGGGATCAGCTCGGCGGTGCGCTTGGCTGCCTGGATCGCGGCGATGCGCGCAATGCCGATCACGTCGCCCTTCTTGGCGTTGCCGCCGGTGATCAGCGCCAGCGTGGCCGGCTGCATGCGGATGCTGCCGGTGGCCAGCGCGCTGCGGTGGCTGTCGGCCTTGGCCGCCACGTCGACCATGTGGGCCTGGCCGTGGGCATCGAAGTGGGTCAACGGCGAGGTCATGGCGGGCGATTACAGGGCAGCAACAAGGGGATGGGATGATAGGCGACGGCCACCGGAAACCCCGCGTTTGAACCCCTACCGCCCCGCCCCCCTCTTGCGTCCAGGTCAGCGTCCAGGCCAGCGACCAGGTCAGCCTCGGCGCCGTGGTCAACGCCAGCGCCTGCTGTGCCTGGCGCTGGCCGCCAGCTTCAGCGCAGGCACGGTGCCGCCGTTGCAGGCCCAGGGCACACCGCCCAGCACGGTGCGCCTGCCCTCGCTGGGCGAGTCGGCGTCGGACGAGTTCAACCTCAGCCAGGAAAAGCGCATCGGCGAGCAGATCATGCGCGAGATCCGCCGCGACCCGGCCTACCTCGACGACCCCGAGCTGCTGGAATACACGCAAAGCCTGTGGCAGCCGCTGGTGCAGGCGGCGCGGCGCAACGGCAACATCGGCGCCGACACCGAGCGCTTGTTTCCGTACGAGCTGTTCCTGGTGCGCGACCGCTCGGTCAACGCCTTTGCGCTGCCCGGCGGTTATGTCGGCCTGCACCTGGGGCTGATGGCGATCACCAGCACGCCCGATGAACTGGCCTCGGTGCTGGGCCACGAGCTGTCGCACATCACCCAGCGCCACATCGCGCGCAGCATCGCGGCGGCGTCGCGTGCCGGCTCGCTCAGCCTGGCGGCCATCCTGCTGGGCCTGCTGGTGGCCAGCCGCGCCTCCAGCCCCGATGTGGCGCAGGCAGCCATCGCCGGCGGCCAGGCGGCGATGGTGCAGTCGCAGCTGAATTTTTCGCGCGACATGGAGCGCGAGGCCGACCGCACCGGCCTGTCGCTGATGACCGACGCCGGTTACGCCCTGTCCGGCATGCCGGCGATGTTCGACAAGCTCGATGCGTCGAGCCGGCTCAACGACAGCGGCGGCTTCCCCTACCTGCGCAGCCATCCGCTGACGATCGACCGCATCGGCGAGGCGCGGCAGAACGTGCAGGCCACCGGCGCTGCGGCCACGCCGCCGCCCGCGCCGCTGCTGCACACCCTGATGCAGGGCCGCGCCCGTGTGCTGATGGACCCGTCGGCCACCGCGCTGCGCCGGCTGCAAGACTTCGACGCCCGCGCCACCCAGGCCGAGTTTTCGCTGGCCGATCGGCTGGCCGCGCTGTACACCAGCGCGCTGGCCTCTGGGTTGCTGCGCGATTTTGGGCGGGCCGACCGTGCCGCTGCGGCGGCGCAAGCGCTGCTGGCCGCGGCGCCCCAGCCGCTGGCGCAAGACGCGCCGACCCGCCGCGCGCTGGCCCGCCTGGTGTTGCAGCTGGCGCTGGCCCGCGGCGACAGGGCAGGCGCCAGCGCGGCGCTGGACGCCGCCACCGCCGGCGATGGCTCGCGCGCCAGCCTGCTGCTGCAGGCCGGCTGGGCACTCGCCGACGGCAGTCCGGTGGCGATCAAGCGCAGCGCCGAGGCGCTGCAGACCTGGGTTTCCGGCCACCGCGACGACGCGCTGGCCTGGCAGTTGCTGGGCCAGGCCGCCACCCGGCAAGGCCAGCCGCTGCGCGCGGTGCGGGCCGAGGCCGAGTCGGAGGCCGCGCTGGGCAACCTGCCGGGCGCCATCGATCGCCTGCGGGCGGGCCAGCGGCTGGCCCGCCAGGGTGGCGCCAACATCGACTTCATCGACGCGTCGGTGATCGATGCCCGTCTGCGCGACCTGCTGGCACAGCGCCGGCAACTGATCGCCGACGAGCGCAAGGCCGGCGATCGGCCGCGCGACGAGTAGGCGGGGTGAGTAGGCGGGGTGACTTGCCGCGGTGAGTTGCGGCGATGAGTGGCGGCGATGAGTGGCGGCGATGACTGGCGGCGAGCTGAGCGGCGACGACCTAGTGCCGATGCAGAGCGGCCGGCTTGCAGGCCGCGATCAGCTTGGCTGCAATCAAGCTTCGGCGCGGTTGAAGAAGCGCTCCATCGCCACGTCGATCACCATGCCGCACAGGCTGTAGATCAGCGAGCCGATCAGCGCCGCACCGAAGCCGGCGACGTTGAAACCACTCAGCAGGCCTGACGCCGACCAGAACATCAGCGCGTTGATCACGAACAGGAACAAGCCCAGCGTGACCAGCGTGACCGGCAGCGTCAACAGCACCAGCAGCGGCCGCACCAGCGTGTTGAGCAGGCCCAGCACCAGCGCGGCGATCATCGCCGACCAGAAGCTGGCGATCGTCACCCCGGGGTAGACATAGGCCACCAGCAGCAGAGCCGCGGCCAGCAACAACCATCGAACGATCAATTTCATGCACAGCAGCATAACGCCGCCGCCGCGGCCTGTGCACGGGCGTCCGGGCTTGAAAACAAGCCCGCCGGCCGAGGGTGACGCCTGCGGACGACAAAAGCGGCTTTCACGGGGGAGGTTTGCGTGTTTCACGAGGGGAAACCGCTTCTCAGCACCGATGGCTGGCAGTACCATGACAGGCGTCGAGGTCCAGAGAGAAACGCGGGTTCATGCAGCCCACGACCCAGGCCTCCACACATCAACCCCTCATGATGGAGAGAATCAAAATGGCAACTGCGAAAAAGGCCGCCCCGGCCAAGAAAGCCGCTCCGGCGAAGAAGGCTGCTGTGGCCAAGACAGCTGCCGCTCCGGCGAAGAAGGTGGCTGCGGTCAAGACCGCTGCGGCCCCGGCCGAGAAGGCTGCCGCCAAGACGGCCGTGCCTGCCAAGAAGCGGGTGCCCAACGCCGCCTTCCTGAAGCCGCTGACCCCGAGCGCCCAGCTCGCCGCGATCGTCGGCGACAAGCCGCTGCCACGCACCGAGGTCACCAAGAAGGTGTGGGAATACATCAAGAAGCACGACCTGCAGGACAAGGCCAAGCGCACCTTGATCAACGCCGACGCCAAGCTCAAGGAAGTGGTCAAGGTCGCGCAGGTGTCGATGTTCGAACTGACCAAGCTGGTCAACTCGCACCTGAAGTGATGCCGCTGGGGCCGCTTGGCCTCGGTAGGCAGGACCTGGAAGCCGGCTCAAGCCGGCTTTCTTGTTTCTGGGCGACCGAGCGATCGGCTTTGGCGGGTCTGGCGGCCAGACTGGTGAACGGGGCGGCTGCTCAGCCTTCGGCGGGCAGGGCGGCCAGCACGTCGGCGCACCAGGCCCGCAGACCCTCGGCCTGGGCGATGTCGTCCAGCAGCGCCTGCATCTGCTGCACGGCCGCGTTGGCTGCTGCGGCGTCGCCGGCCGCACGGTGGGCACGCACCAGCGCCTCGTGGGCGAAGAAATGTTCCACCGCATCGGCCTGCTCACCAGCGGCCACGCAACCGGCCAGGCAGCGCCGGGCGTGGTCGACCGCTTCGTTGCCCTGGCCGGCGGCAGCATGGCACAGGGCCAGCCGGTAGTCGGCCCGCTCCACCTGCAACCAGCCGCCGGCGCTGGCCCAGGCGCGGCGGGCGATGGCGGCGGCCTGCAGCATCAGCGTGTCGCGTGCGGCGTCGCCGCGCGGGCCGTCCTGCAGGTGGCTGGCCACGTTGTTGGCGGTGGCGGCAAAGGCCTTGCCGGCGTCGCTGGGGCCCTGCGCCAGCGCGGCGTCCTCGTCGGCTTGCAGCAGGCCCAGGGCATCGGCGCTGCGGCCCTGCGCGGCCATCGCCAGCACCACGTTCTGCAGCACCCGCCAGCGGGTGGCGTCGGGCTGCGCAGGTACGGGTTTTCCGGCCAGCCAGGCCAGTGCCAGGCGTGCACGCTGCAGGCTGGGGGCCGTGCTGGCATCGTCGACCAGCGCCGCCGGCAAGGCGTCGAGGAAGGCCCGCAGGCCGGTCGTGTCGGCGGCATGGGCCAGCCAGACATGCTCGGCCAGCCGGATCGCCTCGGCGCCATCGGCATCTGAGGGCAGGCCCGGCGCACGCGCGGTCAGCGCCGCCGCGGTGGCCGCGGGTTGATCGGCGTGCTGCGACTGGGCCTGGTCCAGCCAGCTGCGCAGCGTGGCGGGCTGACCGGTGGGGTCGGTGGCGGTGTTCATGGGCGGGTTCCTTCAGCGATGGCGATGGCGATGGCGATTGCGATGGCGATGGCGATGGGATGCCGGTGACGTTGAGTGTGGTTGTAGCTGAGACCGGACCGCCACGCTCGTCGAGGACTACCGGCGACGAGCGTGGCACCGTCAAGGGCGACATCAAGCTGGTGGCGCAGGCGGTTTGTGCGCCACCGGACCATCCTGCTGGCCGCTGGCCAATGGCTTCGACGCGGCCTGGTTCAACAACGGGTAGCGGAGTCTGCCCGGCACCTGAACATCGGGCACCGTGGCCGCGGCTTCAACCCAGCGCCAGCAGCGGCTTCAAGAACCGCCCGGTGAAGCTTTCCTCGCAAGCCGCGATGGCTTCGGGCGGCCCAATCGCCAGCACCCGGCCACCGCCGGCGCCGCCCTCGGGGCCCATGTCGATCACCCAGTCGGCGGTCTTGATGACGTCGAGGTTGTGCTCGATCACGACTATCGTATTGCCCGCATCGCGCAGCTGGTGCAGCACGCGCAGCAGCAGCTCGATGTCGGCGAAGTGCAGGCCGGTGGTCGGCTCGTCCAGGATGTAGAGCGTGCGGCCGGTGTCGCGCTTGCTCAATTCGAGCGCCAGCTTCACGCGCTGGGCCTCGCCGCCGCTCAGCGTGGTGTCGCTCTGGCCCAGCGTGATGTAGCCCAGGCCGACGTCCAGCAGCGTCTGCAGCTTGCGCGCCAGTGCCGGCACGGCGCTGAAGAAGGCGCGCGCGGTCTCCACCGTCATCGCCAGCGTCTCGTGGATGTTGCGGCCCTTGTACTGCACCTCCAGCGTCTCGCGGTTGTAGCGCTGGCCGGCGCAGGTGTCGCAGGGCACGTAGACGTCGGGCAGGAAGTGCATCTCCACCTTCAGCACACCGTCGCCCTGGCAGGCCTCGCAGCGCCCGCCGCCGGCCGCCGCACCGACGTTGAAGCTGAAGCGTCCGGCGCCGTAGCCGCGCTCGCGGGCCATCGGCACCTCGGCAAACAGCTCGCGGATCGGCGTGAACAGCCCCGTGTAGGTGGCTGGGTTGCTGCGCGGCGTGCGGCCGATCGGGCTCTGGTCGACGTTGATCACCTTGTCGAAGGCTTCCAGGCCTTCGATCTCGTCGTGCGGCGCCGGCTCGGCATGGGCGTGGTAGAGCTTGCGCGCCACTGCCGTGTAGAGGGTGTCGTTGATCAGCGTGCTCTTGCCCGAGCCCGAGACGCCGGTGACGCAGGTCAGCAGCCCCACCGGCACCTCGGCGGTGACGTTCTTCAGGTTGTTGCCGCGCGCGTTGACGATGCGCAGGCAGCTGGCCGGGGTGGCCTCGTAGCGCGGCCATGTCCTTTGAAATTCGGGCTGCGGCTCGGCCTTGGCCTTGCCCTTGGCCGGCGCGGCGGGCGGCGGCGGCGGCGCCACGTAGTCGGCCTGCCAGGTGTGGCGCTTCTTCGGCACCTCGATGCGCAGCGTGTGCGCCAGGTAGCGGCCGGTCAGGCTGTCGGGGTGCTCGGCCACCTCGTCGGGCGTGCCCTGGGCGATGACGCGGCCGCCGTGCACGCCGGCGCCCGGGCCCATGTCGATGACATGGTCGGCGGCGCGGATCATGTCCTCGTCATGCTCGACCACCAGCACGCTGTTGCCCAGGTCGCGCAGGTGGCGCAGCGTGCCGATCAGGCGCTCGTTGTCGCGCTGGTGCAGGCCGATGCTGGGCTCGTCGAGCACGTACATCACGCCGGTCAGGCCGCTGCCGATCTGGCTGGCCAGGCGGATGCGCTGGGCCTCGCCGCCGCTCAGCGTGTCGGCGCTGCGGTCGAGGCTGAGGTAGTTCAGGCCCACGTCGTTCAAGAACTTCAGCCGCGCGCGGATCTCGCGCACCACCTTGTCGGCGATCTCGGCCTTGCTGCCCTGCAGCGTCAGCGCCTCGAAGTACTGCAGCGATTCGGCCAGCGTGGCGTGCTCCACCTCGTAGATCGCCTGGCGCGGCACGCTGGTGTCATTGCCGATCAGGAAGACATGGCGGGCCTCGCGCCGCAGCCGCGCGCCGCCGCAGTGGGCGCAGGGTTTCGACGCCTGGTAGCGCGCCAGATCCTCGCGCACCGCGACCGAATCGGTCTCGCGCATGCGCCGCTCGAAGTTGGGGAGGATGCCTTCGAAGGCATGCGAGCGCTTGACGCTGCGCATCTTGCCCTTGGGCGTTTCGGCTTCGTAGACGAACTCGATCTCGTCGTCGCCCGAGCCGTACAACAGCGCCTGTTGTGCCGGCACCGGCAGCTCTTCGTAGGGTGTCTCGATGTCGAAGCCGTAGTGCCGGGCCACGCTCTCCAGCATCGAATGGGTGTAGGCGTTGCGCCGGTCCCAGCCCTTCACCGCGCCGCCGGCCAGGCTGAGCGACGGAAAGGCGACCACCCGCTCGGGGTCGAACACGGTCTGCTGGCCCAGGCCGTCGCAGTGCGGGCAGGCGCCCATCGGGGCGTTGAAGCTGAACAGCCGCGGCTCCAGTTCGGACAGCGCGTAGCTGCACACCGGGCAGGCGAACTTGCTGCTGAACAAATGCTCCCGGCCACGGCCCCCCGGTTGCTGGGCGTCCGCCCCGTCCATCTCCAGCGCGATGGCCTTGCCGTCGGCGGCGCGCAGCGCGGCCTCGAAGCTCTCGGCCAGCCGCTGCTTGATGTCGGGCCGCACCTTCAGCCGGTCGATCACCACGTCGATGTCGTGCTTCTCGTTCTTCTTCAGCTCGGGCAGGTCGGCGGCCTCGACGATCCGGCCATCGATGCGGAAGCGCACATAGCCGCGTGCCTGCATGTCGGCAAACAGCTCGACGAACTCGCCCTTGCGGTCACGCACCACCGGGCTGAGGATCATCAGCCGGGTGTCCTCGGGCAGCGCCAGCACCGCGTCGACCATCTGGCCCACGCTCTGCGCCTGCAGCGCCAAGTCATGGTCGGGGCAGAAGGGCGTGCCGGCGCGGGCATACAGCAGGCGCAGGTAGTCGTGGATCTCGGTCACCGTGCCCACGGTCGAGCGCGGGTTGTGGCTGGTGGCTTTCTGCTCGATCGAGATCGCCGGGCTCAGGCCCTCGATCACGTCGACATCGGGCTTGTCCATCAGCTGCAAAAACTGCCGCGCGTAGGCGCTGAGGCTTTCGACATAGCGGCGCTGGCCTTCGGCATACAGCGTGTCGAAGGCCAGGCTCGACTTGCCCGAGCCCGAGAGCCCGGTGATCACCACCAGCGAATGCTTGGGGATGTCGAGGTCGATGTTCTTCAGGTTGTGGGTGCGCGCGCCGCGGATCTGCAGGTGGGTGGCACCGGCCGGGATCTCGCGCTTGGGCCGGGGCGCCGCTGCTGCCGGGCTCGTTGAGGCGGGCGGCGGCGGGCGCGCGGTCGCGTCATCGGGGCAATTCAGGTCGGGGCTGGGCATGGCGGTTCAGATCGAGAGCAACCGACCATCATAGCCAACAGGTCGATTCGGACCGGGTCTGGTCGGCTCGGCGCGGCCAGCGTCGGCCCCGCAGACGGTTCGAAGGGCCTGCGCCCGGGCCGGTGCTCAGCCGTTCTGCAGCACGCGCAGGATCTCGGGGCCGTAGGCTTCCAGCTTCTTGGCGCCCACGCCGCTGATGCCGGCCAGCGCGTCGAGCGAATCGGGCGCCGCGCGCGCCATCTCGGCCAGCGTGGCGTCGTGGAACACCACGTAGGGCGGCAGCTTGTGCTCGCTGGCGACCTCGGCGCGCCAGGCTCTCAGCGCCGCGAAACGCGCCAGGCCAGCCTCGTCCAGCGCCACCGGCGGTGGTTTGCCGGCGGCGCTGCGGGGGCTGCCGCCGCTGCTGCTGCGCGATCCCTTGCGCGGCCGCGGTGGCGCATCGGCCGGCACGCGCAGCAGCACCGGCACCTCGCCGCGCAGCACGGCGCGCGCGCTGTCGGCGAGGTCCAGCGTGTTGAACTCGCCCACGCTGCGCACATGGCCCAGCGCGATCAGCTGGCGCAGCACGCCGCGCCACTGCTGCTCTACGATGTTGGCGCCGATGCCGAAGGTCGACAGCCGCTCGTGGCCGCGCTGGGTCACCTTGTCGGTCACCTTGCCGCGCAGCACGTCGATCAGGTGGCCGGCGCCGAAGCCGAAACCGCTTTGCTGGTGGAAGCGGTAGATGCAGCTCAGCGCCTTGCGCGCGGCATCGGTCGCGTCCCAGACCGCCGGCGGCTGCAGGCAGTTGTCGCAATTGCCACAGGGCGTGCTTCCCTCGCCGAAGTACGCCAGCAGCCGCACCCGGCGGCAATCGTGGGCCTCGGCCAGTGCCAGCAAGGCGTCGAGCTTGCCGCGCTGCAGGCGCTTGAAGTCCTCGGCCGCCTCGCCGTCGTCGATCATGCGGCGCTGGTTGACCACGTCGGCCAGCCCGTAGGCCATCCAGGCGGTGGCGGGGGCGCCGTCGCGGCCGGCGCGGCCGGTCTCCTGGTAGTAGCCCTCGATGTTCTTGGGCAGGTCGAGGTGGCAGACAAAGCGCACGTCGGGCTTGTCGATGCCCATGCCGAAGGCGATGGTGGCGACCATCACGATGCCGTCTTCGCGCAGGAAACGGTCCTGGTGGCGGCGGCGCACGTCGGCGTCCAACCCGGCGTGGTAGGGCAGTGCACTGAAGCCCTCGGCGGCCAGGAAGGCGGCGGTTTCCTCGACCTTCTTGCGGCTCTGGCAGTAGACGATGCCAGCGTCGCCCTCGTGTTCGTCGCGCAGAAAGCGCAGCAGCTGCTTGCGCGGCTCGTCCTTCTCGACGATCTGGTAGCGGATGTTGGGCCGGTCGAAGCTGGCGACGAATAGCTGCGCCGATTCGAGCGCCAGCCGCTCGATGATGTCGGCGCGGGTGTGGTCGTCGGCGGTGGCGGTCAGCGCGATGCGCGGCACGTCGGCAAAACGCTCGTGCAGCTGCGACAGGCCCAGGTACTCTTCGCGAAAATCATGGCCCCACTGGCTGACGCAGTGGGCCTCGTCGATGGCGATCAGGCTGAACAGGCCGCGCTCGTGCAGCGAGTCGAGCATGGCCAGGAAGCGCGGCGTCAGGATGCGCTCGGGCGCCGCGTACAGCAGCACCAGCGTGCCGGCCATCAGGTCGCGCTCGACTCGGCGGGCCTCGTCGCCCTCGAGCGTGCTGTTGAGAAAGGCCGCTTTGACGCCCGCCTCGTCGAGCGCACCCACCTGGTCGTGCATCAGCGCGATCAACGGGCTGACCACCAGCGTGACACCCCGGCCGGCGCGGTGGCGGGCGATGGCCGGCACCTGGTAGCACAGGCTTTTTCCGCCGCCGGTGGGCATCAGCACCAGGGCATCGCCGCCATGGCAGACCTGATCGACGATGGGCCCCTGCTGGCCGCGGAAGGCACCGTAGCCGAAAACCTGGTTCAGGATGTCCAGCGGATCGGTGGACGTGGAAGGCGCGGTGCGGGTCGTGGGCATGAAGCCAGGATGGTAACGAGCCCGCCCTGGCGGCTCAGCGCGGGCTGTCCTGCTCTGAAGCGCTGCGCTGGCCTGGCGGTCTGCCAGCCGGACCGTGATCCGGACTGTGACCCGGCTGGTGCCCCGACATGTCCGCACCGGCATCGGGCGCCAGCTTGCGGTACCACAGCAGCGACGCCAACGAGACCACGCCGACGGCCAGGAAGGCGCGGCTGAAGTCGATCGCCAACAGGTCGGTGCGGCCCTCGGCGCTGCGCGAGCCGTCCAGCAGCATCGCCGCCACCGCCACGCCGGCGGCCAGCGACAGCTGCTGCACCACGCCCACCAGCGAGGTGGCGCGGCTCAGGCAATCCCTTTCGACATCGGCGTAACCCAGCGTGTTCAGGCTGGTGAATTGCAGCGACCGGAAGAAGCCGCCGACCAGCAGCACCGCCATGATCACCGCCGCCGGGGTGTGCACGGACAACAGTGCCAGCGCCGCCACCAGTGCGCTGCTGATCCAGGCATTGGTGCAGAGCACGCGCTTGAAGCCCCAGCGCCTGAGGATCGGTGCGGCGGTCAGCTTCATCGTCACCGCGCCCACCGCGGCGGTGAAGGTGAGGCTGCCCGACTCGAAGGCGCTCATGCCGAAGCCGACCTGCAGCATCAGCGGCAGCAGGAAGGGCATCGCACCGACGGCGATGCGGAACAGCAGGCCGCCCACCAGCGCGATGCGGAAGCTGTCGATGTGCAGCAGCGTCAGGTCGATGATCGGGTGTGGCGTGCGCCCGGCATGCCGCACGTACAGCGCCAGCAGCGCCAGCCCCGCGGTCATCATCGCCAACGCGGTGGCCAGCCCGCCCGAGCGGCTGCCCAGCAGCGTGAAGCCGAAGATCGCCAGCGCCAGCCCGCCGCCGGTCAGCACGAAGCCCGGCCAGTCCATCGGCTTGTCGCGGTCGCCGTGCACCTGCGGCACCCACCACAGCGCCAGCGCCAGGCCGATCAGCCCGATCGGCACGTTGAGCCAGAAGATGCCGCGCCAGTGAAAGTAGGTGGTGATGAAGCCGCCCACCGGCGGCCCCAGGATGGGCGCGAACAGCGTGGGAATGCTCAACCAGGCCATCGCCGAGACCATGTCCTTGCGCGGGATCACCCGCAGCAGGATCAGCCGGCCGACCGGCAGCATCATCGCGCCGCCCAGCCCCTGGCAGAAGCGGCCCGCCACCAGGCTGGGCAGGTCCCAGGCCAGCGCGCAGCCGACCGACGACAGCGTGAACACCGCGATCGCGGCGGCGAACACGGTGCGCGCACCGTAACGGTCGGCGCACCAGCCGCTGATCGGGATGAAGATCGCCAGCGCGACGAAGTAGGCGGTGAAGGCCAGCTTCAGTGTCAGCGGGTCGACTTGCAAATCGACCGACATCGCGGCCAGCGAGGTGGCGATGACGGTGCTGACCAGGCTCTCCATGAACAGCGCCGACGCCACCACCAGCGTCAGGACGCGGGGGGAGGCTTCGCGGCGCGCGGTCATGCGCTCAGCAGGGCTGAGCGGCAGCGGCCTGCAGGGCCTCGTCGACCAGCCGGGCGGCCAGCGCAGGGTCTTCCATCGGCAGGAAGTGGGTCTTGTCCGGCAGGTGCAGTTCGCGCCCCTGGCGAAACTCTTGCGCCAGCCCCGGCCAGGTCGGCGAGCCCAGCGGATCCCAGGGCTTGATGGCCGGATCTTGCGGCCGCGCCCGCACCACCCCCACCGGGATCTGCAGCGCGCGGATCGCCGCATAGATGGCTGGGTGCTGGCGCGCCAGCGGGTAGACCTTGCCCTCGAAGCCCGGTGCGCAGGCCAGCTGAAAGCCCGCGCCGCTGTCGGCCGGGCGCAGGCCGTGCCGGCAATAGTCCATCAGCGCCTGGCGGTCGAACACCGAATACGGTGGGCGGTCGACGAAGCGGTCATACATCGCCTGCGCCGAGTCGAACTGGTTCTTGCGGCCGGCCGACGGGTGCAACGTGCCCAGCGGTGCGTGCGGCTGGTGGTAATCGGCCGGCGCGCCCATCACCGGGTCGATCAGCAGCAGCCGACTGAAGCGCCCGGGCTGCAGCGCAGCGGCCTGCACCAGCGCATGCGCGCCCATGCTGTGGCCCACGCCGACGGCGCCCTGCAGATCCAGCTGCGCCGCCAGTTCGGCCTGATCGTGGCCGAAGACATCCCAGCTGTCGAAGTCGGTGGCCTCGCTGCGGCCATGGCCACGCTGCTCGATGGCGATCACGTGGCACGGCTGGGCCAGCGCGCCGATCATCCGGTCCCACACCCGGCCGTGGAAGCCGGTGGCATGGGCCAGCCACAAGCTGGGGCCCTGGCCGCGCAGGTCGGCGTGCCATTCCCAATAGGCCAGGGTGATGCCGTTGGCCACCTGGCGGTGCAGGCGGGGCTCGGTTTGTCCAGCATGCAAATCGGCGATGCGCGTGCTGTTCATGCGTCAGACCTCGGCGGCCAGGCGGCTGGCCTGGTCGATGGCGCGCTTGGCGTCCAGTTCGGCGGCCTCGTAGGCGCCGCCCACCAGCCGGGCGTGGACGCCGGCGGTCTGCAGTTCGTCGTACAGCGTGCGCAGAGGGGTCTGGCCGGCGCAGACGATCACGCTGTCGACCTCGAACAGCCGTGGCTCGCCGTTGACCCGCGTGTGCAGGCCGGCGTCGTCGATCGACAGGTACTCGACCCCGCCCACCATCTGCACGCCGCGGCGGTTGAGCAGCAGGCGGTGGGTCCAGCCGGTGGTGCGACCCAGGCTGCGGCCCAGCGCGTCGGCCTTGCGCTGCATCAGCGTCACTTCGCGGTCGGCGCGGGCCACCTGCGGCACCACGCCGGTCACGCCGCCGCGCGGGTGGTTGTTGAAGTCGATGCCCCATTCGCGGGCAAAGACATCGATGTCGACCGCCCCCGAGCGGCCTTGGTGGCTGACCAGCTCAGCCACGTCGAAGCCGATGCCGCCCGCGCCCATGATCGCCACGCGCCGGCCCACCGGCTGGCGCCCCAGGATCACGTCGATGTAGCTCAGCACCTTCGGGTGGTCGATGCCGGGCAGGGCAGGGCGGCGTGGCTGGATGCCGGTGGCGATCACGACCTCGTCGTAGCCTTCGGCTTTCAGCGCAGCGGCATCGGCGCGGGTGTTCAGCCGCAGCGTGACGCCCAGCTTGTCGATCATGCGGCGGTAGTAGCGCAGGGTCTCGTGAAACTCTTCCTTGCCGGGAATGCGTTTGGCCAGGTTGAACTGGCCGCCGATCTCGGCGCCGGCGTCGATCAGCGTCACCGCATGGCCGCGCTGCGCCGCCACCGTGGCGAAGGCCAGGCCGGCCGGGCCCGCACCGACCACCGCGACGCGCTTGGCCAGTCCCTGTTCCACCGGCCGGTAGTGCAGCAGCGTCTCGTTGCAGGCGCGCGGGTTGACCAGGCAGCTGACTTGCTGGTTGCCGCCGAAGGTGTGGTCCAGGCAGGCCTGGTTGCAGCCGATGCAGGTGTTGATCTCGTCCTCGCGGCCTTCGCGGGCCTTGTTCACCAGTTCGGGGTCGGCCAGCATCGGCCGGGCCATCGACACCAGGTCGGCGTCGCCGCGGGCCAGCACGTCTTCGGCCACCTGCGGCATGTTGATGCGGTTGCTGGTGATCACCGGCACCCGCAGCACCCGGCGCAGCCGGCCGGTCACGCTGGCAAAGGCGGCGCGCGGCACCATGGTGGCGATGGTCGGCACCGGCGCCTCGTGCCAGCAGAAGTGGGTGCTGATGATGTTGGCGCCGGCTGCCTCCACCGCCTGGGCCAGCGAGACCACCTCGTCCCAGGCCAGGCCGCCGTCGAGCATGTCCATCGCCGCGATGCGGAAGATCACGATGAAATCCGGGCCCACGGCCTCGCGCACCCGGCGCACCGCTTCCACCGCGATGCGCATGCGGTTGGGCCACGAGCCGCCCCATTGGTCGCTGCGCAGGTTGGTCTTCTGCACCAGGAAGGTGCTGATTAGGTAACCGGCCGAGCCGATGATCTCGACCCCGTCGTAGCCGGCCAGGTGCGCCATGCGGGCGCACTGGGCGAAGTCGTCCAGCTGTTTCTGGATGCCTTCTTCGGTCAGTTCGTTCGGCGTGTGGCTGCCGATGCGCGATTTGACGGCCGACGCCGCCACGCAATCGGGCGTGCGGGCCAGCGGGCCGGTGTGCAGGATCTGCATGCAGATCTTCACGTCGGGATCAGCCGCGTGCACGGCGGTGGTGATCTTGCGGTGGTCTTCGGCCTCTTCGGGCGTGGACAGCTTGCCGCCGCGCCCGGCCTCGCGGTTGGGGTAGATGCCGCCGGTGATGATCATGCCCACGCCGCCGCGGGCGCGTTCGGCGTAATAGGCGGCCATGCGCTCGAAACCCTGGTCCACCTCTTCCAGGCCGGTGTGCATCGAGCCCATCAGGATGCGGTTCTTCAGCGTGGTGAAGCCCAGGTGCAGCGGGCGGAAGACATGGGGATAGCGGGTGGTGCCGGTCATCAAGAGCCTCGGGGTGTGAACGCGCAGCGCCGATGCGGGCGCACCCGCCATCGTGGCGCAGGACGGCAAGCCGAGGGTATCGTCGAAATTGACGAATATCGACGGCGGGGCTACTGCCGGCTGCCGGCCCCGCTCGCCACCGCCCGGTGGCCAGACAAGCCCGGATGGACGGCCGGGCGAGCACTGGCTACCGTGTCGTTCTGCACACAGAACCCGGACCTGCCCATGAACGCCGACGAACTCCGTGCCCTCCAGGCGCCGCTGAAGGCCCGCTACCGCGAGCAGCCCGAGATGGCGGTGTTCACCGTGCGGGCCGAGGGCAAACTGGGCGAAGGCGTGTCCTGCAAGCTCGACACCGCGCGAGGCCAGGCCACGGCGGGCCTGCACCCGGTGGCCGGCGGCAGCGGGCTGGAGTTGTGCTCGGGCGACATGCTGATGGAGGCGCTGGTGGCCTGCGCCGGCGTCACGATGAAGGCGGTGGCCATCTCGTTGGGCATCGATCTGCGCGACGCCACCGTGCGCGCCGAGGGCGACATCGACAGCCGCGGCACGCTGGGGCTGTCCAAGGAGGTCGCGGTCGGCTTTCAGCGCATCCGGCTCGGTTTCGATCTCGACACCGACGCTTCGGCCGAGCAGGTGGCCACGCTGCTGCGCTTGACCGAGCGCTACTGCGTCATCTTCCAGACCCTGGCGCACCCGCCGGAGCTGTCGGTGACCCATCGCAGCGGGCCCGGTTGAATGCCTGTGGAGCGGCTAGCGCCCGGGGCCGGCTCCCGGCTCGTTGCTGGCTTTGGTTGTTTGCCGGAAAGCCGACGTTCTATGTTCTGCGCGAGCGCGGGGGGGCGGGGGGGGGGGGGGTGTGGTTTTTTTGCCCCCGTCCCCCCCCCCGGCCTATTGGGGGGCGCCCGCGCCCCGCCTCCACATTTCCCCCCAAAACACCCCCCCCCCCACCCCGACGCGCCAGCACCACCGTGGCGTCGTTGCCTTGAATTCAAAAGCCGCAGGCCACCACCGCAGCGTCCGGGACGAGGGCGTCGGGTGACCGGATGACGCAGGTAAAGGAGGAGTCGACGGGCTTGCGCCAGCAAGCGTGTCGGCGGGGGACACGGAGTCA
>JBBQVF010000099.1:0-16792 GCA_038211805.1 Burkholderiales bacterium | reverse complement strand
CTGCAGCGCGAACGCACCATCGCCGCGCTCAAGCGTCGCGCCGCTGCGCTGGGCTTCCAGATCAATCCAACCCCAGTCCAGGCGTGAAACCAGACTTCAACCCGTTTTGTTTCTCATGAGGCTGTCGGGCTTGGGGACGGGACTGCGGGCGGTCGTCCGGGGCAGCCCGCAGGCCCTCAGTCTCCTGCCATCGCCACTTCGGCGCCGCGCGCCACCAGCACGCCGTCGGCCAGCAGGCGGTCAACCGTGGCCTGCGCCAGGGCACGGGCGCGGGGGGGATCGTCGGCGCACTGCAGCGCCCTGACGAAGATCGGCGTCGTCGCGATCCAGTGCTCCAGCGCGCCGCGCGGGCGCACCCGGTGCTCCAGCAGGTGGAAAACCACCAGCGCGCGGGTGGCGTGGTGGCGGTGTTTCATCGGTGCGGCAGCAAATGCCCGCAACCGCTGGCGCGAGGCAGCCAGCGCCGCGGCCACGCCGGTGAAGGGCTCGCCATGGCCAGGCAGCACCCGGCGCGGCTGCAGCCGCTCGATCAGGTCGAGGGCCTGGTGCGCGGCGTCGAAGCCGGGCTCGTCCGACAGCTCGGGAAAGATGATCGCCAGCCGGTTCTCCCACAGCGCGTCGCCGCTGATCAGGGTGGCGCTGACGGGCTCGAACAGCAGCACCGCGTCGGGGTCGTGGCCGGGCGCGGCGTGCACCTGCCAATCGTGGCGGCCCAGCCGCAGCGTGTCACCGTCGGCCAGGAAGTGGTGGGCCTCGAACGGCTCGCAGCGCTGGTCGGTGTCGCGGTAGCTCAGGCGTGACTCATCCCAGGGCTGCAGCTTGTTGCGGCTGGCCACCGGCACGCTGATCTGCAGCCCGGGCCAGCGCCGGGCCAGCGCGGCATTGCCGCCGCAGTGGTCGGAATGCAGGTGGGTGTTGACCACCCGCCGCAACGGCACGCCGCCCAGCGCCTGGTCGACCAGCGCCAGCGTCTGCGCCGCGTGGCTGACGTAGCCGGTGTCGACGACGGCAGCCCCGCCGTCGCCTGCTGCGTCGTCCGCCAGGTCATCCGCCAGGTCGGCGAACACGATGTTGTTGGCCGACAACCAGCCGCGCACCAGCACCTGCGCCCCCAGCGAGGCCAGGATCGCCCGCTCGTCCGTCTGGGGGCTCGCGGCGCGTTCAGCGGCATTGCCAGGTCGGTGTTGCGGCGGGGTTGGCGTCATGTGGATAGGGGGGCAGCGGGCAGCGGGCAGCGAGGGCATGGCCCACGGACAGCCAGCGGACGGCCAACGCGCCGCCCGCCGGCAGCGCCGCATTCAAGCACGGCCCGGTCGGCCCGCCGGTCGCCGCGGCGACCGCTGCGGCGCCGCGGCCGATCAGGGCAGTTGCGACAAGGGACCGTCGCGATGGCCCGGGGCCAGCGCCGCCCGCGTCACCGCGTCGGCGGCGAACAGCGCCCGGGCCAGTGCGCGCTCGCGCTCGCCCACCCAGCGCAGGAAATCGCTGGCGCCTTTCATCGCGCCGAAGGCGTCGAAACCGGCCTCCAGGAACCGCTGCAGGTCGCTGAGCCCTGCAGCCTGCGCCGGGCCGCGCATCAGCCGCAACGTGGTGCGCAGCAACCGGTTGCGGGTGTAGCGGTCCATCGCCTCGCCGATGCGCAGCGTCAGCGCGATCTGCTGCTCGCGCGCCGGGGCCCGGCCGGCGGCTTGCCAGGCCTGGGCATAGCCCGGCGCGTCGGGCGGCAGCCGCAGCAATTGGCGACCGGCGCTGTCGTCGAGCGATTCGCTCAGCGCGTGCAACTCGCCCAGGGTGGCCACCGTGGCCACCAGTTCGGCCGGGAACAGCCGCACCAGCGCCGGCACGATGCGGCCGAACTGCGCATCACGGGCAGCGAATTCCTGCGGGCCGTACAACTCATCGAGAAAGAAGCGGGTCGCGCCCTGGTAGCGCGGGTGGGCCAGCAGGTCGGCATAGGTGGTCTCGAAGCGCCGGGCCTGGTAGGCCTTCAGTGCCCGCACCCGCTCGGCCAGCGCGGGATCGCTCTGGCGGTGCTCGCGCAGGGCCACCACGGTGTTCAGGTGTTCGAGGATGCGGTTGCCGTCGGCCGAGGTCATGCTGCCAGCGTAACCGCGCCAGCGCCGATTGCCCCAGCCTGGGGTAGGCAGCGCGCTCTAGGAGGCTGTCGGGCTTGGGGACGGGGCTGCGCCAGAGCGAGTTTCGGTGCCAGCTTAGGCGCCGGCGAGGCGTGGGATCGGCCCCCACAACGAGGCGGCAACGACAGATGGCACCGAAAATCACCTGCTTCAACCCGAAGGGCCAGGTGCGAGACTGCGGCATGCTGGCGCGTTGGCAAGGATTCGTGGTGATCGCCTCGCTGGTGGCAGCGGCGGCTTGGCTGGCCTGGTGCCGGCATGCCGGTCTGGCTGCCGGCATGGCCGCGGCCGGTGTGGCCCTGGCGCTGCTGCCGCAGGCCGGCGTGCTGGCGCTGGAGTTCGGCCTGCTGGCCATCTGGGGCCGCGACCACGCTGCGCCACGCGCCAGCGCCGGTCAATGGCTGCGGGCCTACCTGGGCGAGGTGTGGGCGTTTTGGCTGGTGTTCGGCTGGCGCCAGCCGTTCCGGGCCGCCCAGGAGCCGGACCATCTGCCCGACCGGTCGGCAGCCCGGCCGGCAGCCCGGTCTGCATCCCACCTGGCTGACCACCCGTCCGACCACCCGTCCGACCACCCCTCCGACCACTCGTCCGACTACCCACCTGCCGATCCATCCAAGCCCGGCGCGGTGGCGGCCGTCGGTGTCGACGGCCGCACCGCCGTGCTCTTCCTGCACGGCTACTGCTGCAACCGCGGCTTGTGGACGCCCTGGCTGCAGCAGTTGCGTGCGCGCGGCGTGCCCTGCCAGGCGCTGACGATGGAGCCGGTGTTCGGCCGCATCGACGACTGGGTGCCGGCGATCGAGGCCGCGGTGCTGGCACTGACCCGCCAGACCGGCCGGCCGCCGCTGCTGGTCGCACACAGCATGGGCGGGCTGGCGGTGCGTGCCTGGCTGGCCGCGCAGCCCGATGCCGCGCAGGCCGACGCGCGGGTGCAGCGGGTGGTGACCATCGCCACGCCGCACCACGGCACCTGGATGGCCCGCTTCGCCCACACACCCAACGCCCGCCAGATGCGCCGCGGCCACCCCTGGCTGGCCACGCTGGCGGCCGGCGAGGGCGTGGCACGGCGGGCGCGCTTCACCTGCTTTTACGGCCACGCCGACAACCTCGTCTTCCCGGCCAGCACGGCGACGCTGGACGGCGCCGACAACCGGCACCTGGCCGGCGTGGCGCATGTGGCGATGGCCTTCCGGCCCGAGGTGTTCGGCGAGGTGCTGCGGCTGCTGGCGCTGGCGGCCAGCGACCGGCCCTGAGGCTGCGCGCGCTGCCGCATCGGCAAGTCAGCAAGTCAGCAAGTCAGCAAATTGGCAAGTTGGCAAGTTGGCAAGTTGGCAAGTTGCCCGCGCGCGGCGCCCCCTGACCCGGTGCGGCTACTGGTCCAGGTCGTGCAGCAGGTTCAGCGTGGGCTGGGTGCCCAGGTTCAGCAGCGCGGCGATCTCGTCGACGTCGTCGGGCAGCGCGGCGTTGTCCCAGCCCTGCGCGCTGTGGCGGGCCAGGCGGATCGCCAACTGCACGTTGCGTACCTGGGCCATGTGGCTGGCGTGGTCGTCGCTGATCTGCACCAGCAACTGCGGCAGCCGCCAGGTCTTCATCAGCGACTGCTGCAGTTCAGACAACTCGACATGCAGCAGCAGGCGCTGGGCGTCGGCCGAGCGCAGCGCCGGGTCGGCTTGCTGGCGCTGCCGCAGCGTGAGCGCCAGCGCGGGCGCATGGGCCCACAGCAGCATCTCGGCAAAGTCGTGCAGCAGCGCGGCTTCGTGGATCAGCGCGGCATCGTGGTCGCCCCGGTGCACCGCGAAGCCCAGCGCAAAGCGTGCCGCCCGGTGCGATCGGCGCAGCACCTGGTGCAGGCCGGCCAGCGCCTCGGGCTGGTCGGCCAGGCGCGTCTCCACCGTGGGTTGGGGCCCGAAGGTGTTGAAAAACGGCGTGATGCCCAACATCACCAGCGCCTCGGTGGCGGTCTCGGCGTCCGACTGGTCGCGGCCCTGGCGCAGCATGGCGACGTGGCGCAGCAGCTTCAGCGTCATCAGCGGGTCGCTGTCCAGGCTCTGGGCCAGCAGGTGGGCGTCGACTGCGTCCTCGTTGGCGCGCCACTCTTCGATGGCGTCGGCGGTGGTGGCCAGCACCGGGATGTCAAGCCGGTCGAACGCGGCCACCCAGGCGGCGGCGTCGCGCAAAGGCGTCTTGATGAAAGCGGGGCCGGTGTCGGTCGGTGGGGCGGTGGCCATGGCACACCTCGTGCGGGATAACGTCCCCAGCTTATCGGCGTTTGGCGGCCGGTCTTGAGCCGGTGGCGCCGAGGGCCGGGCCGCGACCGGGACGGTCGCGGCCCAGGCGGGTGCGGGTGCTGTTGCGAGTGCTGTTGCGAGTGCTGTTGCGAGTGCTGTTGCGGGTGCGGGGGCGGAAGGTAGGCCGGGGTCCGCAGACCCTGGCCCTTGACCCCTGACCCCTGACCCGTGACCCGTGACCCGGCACAGCAGCCAATCACAGCCGCTGCACGCCAGGCAGGTAGCCGACCAGTTCGCCGTCGAGGTAGAGCGCGCCTTCGGGCGCACCCGCCTCGGCGTAGAACTCCAGCTCGGGCGCGCGCATGGCCGCGCGGGGGTGCTGCAGCGCCAGCCGCCGCGCCAGCCGGCCCAGCAGGCGGCTGGTCTGCCGCAGGGCGAGGGCGGCGGCGCGCCGCAATGGGCTGCCGCCGGGGACGGCGAGGGGGCCGTGGAAGCCGTAGAGGCTTTTGGACATGGTGCTCTCCCAAGGCGCGCACGGCCCCTCATCGGGGGCGCTGGCGCCGGTGTTTCAGGTCAACGGGTGTCGTTCGTGCTGCAGTTCGCGACGCAGCGCCATCGCGGCGCGCTGGCGTTGTGCGCTGGCCGATCGGCGGTGCGCGCCGGCCAGGCGGTGCAGGCCGGCGGCGACCAGCGGGTTGCGGGGCTTGGGGGCGGTGAACGTGATCTTCATGGTGTGACTCCTGGTGGGGACAACAAAACGGCCCGGGTCGCAGGGCGAGCCGGGCCGGGATGGGCGAGCGGTTCGGTGTGAACCGGCTCAACCAGCCGCGGCGCCCGGCGGGGCTGCTGCGTTATGACTGCCTGCAAGACCTTGTGCCGACGCAAAAGGCGATCGGTGGCTGCCCGACGAACCCGTCACTGACACCGCCGGCAAGGACTGCCGACTGGTGCGTGACGAAAACGGGTTGGACAGGGACAAGGCAGGCGGCTCGGCAAAGGGTGGATCGGGGGGGTGTCACTGTGGCGGCTGTGATCGCCAAAGCTTGCGCTCATGATAAACAACTATTTATCTTGCGCAAGGCCTCTGATGCAGGCCGAAGCTTGTTTTCGGCACTTCGATCTAGGGGCAGTGTTTGCCCTGACGGGCGGGCGGTAGCGGTGAAGGCGCCAGAGGCGGCAAGGCGCTAAAGGCGCTTGAGGCGTGAAGGCGCTAAAGACGGCGAAGGCATGAAGGCGGTGGCGGCTGCCGCGTGCAGTGCGACGGCCCGCCAGCGCACCAGCCGGGCAGCGTGCCGACAGTCAGGGCTTGCGCTTGAGCGGCGCCACGCTCGACTGCGTGCGCAGCCACAACGACAGGTCGTCGGCCGGCGCGGGCGGCGCGGCGCGGCCGGTGCCGGACGGTGATGTCGGTGCGCGCGCGGGGCCCGGGGCTCTGACCGGTGCCGGCCGCGCGGGGCTGTCCGCGCCGGCCGGCGTCAGCACCTCGCCCAGCAAGTCGAGCAGCCGGGTGCGGGCCCGTTGCGGGTGGCGCCGGTAGTAGGTGAGCACCAGCCCGATGATGAACCGCTCGTCGTCGTCCTGCGGCTGGCTGGGGGCGGGCTCGGCGGCGCCACCGGGCCCGGGTGCGGCGCCGAAAGGCATGCTGACAGCGCCGCCGGCACCAACGGCACCAACCGCACCACCGGCACCACCGGCACCAACCGCACCAACCGCACCACCGCCGCCTGCCGGGTGCGGCAGGTCCATCCAGCCGACGGGCTTGCGGCACAGCTGCTCGAACTGCCGCGCCAGCCGCTCGCCGATCTGGCGCGAGCGGCCCTTGATCTGGCTCCAGTAGCTGGGCTGGATCTGCAGCCGCTCGGCGAACCGCCGTTCCAGCCCGCGCAGCGCGGCGGCGTCGGGTGTCTTGACGGCGGCCTGCACGAATTCATTGAACAGCTGCAGCGCGTTGTCCAGGCGGATGCGCGCCACGTCGTGCTGAGGGGTCATGCCTGGATGATAAACGGCACTTGCCCAGCAGGGCGGCGCGCTGATGGTGCCCCTGGGCGCCCGCGGTGGCTGATCGTCCGGCGCCTGGCAACGGGGTCAGGCCGAGACGCGGGGCGTCGATGACGGCGAATTTCAACCGGTCGGTGGCCGTGGCCGGGGCGCCGATCGGTGCGGCCATCGCCGGGGCTGGCGCAGGGGCTACTGGCCGATCCCGCGGGGCAGCAGGGGCCATGTCTCGGCACCGGCCGGCCTGGCGTCCTCCGCCTTCAGCCCCAACTTTCGCTGGCGCTGTTTCAGGTCGATTGTCGTGCGCTCGCTCGGCGGATATTCCTGCTTGATGGTCTCGGCCAGATCGTCCCGGTACTGGGCCAATGGGCCCTGGGGTTCCCGCAAGGGCTTGTTCAGGTGCGCCAGAGCACGGCCGGGCTGATGTCGGCCAGTGTGGCGCAGCCGGTCAGGGCCATTGCGATCTCGAACTCGTCGCGCAGCAGGCGCAGTGCCAGCGCCACGCCGTGGGCACCGCCGGCGGCCAGGGCCATCACCGCGGGGCGGCCGATCAGCACCGCCTGCGCGCCCAGCGCCAGCGCCTTGAGCACGTCGGTGCCGCGGCGAATGCCACCGTCGACCAGCAATGCGGGTGCCGGCCCGGGGCGGCCGGCCAGCGCGTCGGCGATGCGCGGCAGGGCGTCGGCGGTGGCCGGCGCGGTGTCCAGCGTGCGGCCGCCGTGGTTGCTGACGACCAGCCCGGCCACGCCCAGCGCGGCGGCCTGGCGCGCATCGTCGGGGTGCAGCACGCCTTTGAGCAGCAGCGGCAGCCGGGTGTGGGCCTGCAGCCAGGCCACGTCGTCCCAGGTGGCGGCGTGTTGGAGCAGGCCGTTGCAGAGGGCCGGGGCGCCTGACAACAACTTCGACGGCAACTGGGGCGCCAATTCGGGCGGCAGCTCGGACAGCGACCCGGCCGCCGCCGCGGCGGTGGCCACGGCCGGCGCGCCGGCCAGGTTGACCGCCGACACACCCGGCGGCAGCACGAAGCCGGCACGGCGTTCGCGGTCGCGCGCGCCGTGCACCGGAGCGTCGACGGTGAGCACCAACGCCTCGAAGGCGGCGGCCTCGGCGCGCTTCACCAGGTCGAGCGTGAAGCCGCGGTCGGGCTGCAGGTAGAGCTGGAACCACAGCGGGCCGCGGCTGGGCTCGGGCAGCACCAGCGCGGCGATTTCTTCCAGCCGGGTGCTGGCCTGCGCGCTGAGCACGATGCCGGCGCCCAGCATCGCTGCGGCCAGTGCCGAGGCCCGTTCACCATCGGGGTGGAACAGCCGCTGGAACGCCACCGGCGCCAGCAGGATGGGGTGGGCCAGCGTGCGACCCAGCAGCGTGCAGCGGGTGTGGCCGCCAGCCAGCGGGCGCAGCACACGCGGCGCCAGGCGCAGGCGCTGCCAGGCTTGCGGGTTGTCGTCGAGCGTTTGTTCGTCGGCCGCGCCGCCGGCCAGGTAGGCCCAGGCGTTGTCGTCCAGCCGCGCGCGGGCCAGGGCTTCGAAGTCATGCAGGTTGACCGGTGTTGTCACGGCGCGGCCTTTGCGCTGGAACACAACCTGCCATCGCGAGGACGGTTGTGAGGACGGTTGTGAGGTCGTTTGTGAGGACGGTTGTGAGGACGTTTGTGCGGCCGGTCGCGAAGCCGGATGGGGCGGCTCATGTGTCGGCCCACAGCCGCAGCAGGTTGTGGTAGGTGCCGGTCAGGCTGACGGCCTCGGCCGATTCGCCGTCGCGGCTGCGCAGCTTCATCAGCGCCGAGTCCAAGTCGAACAGCAGGCGGCGATGTTCGCCGCTGCGCACCAGGCTCTCGATCCAGAAGAAGCTGGCCAGGCGCTGGCCGCGTGTGACCGGCTCGACCCGGTGCACGGTGCTGCCGGGGTACAACACAGCGTCGCCGGCGGGCAGCTTGATGCGCGGGCTGCCCAGGCCGCCCAGGTTCGTGTCGGTGATCACCAGTTCACCGCCATCGTAGTCGGCGGGTTCGGCCAGGAACAGCGTGCACGACAGGTCGGTGCGCACCCGCTGGCCGGCGTGCGCGCCGGTGGGGACGTGGCGGATTGCCTGGTCGACATGGTCGCCGTAGTGGCCCCCGGGGTTGGCCTCGCCGCCGTAGCGGTTGAACATCGGCGGCAGCAGCCGCTTGGGCAGCGCCGCCGAGAAGAACAGCGGGTGCCGGTCCAGCGCGCCCAGCACCAGCGCCTGCAGCGCCAACGCAGCCGCGCAGCCCACCGGCAGCTGCTGGTTGTGCTTGACGCTGGCCGCCTGCGGGCCGGCGGTGAGCCGGCCCGCCGCCCAGGGCGCGTCGGCCAGCAGCGTGCGCGCTTGCGCCAGCTCGTCGGCGGTCAGCACCTGGGGGATGTGCAAGTGCATTTCAGTTCTCCTGTGGCAAGCACTGCAGGCGGTTCGGGGGTGGTCAGAACCTGTAGCTGGCAGTCAGTTGCGCCGTGCGGCCCTTGCCGGGGATGTAGTGGCCGCGGTACAGCATGTCGGCATACAGCTTGTCGCTGAGGTTGCCGAGGTTGAGCTTGTAGCTCAGGTTGCCCACGCTGTACTCGGCCATCAGGTCGGCCGTGACGTAGCCCGGGGCCTCGAAGGTGGTGACCAGCTGCGGCGCCATCGCGCTGCGCCAGTTCAGGCCGCCGCCGACACGCCATTGCGGGTTCAGCTGGTAGGTGGTCCACACCGTGCCGCTGTGCTTGGGGGTCAGGCCCGGGCGCGAGCCCACGGCCTCGCCTTGCAGGCTGCAGTTGGCGCAGGTGACGGTGCCGCCGGCGTTGACCTGCGCGGCGCCCTGGTCGATCTCGGCGTCGGGGATCCAGGCGTAGCTGAGAAACACCTCCCAGGCCGGCGTGATGCGCCCGGCGACGTCGAACTCGACACCGGCCGCATGGCGCTGGCCCGACAGCACGTAGTTGGTGGCGTTGACCGACTCGGCGTCACGGTTGCGCTCGTTTCTCTTGACCGAGTAGAACAGCGCGCCGCGCAGGCTCAGCCGGCCGTCGGCCAGGTCGAGCTTGCCGCCCAGCTCGACGTTGACACTTTTCTCCGGCGGCGTGTTGCTGCCCTGCGCGTCGTACTGGTAGGTGTCGCCCGAGGTGTTGAACGAGGTGCCGTACGACAAGTGCCAGCTCTGGAACGGCGTGGGCTGGTACAGCGCGCCCAGGCGGTGGCTCCACAACGAATCGCTGCGCGCACGGTGGGTGGGCGCGGTGACGGTGCCGTTGGCTGCGGTCAGCTGCGGCGTGTTGTAGTCGCCGCTGAATTGGTCCCAGCGCAGGCCGGCCAGCAGCTTCCAGTCGGGCGCGATCTGGATCAGGTCCTGGCCGTAGGCGCCCAGGGCTTTCGAGTCGAAGCTGCGGTTCTCGCGCACGCTGCGGCTGAATTCGTCGATCACCGCGCCGTCGTCGGGCGTGCCGGCAGTGGTGCGTGGCTTGGTCGCGACGGCGCCGACCGCGAAGTTGGTGAAGTTCTCCAGGTTGGCGTCCAGCCCTGCGGTGATTTGGTGCTTCATCCCCAGTGCCTGGAAGCGGCCGCTGTAGTCGCTCTGCAAGACGATGTTCTCGAAGCCCTGTGTCTTGGGCTGCGGGTTGCCGCGGGTCAGGATCGTGGCGTCGCTGAAGGTCTCCAGCGTCGGTGCGGTGGCGGGGCAGTCGGGGTTGGCGGTGCTGCGGCTGCACAGCCGGATGGTCGAGGCGCGGATGTCGCGCTCGTAGCGGCCGGCGCGCAGCGTGCTTTTCAGCTCAGCGCCGGCGCCAAAGCGGTGCAGGTGCGACAGCGTCAGGTAGCGGGCGCTGCCGGTGTTGTAGTCGCTGGCCAGGCCGTAGTAGGCCTCGGGCGACAGCGGCAGCAGCGTGCGCTGGGTGGTGCCGGTGGTGGGTGCGACCCACGGCAGGCCGTAGTTCATGCCGGTGTCGTTGTCCAGGTAATAGAAGCCGGCCGAGAACTCGTCGGTCATGCCGATGCCGTGGGCGTAGCTGGCGGCCACGCCGGTCTTGTCTTGCTGCTGGCCGGTGTTGCCGTCCTGGCCGGTCTTCATCAGGTTGACGCGCACGGCGTTGCTGTCGCCCAGGCGCTGGTTGAGGTCCAGCGTGGCGCGGCCATAGCCGTCGTCGCCGACCGTCAACGCCGCCTCGTTGCGGCCGTACAGCAGCGGCTGCTTGTTGACCTGGTTGACCGCGCCGCCGGTGGAGCCGCGGCCGAACAACATCGACGCCGAGCCGCGCAGCACTTCGAGCCGGTCGTAGTTGAAGGTGTCACGCTCGTAGAACGCTGGGTCGCGCAGGCCGTCGACAAAGATGTCGCCGCTGGCTTGCAGCGAAAAGCCGCGCAGGCGGATGTCCTCCTCGCCACCTTCGGCGGCCTGGAAGCTGATGCCGGCGGTGTTGTGCAGCGCCTCTTTCAGCGTGTCGATGTTGCGGTCGTCGATCAGCCGCTCGGTGACCACGGTGATCGATTGCGGCACGTCGCGCAACTCTTGCGTGCCCTTGCCGATGCGGGTGGTGGTGGCCTGCACACCGTCCTTGCCGGCGCGCTCGGCGCTGGCGCGGGCGCGCACCACCGGCAAGGTGCCGGTGGCGGCGTTGCTGTCTGCGGCGGCGGCGCCGGTCGCAGCACCGGGCGCTGCTGCGGTGGTGGCCGAAGTGGTGGCCGACGTGGTGGCCGACGTGGAGGCGGTTGGCGGGGCGGTCTGGGCCTGGGCCAGGCCGGCCAGGCTGGCCAGGCCGAAGCCGGCGGCCAGGGCGCCCAGCGGCAGCAGGCGTTGCGGGGCACACGAGGTCGGTGCGGGCTTCTTGCGGGTCTTGTGGTTCATGGTCGGGCGTTGGTGTTCAGGGTGGATCAGGCAAAGCCGTGGCTGGCGGCGGCGCGGACGCGGTCGCGTGGCTGGGACGAACGGAGAAAACAGGGCGGGCGCGGGGTGGGCGCGGGGTGGGTGCGGGTCGGCAGGTGGCGCTTGTGGGTCAGCGCCGGTCAGTGCCGGTCAATGCCGGTCAATGCCGTTCAGGCTCGCTGACGAAGTCGATGCGGGTCAGCCCGGCGGTGCCGGCGTCGGCCAGGGTCTCGGCCACCAGGCGGTAGGCCACCGTGTGGTCGGCGCGCAGGTGCAGTTCGGGCGGCTGCGGCGGCGCAGTGCCGGGGGCCGCAGCCGCCGTACCCGCCTCGCCCGGCGTGCTGGCGGCCACGGCCTGGGCGAAGCGCTGCGCGGCCTGCTCGCGGCTGACGGCCTCGCCGTTGTAGAAGCGCTGGCCGGCGGCGTCGATCGCGAAGTCGATCCTGTCGGGCTTCAGCGCGTTGGCCGACGAGCTGGCGCGTGGCAGGTCCAGTTTGACGGCGTGGGTCAGCAGCGGCGCGGTGACGATGAAGATCACCAGCAGCACCAGCATCACGTCGATCAGCGGCACCATGTTGATCTCGGCCATCGGCGCGGCGCCGCGTCTGGAGTCGAAAGAGGCGAAGGCCATCGTTGCGCTCCTGCGGCGTCAGGCGGCGACGGGGCGCACGGCGCGCACCCGATCGACAGCGCCGGCCGGCGCGCTGGCGGCCTGGTGGCGGCTGGCGCCGGGCGCTTCGCCCAGTGTCAGAAAGCTGTGCAGCTCGTAGGCAAAGGCGTCCAGCTGCGCGGCCAGCACCCGGTTGCTGCGGCCGAAGGCGTTGTAGGCCACCACCGCGGGGATGGCCACGGCCAGGCCCAGGCCGGTCATGATCAGCGCCTCGCCGACCGGGCCGGCCACCTTGTCCAGCGTGCCGGCGCCGCTCATGCCGATGGCCACCAGCGCGTGGTAGACGCCCCACACCGTGCCGAACAGGCCGACGAAGGGCGCGGTGGCGCCCACCGTGGCCAAGGGCGTCAGGCCGCTTTCCATGCGGGTGGTTTCTTCGTCGAGCACCTTGCGGATGGTGCGGGTGATGAAATCGGCCGTGTTGCCGGCATCGGCCAGCCGGGTGGCGCCGTGGCGCGCATGGTGCTGCTGCGCATGCAGGGCCTGGGCGGTGAGGTGGCCAAACGGGTCGTGCGCGCCGTGCACGCTCAGCGCGTGCTGCACCGCGTCCAGCGTCGGCGCATTCCAGAAGCCGGCCAGGAAGGCGGCGGACCGGCGTTGGCGGCGCCATTGCGCAACCCCTTTGAAGGCCACCAGCACCCACGAGACGACCGACATCGCCAGCAGCAGCACCAGCAGCGACTGGCCCAGCGCATCACTCTGCGCGATGAAGTGGCCGAAGCCGGGAGAGGAGGTGGTGGGGTCCATGGGTGGGTTCCGGTGGCGGTTTCGCGGGGAGGTGGGTGCTGGTGGAGGAAGGCGGTGTCGGGGCGGCGGGGGGCGGTCAATCCAGCTCGTAGGCCAGCGGCGCGAGCGCGCTGACCTCGATCGCCACGCCGTTGTCCAAAAACGGGGTGATTCGCGCCTGGCGCATCGCAGCCAGGGCTTGTTCGTCGAGTCGGGCGAAGCCCGAGCTGCGGTGCACGCTGGCCTGCTTGACGCGGCCCTGGGTGTCGAAGACCACGCGCAGCAACACGGTGCCCGACTCGCCCAGCCGGCGCGATGCCAGCGGCAGCTCGACCGGCGGCAGCACCGCGTAGCGCAGCGCCGAGGCGGCTACCGGCTTGGGCGCGGGCGCGGCCGCAGGTGCCAGTGCCGTTGCTGGTGCTGGTGCCGGGGCAGTGACCGCCGCGACGGGCGCCAGGGCGGTGGGCGCGGCCTGCACCGGTGCCGGCGCGGGCACCACGAAGGCCGCGGGTGCGGGCGGCGCCTGCGGCACGGGTGCGGCCACCACCACGGGCAGCGGGGTCGATCGCTGGGGCTGCTGGCGTTGTGGCTGGGGCGGTGCCGGTATCCGTGTCGGTGTCGGTGTCGGTTTGGGCGGTGCCTCGACGCTGATGAAGTCGACCATCAGCGGCGCGACCTCACGCAGCGTCTGGCGCACCGCGCCCATCTGCAGCAGGCCCCATAGCAGCGCCAGGTGCAGGCCGGCCACGCCGGCGATCAGCCAGCGGCGCTCGGCGGGGGCCAGGTCGGTCTGGGGGTGGCTGGGGCGCGGCGCACGCCGCGGCGGTGATGGCCGCGGCGGTGGTGGCACGGTGGACGACGTCGACCGCGCTGCAACCGGGGTTTTGGGCTGCAGGGCCGGCGCGGCACCGGGCAGTAGGGGCCGTGGCAGGGTGGAGGAACGCATGGTGGCAACGACGGAACGGGGTTGCCGCGATGTTAATGCAAATGCGAATGATTCTTAAATAAATCTGGCGCCGACGGCTTGAATTTGGTGGGGTTCAGACGTTGAGCGTTTTTCGGGCGTGCACGAGCAGCGCGTCAAAACGCGGCGCTCATCGAGCAGCCGTCGCGGCGCCCCCGGCCCGGATACCGACGCCGTACAAGTGCTGCTGAAACCCGACGAAGACCTGCCGCACCTGCTCGGGCTTGCCCAGATCGGCAAAGGCATCGCTGAGGGCCTGGTAGCGCAGGCGCAGCAGCGGTGACAGCTTTTCCGCGTCCAGCTCGTCGATGCCTTGCTTCACATACTGGGCCAGCACGAAGTCGACGAAGGCCTGTTGCTTGTCGGTGAGCTCGGCCGCTGTCACGGCGCTGGCGGCGGCAGCCCGGTCGGCGCGTGTCACCGGGTCGGCGGCAAAGGCCACGTACGCCAGCACATCGAACAAGTCGCTGTTCTCGGCCTCGATGACCTTCTGCATCTCGGCCAGCGCCTCGCGGCCGAAGCCCTTGTCGGCCAGACCGGCGAGCAGCGCCTTGCGGGTGTCGGGTGCGCTCCAGAGCCGGCGCAGTTCGTCCTCGTCCTTGAAGAACCCCGGCAAGGTGCCGAACAGCGATTCCAGAAACTGGGCGGCCGACAGCGGGCGCCCGTCGGCACTCCAGAATGTGGTGGCCGTCATGTGTTGCACCCTGCGCAGCTTGCCATCGGCCAGCTTCACCTCGATGGGCGCTGTTCGCAGGCCCGCCGGCTGCGGCTCGGCGACATGCAACGCGGCCGGGTCAGCCCCATCGGCGGTTGCAACGACGCGTGGGGCGCGGCCCTCGGGCACCTCCTGTGCCAGCGGCTCGCCATCCCACTCCGGATCATTGAAGTGCTGGTGCGCCCGCACGAAGTCGTAGATCGTGAAGTGGTCCTTGCCGTCGTACAGGCGGGTGCCACGCCCGATGATCTGCTTGAACTCGATCATCGAGGCCACCGGCCGCATCAGCACGACGTTGCGCACGTTGCGCGCGTCGACGCCAGTGGACAGCTTCTGCGAGGTGGTCAGGATGGTCGGGATCGTCTTCTCGTTGTCCTGGAACGAGCGCAGATGTTCGTCGCCGATCGCGCCGTCGTTGGCGGTGACACGCACGCAGTACAGGGGGTCCCGTGTGTGCTGGCTGGGGCTCTTGAACTGGTTGACCAGATCGCGCACCGCCAGCGCATGCAGCTGGGTGGCGCAGAAGACGATGGTCTTCTCAAGGGGGTCGATCTTTGACATGAACAGCTGGACGCGGTAGGCCTCGCGTTCCTTGATCTGGATGATCCGGTTGAAGTCCTTCTCGTCGTAGCGCCGCCCGGGCTCGATGTTGCCGGCCACCACATCGTCGTCGGGCGTGTAGACATAGTCGTCCAGGGTGGTGGCAATCTGCTTGACCCGGAACGGCGTCAGGTAGCCGTCGTTGATGCCGTCGCGCAGCGAGTACACATACACGGGCTCACCGAAGTAGGCGTAGGTGTCGGCGTTGAGGGTGCGCTTGGGCGTGGCGGTCAGGCCCAGCTGCACGGCCGGGGCGAAGTAGTCCAGGATCGCGCGCCACGTGCTCTCGTCGCGGGCGCCGCCACGGTGGCACTCGTCGATGACGATGAAGTCGAAGAAGTCGCTCGGGTAGTCGCCGAAATACGGCTGCGGCTGGCCCTCCGGGCCGGTGCCGCTCATGAAGGTCTGGAAGATGGTGAAGAAGATGCTGCCGTTCCTCGGCACCCTGCCGGTTTTCCCAATGCCTTTACGGATGTCGTCCGGCGTCAGGCGCACCAGCGCATCATCGGGAAAGGCCGAGAACGCGTTGTAGGCCTGGTCTGCCAGGTTGTTGCGGTCGGCCAGGAACAGCACACGCGGGCGCCTGCTGGGTGCCGTTGCGTTGCGCCAGTCGGCCAGGTTCCAGCGGCTCTGGAACAGCTTCCAGGCCAGCTGGAAGGCGATGAAGGTCTTGCCGGTGCCGGTGGCCAGCGTCAACAGGATGCGCAGATTGGGCAACTTCGGTCCCGCGGCGATGGCTTCGAGCACACGCGAGACAGCGATGTCCTGGTAGTAGCGGCCCTGCCAGGTGCCGCCCTTGTCCTCGAACGGAATGGCCGCGAAGCGCTCGCGCCAGGTGGCCCTGGCCGTGGCGGACGCCGGATCGCTCTTGGCGTCGACATCGGCGAAGGTCATCGCCCACAGCGCGGCCGGGCTGGGGTAGCTGGCCACGTCGCCTTCGGTGCCGCTGGCCATGTCGACGCCGTAAATGGCTTGCCCGTTGGTGCTGTAGGTGAAGCGCACCGCCAGTTTGGCCGCATATTTCTTGGCCTGGCCCAGGCCCTCGGTGTGCGCCTTGTCCCAGGCCTTGGCCTCGATCACCGCCAGCTTGGTGTTGCGGTAGATCAGCACGTAGTCGGCGATGTCGGCGGGGGTGCGCTGCCCCCTGCCCAGCAGCCGGCCCGGTGCGATCACCTCACGCCGCACCCTGCTGCCGTCGACCACACCCCAACCGGCCGCCTTGAGCGCGGGGTCGATGTGTTCGGCGCGGGTCTCGGCTTCGTTCATGGCCGGGGCGGGTTCAGGCCAGACCCAGGAAGACGGCCAAGGCGCGATTCACGGCCAGCATCGTTTCGTCGTCAGCATGGCCGAAGACAGGGCCCAGGTGGTCGCGCAGCACCGAGCTGGCCTTGTCCACCATCACCTGCGACTCGCCGCGCAAGCCGTTCGCTGCGCTGGGCAGAACGGTCACCCGGAACTGCGGCGCGGCCTGTGTCGCGCTGGTGAGCGGCAGCACCGTGACGGAGGTATGCGTGTCGAACAGGTCGGACTGGATCACCAGCGCCGGTCTCGGCTTGCCCCGATCGCCTTGCAAGGCGATGGTCAGCAAGTCGCCGCGACGCATACGCGCCTGCCTCAGCGCCAGCCGTCGGTTTCGGCCACTTGATCCAGCAAGGCGTGCAGAGCCGCTTCGTCAGCCCTTGCGGCGGCGTCGGCAGCCACGAGCAAACATTGCCGGTGGCATTCCTCGGCAAAGCCGGGGCGGCGCGTGTCGGGCACCCAGATCTGCACCGGCCGCAGGCCGGCCGCCCGCAGCGCTTGGCGGTGCTTCTGGACACGTTCGGCGGTGGGCGTGGTCATGGTGCGAATTCTCCAGCGTTACATGAAACATCGTAGCAGGGCGACGTGATGGCGGCAAGAACAAG
>JBBQVF010000098.1:0-16814 GCA_038211805.1 Burkholderiales bacterium | reverse complement strand
GCCAGCTTAGGCGCCGGCGAGGCGTGGGATTGGCCCCCACAACGAGCCGGCAACGACAGATGGCACCGAAAATCGCCCTGGCCCTTCGGGTTGAAGCTGGAAATGGGCTGATCCGTCGTTGCCAATGCGCGCCATGCCGCCAGGCATGGCTGTGCTTGTCGCCTAGGCTGAGCCCATTTCCAGCTTCAACGCAGGCCCGTCCCCAAGCCCGACAGCCTCCTAGGGCGGCCACGGCCCGTGCCGATTGCGCCTGCGCAAGCGCCCACCCCCCGATCTGCGGGGGCCGGCCGCCGTCCGCTCAGTGGTGCGCCAACGCCGGCAGACCCAGCGCGGCATACAGCTCGTGCAGTTGCCGGCGCAGGCGCAGCGACTGCGGCTGCGCATTGGCACGCGGCTGCAACAAGTTCTGCGCCGCGGCCAAGCGGCCGCTGCGGCGCAACGCGTCCAGGTGCAGCTGATCGAACAAATCGCGCTGCGCATGGCTGCCGCCGATACCGGCCAAACCGGGCAGCGCCCGGCCCAGCTGGTCGGCGGCTTCGACCCACTGGCCACGCGCGTGCGCCCGCAGGCCATGGGCCGCCGGCACGGCCACCTGCTGCCAGGCGCTGCGCGAGGCTGCAGGTGCCCGGGGCGCGAAGGCCTCGATGTTGGCCAGCAGCGTGTCGGCCTGCGCCAGCCCGGCACGGGCCAGGCCGTAGAGGTACTGAAGGTCGAGAAAGGGCTGCTCCTGGTCCTGCAGCCGCGGCAGCAGCCAGGTGGCCAGTTCGGCCCAGCGGTCGCCGACCGCCACGCCGGCCAGCTCCAGCCGGGCCAGCAGCGACACCGCGCCCACCTGGTCTTGCGAATAGGTTTTGTCGACGCCCCAGACCTGATCGTCGTACAACTTCAACGCCGCAGCGTCGTCGCCCAGGTCGAGGTGGAACAGCGCCAGGTGCCACCACAGGTGGCAGCGCATGAACGAGGTCAGGCCCGACCAGCCGCCGCTCATCTCCTGCAGCAGGTGGGCGCCTTCGGCAAGCCGGCCGTCGGTCAGCATCACATGGGCCAGCGCATGCTGGGCCCAGGGCTCGGCCGGCTGCAGCGCCAGCGCACGGCGCGCGGCGGCTTCGGCCTCGGGCAGGCGGTGGCACTGCTCCCAGCCGAAGGCCAGCAGGCCGTGCAGCGCGGCCAGGTCATCGGCGGCCGGCTGGGCGTGCCGCGCCAGGCGCAGCATGGCCGGCGAATCGCCCCCGTTGAAGGCGAGGTACTGGCCCAGCTTGATGGCCACCAGGTCGCGCGGGTGCTGACGGGCGATCGCCTCGAAACCGGCCATCGCCTCGCGCAGGTCACCAGCCAGCCACTGCGCCACGGCGCTGGCCAGCTGGCGTTCTCGCTCGGTGGCGGGCAGCGCGGCGCGGCGGGCACGGTCGAGGTGGGCCCCGGCCTTGGGGCGGCCGGACGGCGATTCGCTGAACAGCCAAAGCAGCGCGGCGCAAGTCTGCACCACCAGGCTGTCGTCGCATTCGGCCGCGGCCAGCACCGCCAGGATGCTGGGCCGGTAGCCGACGAAGCCGTTGACGAAGCCCGCCATCGCCGCCGCACTGGCCTCGTGCTGCAGCGTCAGTGCATTGCCGAAGGGGTCGCTTGCTTGAATCATGGCCTGTCCTTTTGTCGATCGCTCCCACGGCCTTGCAGCATCTGGCCGCTGCGCGCTTTCAGCCCCAGCTCAGCGCCGACAAATCGTTGGCCGAGATCGGCATGTCCTTCCAGACCCCTTTCAACCTCGCGTGGGCGATGGTGATGCTGGTCGGCTGGTACAGGTAGGCGGCCACCGCGTCGTCGGCCACCAGGCGCTGGGCCTGCGCCAGCAGCTTCATGCGCTGCGCTGTGTCGGCGGTGGCGTTGACCTGCGCCCACAGCGCGTTGAACTTCGCGCTCTCGTAGTTCCAGTAGTAGCCGGGCCGGGCGAAGTTGCCCAGGTCCAGCGGCTCGACATGGCTGATGATCGTCAGGTCGTAGGCCTTCTGGCCGTACACACCCGACAGCCACTGCGCCCATTCCACGCCTTCTTGCTTGGCGACGATGCCCACCTTGGCCAACATCGCCGCGATCACCTCGCCGCCCTGGCGCGCGTAGGGCGTGGGCGGCAGCTTCAGGCTCAGCATCAGCGGCGAGGGAACGCCGGCCTCCCTCAGCAGCGCACGTGCCCTGTCGGGGTCGTAGGCGTTGACGGCGGTGAGGTCGACATAACCCGGCGCGCCGGGCACGTAGAAGCTGCCGATCGGCGTGCCGAAACCGTCGGCCACGCCGTCGACGACCTGCTGGCGGTCGATCGCCATCGCGATGGCGCGGCGCACGCGCACGTCGTCGAGCGGCTTCTTCTTGTTGTTGATCGCGACGATGGTCTTGGCACGCGAGCCGCCGACCAGCACCTGAAACCTTTTATCGGCCCGAAACTGCGCCAGGCTGCGCGCCGCCGAGACCCGCGGGAACAGGTCGACATCACCTGCCAGCAAGGCCGCCACCTGAGCCGCGGCGTCACTGATGAAACGGATGGTCACGCGGCGCAGCGCGATGCTGGCCACGTCGCGGTAGCCGTCCCAGCGCGCCAGCACCAAATGGCTGCCCTTGGCCCAGCTTTCCAGCTTGAACGGGCCGGTGCCCACCGGCTGGCTGGCGTTGCTGGCCGCGCTCTTGGGCTCGACGATGACCGCGGTGGCCTGGCCGATCTGGAACAGGAAGTCGGGGTTGGTGTTCTTCAGCGTGATGACCACCGTCAGCTCGTCGGTGGCGCTGAGGTTGACGATGTTGGCGAACACCGCCTTGTCCTTGTTGGGCGTGCCGTCGGCAGCCGCTCGCTCGAACGAGAACTTGACCGCGGCGGCGTTGAACGGCTCGCCGTTGTGAAACTTGACGCCGGCGCGCAGCTTGAAGGCCCAGGTCTTGTTGTCGGGCGTCACTGTCCAGCCGGTGGCCAGCAAAGGGGCGATGGTGGAATCGGCGCGGATCTTGGTCAGCGTCTCCAGCAGGTTGTAGTGCACCACCTCGCCGATGGCCGCGGCCGCGCCGGCGGTGGGATCCAGGCCCGGCGGCTCCAGCGTCATGGCCAGCACCAGGCTGTCCTGGCGGGCGGCCTTCTGCGCCTGGGCCTGGGGCGTCGACAGGCCGGCAGCGATCGGCAAGGCCAGCGAATAAGACAAGGCGGTGCGGCGACGGATCATGGCGGGCTCCGGGTGCGAAGGGCGGTGCGGCGTTGCGGGCGTTGCGGGCGTTGCGGGCGTTGCAGGCGCTTTGGCCGGCATCGTAACGGCGTGTCGGCGCCGGCAAGGCAGCGCGCCGGGTTACATCGGGCCGGGCGGTATCGGGTTTGACGGCAGGGGCTCTGACGGTATCGGGTAGGACGGTATCGGGCCGGACGTCAGCACCGCGGGCAGCCCGAAGCGCGGGTTGGCGCACGCCAGGTAGAACCATTCCTGCCGCGCCTCGGCCCGGGCGTTTGGAAACAGCAGCCAGCCGGCGCCCGGCGCGTGCACCGCCTGGCCGTCGGCGCGGGTGCCGATCAGCGTGCCGGCGCTCACCGTGTCGAAACTTTGCCAGTCGCGGGCGAAACGGTCGTCGGCATGTTGCTTGTCGACCACCTCGTGGATCGACAACGCCTCGACCGCCAGCGACGGCACCGGTGCCGGCTGGTCGGTCAGGCCCAGCTGGGCCAGGGTGTTGCGGATGGCGCGCCAGGCCACCTCGGGTGCCTGCGGGTCGGCATGCTGGCCGCATTCGAGCGTCAGTGCCCAGCCACCCTGGGCGCGCATGTACTCGGTGGTGCCCACGCCGTAACGGAGGTGCTGGTCGGGCGTGGCGGCGGCGCTGTCGACATCGGGGCTGGCCGCTGCCGCCGCGGCCTGGCGGCGGGCCACGCCGCGGGCGTAGGTGTCCAGCCAACCGTCGACGGCGCGCTGCACGCCCAGCACGCGCACCAGGGCTTCTTCCTGCGCGGCCTGGTCGAACGGTTCCAGACCGCCGGTGTTGTCGCACGGACCCACCATCACGAAGGGCTGGCCGCTGGCCTGGAAGGAATGCAGGTCGAGCAGGCCGTCGTGCGCGGCCAGCAGCGGGCACAGCCAGTTGGCGACATGGTCTTCGTAGTCGCGTGGGGTGGCAGTGGGCGCCAGTGCCCGGTTGAGGTTGCGGTCGCCGGCCCGCCGGCCGTGGTGGAAGGCCAGCGGGTTGCACACCGGCACGAAGGTGACGGCGCCGCGCGCGATGGCCAGCGTGCCGGCGCCGAGCTCGGCCATCACGCGGCGGATGGCGGTGGTGCCGCAGGTCTCGTTGCCGTGCACCGCGCCGGTGACGATCAGCCGTGCGCCCGGCAACAGCCCGTGGTAGGTGACGGACTGAAACGGGTGCAGCGCGGCGGGCAGTGAGACGGGCAGCACGGCGGGCAGTGAGGCGGGAGCGATCATGCGACGGATTGTGCGGCGGTCTACAGTGCAGGCCCACCTGGGCCTGGCCGCCGGACCGGGCCCATGCCGATGCCCGACCCTCCCCGAGAAGGAATTTCCATGCATCCCGTCGCTTCGATCGTCGGCGCCGCCCTGCTGCTGGGCGCCAGCGCCGTGCCGGCGCTGGACCTGCAAGGCCACCGCGGCGCCCGCGGCCTGGCGCCCGAGAACACCTTGCCGGCGTTTGCCAAGGCCTTGTCGCTGGGCGTGACGACGCTGGAGACCGACATCGCCATCAGCCGCGACGGCGTGCTGCTGATCTCGCACGACCCGGCCCTGAACCCCGACCTCACACGCGGCCCCGACGGGCAGTTTCTGGCCGCCCGCGGGCCGTTGATCCACCACACCACCTTCGACGAATTGCGCCGCTACGACGTCGGACGGCTCAAGCCCGGCAGCCGCTACGCCGGCCAGTACCCCGAGCAGCAGGCGGTGGACGGTGCGCGGCTGCCGCGGCTGGACGAGTTGTTTGCGCTGGTCAAGAAGTCCGGCAACAGCGAGGTGCGGTTGTCGCTGGAAACCAAGCTGTCGCCACTGAACCCCGACGACACCGCCGCGCCCGAGCCGTTCGCCCGGGCGCTGGTGGCCGCGGTGCGCGCCGCCGGCCTGGCGCCGCGCACCACCGTGCAGTCCTTCGACTGGCGCACGCTGAAGGTGGTGCAGCGCGAGGCGCCCGAAATCGCCACCGCCTGCCTGACCGCCCAGCAGCGCTGGCTGGACAACGTGGCGGCGCTCAGCGAGCAAGCCTCACCGTGGACCGCCGGCCTGAAGTACAGCGACCACGGCTCGGTGCCCCAGCTGGTGCAGGCCGCCGGCTGCAAGATCTGGAGCGCGCACTTTGCCGACCTGGACGCCGGCAAGGTCAGGCAAGCCCAGGCGCTGGGCCTGCAGGTGCTGGCCTGGACAGTGAACGAGACAGCGCAGATCGACGCCGTGCTCGACCTCGGCGTCGACGGCATCATCAGCGACCGGCCCGACCGCGTGCGCGACGCGATGCAGCGGCGCGGCCTGGCGCTGCCCAGGGCCACGCCGGTGACGCCCTGATCGAACTCGACCAGCCTGGGTTGCCGGGGCTGGGGTTGATCGGGCCGCCGAGCAGCAGCGACGGATTGCGCCGGTGCCTCAAGTTCAGGGCCTGGCGCGGCCTCTGCTCGCGTGCCTTGATGGCCAGGCGGCTCAGGTGGCGCATCGGGCGCCTGCGCCGGATCGACGGGCTGGATCGACGGGCTGGGGCGTCAGAACTTGTTGGGGCCCATGTAGCCGAACAGGTGGCCGGCGACCTTGCGCATCTGGATCTCTTCGGACCCTTCGGTGATGCGGTAACGGCGGTGGTGGCGGTAGATGTGCTCGAAGGGCTTGTGGCGGCTGTAGCCGATGCCGCCGTGCACCTGCATCGCCCGGTCGGCGGCCTCGCAGACCAGCCGGTTGGCCCAGTAGTTGCACATCGAGACCTTGTCCGACAGGCGCTTTTCGACCTCGGGATGCGGCATGCCGTCCATCTCCCAGGCCGTCTTGCGGATCAGCAGGCGCAGCATCTCGACCTGGGTGGCCAGCTCGACCAGCGGAAACTGGATGCCCTGGTTGCGCGCCAGATCCTCGCCAAAGGGCTTGCGCTGGCGCGCGTACTTGACGCTTTCGGCAACGCAGAAGGCCGCCGCACCCAGGCTGCTGGCGGCCTGGCGGATGCGGTTCTCGTGCACGAAGGCCTGGGCCAGCGCCAGGCCGCGACCCTCCTCGCCGAACATCGCGTCGTCGGGCACCCACACCTCGGTGAAGCTCACCCGCGGGTGGTCGGTCGGCATGTTGAAGGTCCAGAGGTATTCCTCGATCTTCACGCCGGGCGTGTCGGCCGGCACCAGGAAGGTGGTGATGCCCCGGGCGTCGCCGGCGTGGCCGCTGGTGCGTGCAAACAGGCTGCAGTGGGTGGCCAGGTGCATGCCGGTGGTCCACATCTTCTCGCCGTTGATCAGCCAGCCAGGTTGTCCGTGGCGTTCTTGCCGCACCGCGCGGGTTTCCATGTGGGTGGCGTCCGAGCCGTGCCCGGGCTCGGTCAGGCCGAAGGTGATGCGGTACTGGCGCGCCAGCGAGCCGCGGATGAATTTCTCCCGCTGCGCCGGGGTGCCGAAGTCACGCAGCATCACGATCAGCGGAAAGTTGCCGACCACCGAATGTTCGTTCTGCAGGTCGTTGAACAAGCCCAGGCCCTTGGCTGCAAGGTGGTCGCGGATCACCGCCATCCACAGGTTGCCGCCGCCGTCGCCGCCGTACTCCTTGGGCAACGAGAAGCGGTAGAAGCCGGCCTCGTCGGCCAGCTGCTTGGCTTGTTCGAGCAGGTGCTCCCACTCGGGGCGCGGCAGGCCGCCGTTGTCGAAATCGGTGCGCGCCCATTCACGGCGGTGGTCGAAGAAGCGCTCGTTGTCGTCCCGGGCCTGCAGCGGCACGATTTCAGCAGCTATGAAGGCATCGAGCCGGGCCAGGTAGTCGACCAGCTCGGCGGGCAGGTTGAAGTCCATCGTCGTCTCGCTCCTCGGGGTGTGTCGTGGCGGCGGCGGCAGTGGCCCGGGCACCTGCCCGCCTGGGCCGGGCGGCGCGGGGCCGGACGCCTGGTGTCGGCCCGACAGCCTCCCAGCACCCACCACCCCCTGCCCGCTGATGTTCGCCGTTCAGCGCCGCGCCCAGCATCGTCGAAAGCGACGAAGTTGTGGCGGGGCCGGGCACTCGCCCGCCGACATCTCCCTTGTCGTCACCCCGCCGACAGCCGCTCCACCGGACCGGGCGGCCGCCTGGGCCGACGGATCGCCCGCGGCCGGTGGCCAGCGGTGGTCGGTCAGCGCCGGGCGGCCAGTGGCAACGGCTGGGCGAACACCTGCAGCAGCGCGCCTGGGATCACGTTGCAAGCGACCTGTGGTGTCTCGTCGAACAGCGCGCCGCTGCAGTGCAGCATCAGGTTGTGCACCCGGCTGTTTTGGCTTTGGACGGTGTGGCGGTGGTCGATCACGAAGGTGCCTGGCGGCGTGGCACGGCTCGCCGGCAGCAGACCGCCTTTGGTGGCAGCATCGTCCCGGTGTCGATGTCCACCACCCGCCCGATGAAACCAGCCGCCCGCTGGCGGCACGCGCTGGTCACCTGCGCCTTGCTGCTGGGCGCGGCGGCCGCCCGGGCCACCGATCCGCCGCTGCCCGCCGCGGTGGCCGACGCGCTGCGTCTGGCGGGGCTGCCCGCCGACGCGCTGGCTGCGGTGGTGCTGCCGGTGGCTGTACCGGCTGGCGGGTGGACCGGCGGGTGGATCGGCGGCTGGATCGGCGGGTGGGCCCGGCGCACCGGCGTGCACTGGCAGGCCCAGCCCGACCGGCCGATGCAACCGGGCTCGGCGATCAAGCTGCTCACCGTGGCGGTGGCGCTGGACCGGCTGGGGCCCAATGTCAGCGGCTTCACCGAGTTGCTGACCCGCGCGCCGCAGCAGGGCGATGTACTGGCCGGCGACCTGGTGCTGCGCGGCGGCGCCGACCCCGACCTGGGCCTGCCGCAGCTGTGGGCCTTGCTGGCCGAGCTGCGCCACGGCCAGGGCATCCGCGAGATCGCCGGCGACATCGTGCTCGACCGCCACCTGTTCCGGCCGGCCCGGCCGGACCTCGGCGCCGCGCCCTTCGACGAGACACCACAGGCCGCTTACAACGTGATCCCCGACGCGCTGCACCTCGGCGGCAGCCTGGCCGCGCTGGCGCTGAGCAGCCAGGACCCGGCGCACCCGGGCGCGGTGAGCGCCCGTTTCTTGCCGCCGTTGCCCGACATCGAGATCGACACCAGCGATCTGCGCCTGACCGAGCGGCCCTGCCGCGACTGGCCCGCCGACTGGACCCCGCCGCCACCGCCCGACGAAGCCACGCCCGGCATGTTGCGGCTGCGGCTGCAAGGCGGCTTTCCGGCCGGCTGCGAGGTGCGGACGTGGCTGCAGCTGATCGATCGCAACCTGCTGGCCGAGCGCCAGCTGCGCAGCCTGTGGCTGAGCCTGGGCGGCCGCTGGAGCGGCCGCTTGCGCGAGGCCGAGGCGCCGCTGATCGCCCCGGTTGACCCGGCGGCCGGGGTGGCGGCGGTGGTGGCGGTGGTGGCGGTGGTGGCGGACACGCCGGTGGTCACGGCGCCGGGCGCCGCATCAGCCGCATCAGCTGCATCAGCCGCATCAGCCGCATCAGCCGCATCAGCCGCACTCGCCTCGGCCTCGGCCTCGGCCACAACCGCAGCCGCCGCACCGCCACCGGCCCTGCCCGGCGCCAACACCCTGGCGCCGGGCGTCGCCTGGGCCGGCACCTCGGGCGCCACGCCCCCCGGCGTGCGGTTGCTGGCGCGCCATGTCGCGCCGCCACTGGGCGAGGTGCTGCGCCGCACGATCAAGGCATCGGACCCACCGCTGACGCGGCTGCTCTACCTGCAGCTGGGCCTGGCCGGCATGGCCGCCGAGCCCGCCACCGACACCGCCGTGCTGGCCGAACGCGAGGTGCGACGCTGGCTGGCCGGCCACGCCATCGACACCACCGGCCTGGTGCTGGACAACGGCTCGGGCTTGTCGCGCAGCGAGCGCATCACGCCGCGCCAACTGGCCCAGGTGCTGCAGGCCGCGCATGCAGGCCGCTGGGCGCCCGAGCTGCTGATGAGCCTGCCGGTGGTGGGCGTCGACGGCACGATGCGACACCGCCTGAAAACCGGCCCGGCGGCAGGCCTGGCGCGCCTGAAGACCGGCACGCTGCGCAACGTGGCGGCGCTGGCCGGCTTCGTCGACGACCCGCAAGGACAGCGACATGTGCTGGTGGCGATCATCAACCACGAGCAGGCCCGCGCCGGCCGCCCTGCGCTGGACGCGCTGGTCGACTGGGTGGCCCGCGGCGGCGTGGACGGGCGCTGAAACGGGCCGGCGATGCCCAGCCCTTGCGCCGCCCAGGCCCTTGCAACGCCCCGGCGGCCGCCGCCGCAGCCCTCGATCAAGCCCACCCGGCCCACCGGCCCGGCGCGCCGCGCTACCCTCACGGCCATGAACGCGCTGCACCCCAAGAAACTGCTGCTCAGCAAATGGACCGCCGCCCAGCCGGTGGACCGCGACAAACACTTCCTGGTGGTCGACCTGGTGCTGCCCGACGACCCCGCCCTGCCGGTCGAATCGGTCGAGCTGGAAGCGGTGATGTCACGCCAGCGCCGCACGATCGCCTGGCGCACGCTGCGTGACACGGCCTGCTGGCGGCAGGGCTGGGTATGACTTTGCGAAGCGGAATGAGGGGATCACCCCTGGCATGCGCAGCGCGCGGGGGTGTCCGGTGCGCTTGAGCTCCTTTCCCGCGGGCTACCGCGCCGTGGTCATCGGCGCCAGCGGCGCGATCGGCGCGGCCCTGGTGGCGCAATTGCAGGCCGACCCCGGCTGCGGCCAGGTGCTGGGCCTGCACCGCCGGTCGCTGCCGGCGATCGACTTCGACGTCGACGGCAGCGTCGCCGCGGCCGCCGCCGCGGTGGCCGGCCAGGGCCCGTTCCACTTGGTGATCAACGCCGCCGGCGTGCTGCACACGCCGCAGTTCATGCCCGAGAAGAAACTGGCCGACCTGAACGAGGCGCAGCTGCTGGCCACCTTGCGCGCCAACACGATCGGCCCGGCGCTGCTGCTGCGCCACTTCGCGCCGCTGCTCGACGCGCAGCGCGGGGTGCTGGCGATGCTGTCGGCCAAGGTCGGCAGCATCGAGGACAACCGGCTGGGCGGCTGGTACAGCTACCGGGCCTCGAAGGCGGCGCTGAACATGCTGCTCAAGACCGCGGCGATCGAGCTCCAGCGCAGCCGACCACGGGCGGTGCTGGTGGCACTGCACCCCGGTACGGTGAGTTCGGCGCTGTCGCAACCGTTCAGGGGCGCCGAGATCGGACGCCCGGCAGCGCAAGCCGCCGCCGAATTGCTGGCCGTGATCGACCGGCTGAGGCCAGCCGACACCGGACGCTTCATGGCCTACGACGGCGCGCCGCTGCCTTGGTAGCGGGGGCGGGGGCGGGCAGGCTCACTGCGGCCTGCCCGCGCTGCAACGGCGATGGCGCGACGTTTGCCGCCTCGCCCGTTGGCACGACCGGGCTGACCGACCGAGCCGGTCAGCCGTCGATGCTCTAGAACGGAATGTCGTCGTCCATGTCGTCGAAACCGGTGCTCGATTTCGGCGCGGGGGCCGGACGCGGCGCCGGCGCGGGGGCCCTCGGCGGCGGGGCGCTGCGGCGGGGCGCTTCAGCGCGCGGCGCTGCCGACTCGCCGTAACCCTCGTCGCCGCCACCGCCGCCACCACCTTCCCGGCTGCCCAGCATCTCCATGCGGTCGGCCATGACCTCGGTGGTGTACTTGTCGACACCTTCCTTGTCGGTCCACTTGCGGGTCTTCAGGCGGCCTTCGATGTAGACCGACTTGCCCTTCTTCAGGTACTCGCCAGCCACCTCGGCCATGCGGTCGAAGAACACCACCCGGTGCCATTCGGTTTCTTCCTGGCGCTCACCGCTGGTCTTGTCCTTCCAGTTGCGGCTGGTGGCCAAGGTGATGTTGCAAATGGCCGACCCGCTGGGTGCGTAGCGCACCTCGGGGTCCTTGCCGAGATTGCCGATGAGGATGACTTTGTTGACCGATGCCATGGCGAAGCTCCTGAAGACTGTGGGCGGTGAATCCGCGCGGGCACTGATTGTCCCTGATCGTGATTATGGCGAGCGGCCCCTCCGCCGCCAGCCACCGAAAGGGTGCCCGGCGCACCCCCCTTCCGGTGGAAGCGGTCAAGTGGGGGCCAGGAACCCATCGGCAAACCAACCCCGCGCGAGGTCAACGCAAAGACGAGGCTGGACGATAGTTTTTAGCCATCACAGGCATTTCATCAATCAACCCACGCAATGCTGCAGCGCACCTAAGATCCTTTCATCGCAATTTCTTCAACCCACCCAGGAACCCCCCATGTCCATCATCAACACCCCAGTCCAGCCGTTCAAGGTCAATGCCTACCAGAACGGCAAGTTCATCGAAGTGACCGAGCAGACCCTCAAGGGCCAGTGGTCGGCCTTCGTGTTCATGCCCGCCGCCTTCACCTTCAACTGCCCGACCGAAGTGGAAGACCTGGCCGACCACCACGCCGAATTCCAGAAGAAGGAAGTCGCCGTCTACGTCATCACCACCGACACCCACTTCGCGCACAAGGTCTGGCACGAGACCTCGCCGGCCGTCGGCAAGTCGAAGTTCGCGCTGGTCGGCGACCCGACGCACAAGCTGACCCGCATGTTCGGCGTGCATATCGAAGAAGAAGGCCTGGCGCTGCGCGGCTCGTTCGTGATCAACCCCGAAGGCATGGTCAAGGCCTGCGAGATCCACGACAACGGCATCGCCCGTGACGCCAAGGAACTGCTGCGCAAGATCAGCGCCGCCCAGTACATCGCCAAGCACCCGGGCCAGGTCTGCCCGGCCAAGTGGAATGACGGCGCCGCCACCCTGACCCCGTCGCTCGACCTGGTCGGCAAGATCTGAGGCTGCGAAGCGCCCGCCTTCAGCGGGCGCTTCACGACCTCAGCGATTGATTCACCCGATCCCCCCGCTCCGCCCACCGGCCCCACAAGGGCCCACCCCGGCGGAGCGCTGCCGCCAAAGGACACACCCCATGTTGGACCAAGCCCTCAAGACCCAGTTGAAGAGCTACCTCGAGCGCCTGCAGCGGCCGATCGAGCTGGTGGCGTCCCTTGACGACAGCGCCAAGTCGCAGGAACTGCTGGCGCTGCTGCACGACATCGCTTCGCTCAGCCCCCAGGTAGCCGTGCTCGAGCGCGACGATGGCGAACGGGTGCCGTCGTTCAGCATCGGCGAGCCCGGCCAGCCGGCGCGCATCCGCTTCGCCGGCATCCCGCTCGGTCACGAGTTCACCTCGCTGGTGCTGGCCCTGCTGCAGACCGGTGGCCACCCGCCCAAGGTCGAGGCGGCGGTGATCGAGCAGGCCAAGGCGTTGACCGATCCGGCGCACTTCGAGGTCTACATGTCGTTGAGCTGCCACAACTGCCCCGACGTGGTGCAGGCGCTCAACCTGCTGGCGGTGTTGAACCCGAACATCACCGCGGTGACGATCGACGGCGCGCTGTTCCAGGACGAGGTGAACCAGCGCCAGATCATGGCCGTGCCCACCGTCTTCATGAATGGCCAGGTCTTCGGCTCGGGCCGCATGGGTGTCGAAGAGATCCTGGCCAAGCTCGACACCGGCGCCGCCGCCCGCGACGCCGCCAAGCTGTCGGCCGCCGCGCCCTACGACATGTTGATCGTCGGTGGTGGCCCGGCCGGTGCCGCAGCCGCGGTGTACGCCGCCCGCAAGGGCATCCGCACGGGGGTGCTGGCCGAGCGCTTCGGCGGCCAGACGCTGGACACCCTGGCGATCGAAAACTACATCTCGGTGCTCGACACCAACGGCCCCAAGTTCGCCCTCGCGCTGGAGGCGCATGTGCGCCAGTACGCCGTCGACATCATGAACGGACAGCGCGCCACCGCGCTGATCCCGGCAGACCAGCCTGGCGGCCTGGTGCAGATCAAGCTGGACAACGGCGCGGTGATGAAGGCCCGCAGCGTGATCCTGTCGACCGGTGCGCGCTGGCGCGAAGTCAACGTGCCGGGTGAACAGCTGTACCGCAACAAGGGCGTGGCCTACTGCCCGCACTGCGACGGCCCGCTGTTCAAGGGCAAGCGCGTGGCGGTGATCGGCGGCGGCAACTCGGGCGTCGAGGCGGCGATCGACCTGGCCGGCATCGTCGGCGCGGTCACGCTGCTCGAGTTCGGCGACGCGCTGCGGGCCGACGCGGTGCTGGTCGACAAGCTGAAGAGCCTGCCGAACGTCAGTATCCACGTGAAGGCCCAGACCACCGAGATCACCGGCGACGGCGAGCGCGTCGACGGCCTGGACTTCATCGACCGGGCCACCGGCGAGCAACACCACCTGGCGCTGGAAGGCGTGTTCGTGCAGATCGGCCTGGTGCCCAACACCGAATGGCTGAAGGGCACGCTGGAGCTCAGCCGCCACGGCGAGATCGTCGTCGACGCCAAGGGCGCCACCAATTTGCCTGGCGTGTATGCGGCGGGCGACGTGACCACCGTGCCGTTCAAGCAGATCGTGATCGCAGTGGGCGATGGCGCGAAAGCCGCATTGGGCGCGTTCGACCACCTGATGCGCACGCCGGTGCCGCAGGCGATGGTGACAGCCGCCGCAGCAGCGACAGCGACAGCGACCGCGACAGCGACCGCGGTCTGACCTTGAAGAGACCCGGCGGGACACGATCCCGCCGGGCCCTGCAGGCACAATCATCGGCTTTGCCGATCGAGAGTCCCGCGTGTTCAAGAATTTGATGGTGTACCGGCTGGCGGCCGACTGGACAGCCAGCGTGGCGCAGATCGACGAGGCTTTGTCGGCCGCCCGTTTTGCCGAATGCGGCGCCACCCAGCCCCGCGCGATGGGCTGGGTACCGCCCCGTGGCGAGGCCCATGGCGCGCTGATCGAGGCCGTCGACGGCCAGTGGCTGCTGCAGCTGATGGTCGAGACCAAGGTGGTGCCCGGGTCGGTGGTCAAGCGCCAGGTCGACGCCCTGGCCGCGCGCATCGAGCAGCAGACCGGCCGCAAGCCCGGCAAGAAGGAAACCCGCGAGCTGAAGGACCAGGCCCTGCTCGACCTGCTGCCGATGGCCTTCACCAAGCAGGCCAGCATCAAGGTGTGGATGGCCCCGGCCGAGCGACTGCTGGTGATCGACGCCGGCAGCGCCAGCCGATCTGAGGAGGTGCTGACAGCGATGGTCGCGGTGCTGCCGGGCCTGTCGGCCCAGCTGGTCAACACCGCCGTGTCACCGGCTGCGGCGATGGCCGACTGGCTGGTGGCTGGCGAAGCACCCGCCAACTTCACGATCGACCGCGACTGCGAACTGAAGGCGGCCGACGGTGAAAAGCCGGTGGTGCGCTACGCCCGCCATGCGCTCGACATCGACGAAATCCGCGGCCACATCCAGGCCGGCAAGCAGCCCACCCGGCTGGCGCTGACCTGGCGCGATCGGGTGAGCTTCACGCTGACCGAAGGCCTACAGCTGAAGAAGATCGCCTTCCTGGACGGCGTGTTCGAAGGCCAGGCCAAAGCTTCGGCCGACGAATCCTTCGACGCCGACGCGGCGATCGCCACCGGCGAACTGGCGCCGATGATCGACGACCTGATCGACGCGCTGGGGGGTGAGCAGGTGATCGGCGGGCCGGCGCCGGCGCCGGTGTCGGTGCCGGTGCCGCTGCCGACGTCGTCATCGGCCGCTGCCTTGCCACCGGCAACAGCACCGGCGCCCACCGATTTGCCACCCTGGGAAACCGCAGCGCCTTGAAAACCGGCGCCTTTCGCCCGCCCGATGCGGGGGCGGTGGTCTCTGACCGGCTGATCAGCCCTGGCGGCGGCGCGCCACGCCCAGCAGCAGCAACAGGCCGGCAGCCATCATCAGCATCGTTTGCGGCTCGGGCACGGCGGCCAGCATCTGCGCACCCAACACGGCATGTGTCGCGGCTGTCGGATGGATCTTGTCCCAGTAGAGGTAGCCCGACGCACCGGCGCACTGGGTGCCCGCCACGCCGACATAACCGGTAAAGCAGGCTTCGCTGACATTGCTGAAACCGTTGTCTGGCGCACCCGCGGTCAGTGCACGCTGCGCCGACATGACATCGAAGTAGGTGAAGTGCTCATCGACCAGCGAGCCGGCCAAAGCGCTGTAGGCCGATGCGAGGCCATTGTTGAAGGTTTCAGAGGCGAACGTTGCCCCGGCCATCGCCGCAGGGCCGCCGCTGCGGGCCTCGGGTGTCAGGCCGATGTCGGGCAGGTTGGGCAGCAGAAAATTGCGCGCGCCCCGCTGGTAGAGCGAGTCGACGATGCCCTTCAGGTTGTTGATCGTGTTGGTGATCGTGCTGCCAAAGGTGGTCGGCGTGATGTCGCGCAGGTCGTTGGCGCCGCCCCAGACGAAGTACAAGGCGTTGGGATCGGCCGCCGCGCCGCCCAGTCTGCTGGCGAACAGGCCCACCTGGCTCTGCAGGCCGGTGCCTGGCAACTGTCCGCCAGTGCCGGTCTTGGCGCCGCCATAGGCGTAATTCTGCAGTGTGACGCCCAGGCCATCGGCCAGCCGTTCGACGGCGACGGCACCGTTGGAAAAGCGGCCGTCCGAGTAGTCACCGGCCTGCGGCAGCGGCACCGGGAAAAAAGCCGGCAAACCGGTCGTCAAAGCCAGGAAGTTGCCGGTGTCCGACAGGCTGTCGCCGAAGGCGATCACCTGGCTGAACGGCGAAGCCACGGAAGTCGCCATGACCGCCCACGCGGACGCACTGGTCAGCAAGAGCCCCGCGGCCAAAGTGGCACGGGTGGCGGCACTGGCGGCGGCGCGGGCGTTTGTCTTCAACGGCATGGTGGATCCCTGTTGAGTGAGTTGAGCCAAATCAGCTTAACCCCTCGCGTTGGCTGCTGCGGGCCCCACGGTAGCCCGGAGCAACCCGATCCCCCATGAATGCGGGTACGGGAGCCACGCACACACCGGGGTCGCTCAAGTGTCCTTGCTGACCTTGATCGTCGGGAATTTGCTGGTGAAGTCGCGGGCCTTCTCGGCGATCTTCACCGCGACCTGGCGGGCCACCGCCTTGTAGAGGCCAGCGATCTCGCCGTCGGGATCGGCCACCACGGTGGGGCGGCCCGAATCGGCCTGCTCGCGGATGGCGATGTCCAGCGGCAGTGCGCCCAGGTAGTCCAACTGGTACTGCGCGGCCATCTTCTTGCCGCCGTCGGCGCCGAAGATGTGCTCGACATGGCCGCAGTTGCTGCAGACGTGAACGGCCATGTTCTCGACCAGGCCGAGGATGGGCACGCCCACCTTCTCGAACATCGACAAGCCCTTTTTGGCATCCAGCAGCGCGATGTCCTGCGGCGTGGTGACGATGACCGCACCGGTGATCGGCACCCGCTGGCTCAGCGTCAGCTGGATGTCGCCGGTGCCGGGCGGCATGTCGACGATCAGGTAGTCGACATCCTTCCAGTTGGTCTGGCGCAGCAACTGGTCGAGCGCCTGGGTGGCCATCGGGCCGCGCCAGATCATCGCCTGGTCGGCATCGACCAGGAAGCCGATCGACGCCACCTGCAGGCCGTGGCCCTGCATCGGCTCCATGCTCTGGCCGTCGATGCTCTCGGGGCGGCCGCTGATGCCCAGCATCATCGGCTGGCTGGGGCCGTAGATGTCGGCGTCCAGCACGCCCACCGTGGCGCCCTCGGCGGCCAGCGCCAGCGCCAGGTTGCAGGCGGTGGTGCTCTTGCCCAC